>SVPB01000087.1 GCA_015066065.1 Oscillospiraceae bacterium | reverse complement strand
AGATATTCTGGAAGGACGGCGGTTTGAAGACGGAATCTGCCTGGTGACCTTCAAGGTAGACGTACATAAGCTCAAATCCGATGACACCACCGACTGCAACCGTGGCTATCACACCCAGCCCTATCACATCCCCTTCCGATGCCTGGTTCCCAAGAAGTGCAACAATCTGCTGCTGGCAGGACGCTGTATCTCCGGTGATTTCTATCCCCATGCCTCCTACCGTGTTATGGGTAACATGACCGCTACCGGAGAAGCCTGCGGCTTTGCGGCGGCTGTCTGCGTGCGGGAAAGCCTCTCGCCCAAAGCCTTTGACGGCCGTCGTGCCAAGGCGTTTATGGCCGAGCGTGGATACACTCTGTAAACGACATAAGAAAAGCCGTGAGACCGAGGTCTCACGGCTTTTTTGACGTTTATCGAAGGGTGAATGGCGGTTCTTTCTGCTGCATGGCATAATATAGAAGATACGCCGGATAGGCAGCGAAGCCATGGTTACAGCTGGCTGTCGAGGTCATATTCTCCCACAGGGTGCCGGTAATGCGTGCCATGTCAGCGTAATAACCCACTACCTCGCGGCGGCATTGCTCGTATAAGCCGTAGCGCAGCAATACGTCCAACCGCAGTACGTTGCCGGTAAAAGCGTTGGAGGGATATACCTTGGGGTAAGCCCCTGTGATCGCTCGCTGAGGGCCAAACTCGGTGGTCAGGGTCTTCCACAGCTGCGGATGGCTTTCGGGGGTGGCAACGCCAAAGAAAAAGGCGTGATATTGGCAGGTCTCGGAGGTCTCCCCGGTGGAAACAGGAACGCCGTCACGATACACCTCGTTATCCACAAAGAACTCTCCGTTGAAGGAGCGAACCAAAATCGTTTGCTTGAGGGCATCAGCTTTATCCAGCAAGAGGGTGTCTCCATAAAGATGACCGGCGGCACGCAGCATATACTGGTAGATCATATTGTTGGGGAAGTTAATATCCATCACCAGGTCGTTGGCCTTGGACCACTCCACAAAGGCCCAGCTGGGCAAACGGTCTAACAGCCCGTCCTTATTCTCGATGGTCTGCAGATACCGTACCATCCGATACACCAAGTCTCGGGAGCGCTCTGCCAGAGTGGTATCGCCCGTGCGGCGCGTGTAATCGTCCAGCTCAGCCACATACCACAGACCCCAGTTGAGAATAAATTCACCGTTGCGATGATCGGAGGGATAGCACATGGGAACCATGCCGTCCGGCACATCCGGCAGGCGATCGGGCAGAATAAAATTCTCCAGAAACTGCTTTTCCATCAGAGTCTCACCGGTAAAGAACTGCGCCACACGTCCAATAAAGAAGCTGTCGCAAAGCCATCCGGCGCGCTCCCGGGTGGGACAATCGGTAAACAGATCCGCCGCATTCTGCCGCAGGGTATGCCAGGCGGCCTCGTAGATTGCTTTTTCTTGCTCATCACCACCCGGCAAGGAAGTCTTACAAGGATACGGATGAACATACTCCACCAACTGCAGGTCGGTTACGGTCACATCACCCGTGAAGGCCATCACCTTTACATATTTGAAGCCGTATGGCTCCATGGTCATAAAGGTGTGCGTGCCAGGCTGCAGGTCAAGGCGGAGGATGTTGACGCACTGCATACGCAGTGCACTCACATCGCCCTCGGAAGTGAGAATCTCGTCAAAGGTCACCAGCAAGGTGGCTGGCGCATCGCAATGCACCGTTAACCGGATAAAGCCGGTACATTCCCTCGCCAAGGAGAGGATCTCATACCCGTTAGCCTTAAGGAAGGTAGTACCGGTATACTCTCTCGCCACAACATCGACAGGCGTGGTGGTCAGACATTGGATATCGTCGGTTAACACAAAAGGCTGCTCCTCAATCGGCACGCCAGTATAGGCGGTGGTATCCAAGGAACGGTTACGGTACAGCTTCTCCGGCGGTTGTCCCACGGTAACCGTACCACAGGAACAGACGGTCACCGGCGATACAGACGGAAAGGTGTGATAAGGCAGTTCCCGAGGCAGCAAGGTCTTGTCCTCCTGTTGCGCCAGTTCACAGGGCTGCGCATCGGGGCTGATACCGCCCATACGCCAAGCATCCGTATCCGGCGAAAGATGGTACGCCTCCGCAAAGGTGCGTTGCACGCTGTAGCGCTGGATCTTACGTTCCCGTTGCATCAACTGATAATATGTAAAGCTTGTCGCCTTAACATCTGTTACCGCCAGGACTGCGCCGTCTTGTTCCCATTCCATCTGAATAAAGCCCGGTTGCTGCAAAGAGGCGAAGGAGTCCACCGCATAGTTGACCACCTCCACCGCTATGTGGTTTTCCGATCTGGTTAAGCGATCAAAAAGCGGCACCTCATCCACCCGGTAATGACCGTGCGCACAGCGAATGGGGCCGTAGTAGACAAACTCGCCATTGATAAACACCCGGTAAAAGCCGGAGGTGGCCACCCGTAGTACAGCAGACTCCTGTGCCTGAGGCACCTTGCAGTAGAAGCCCAAGGTCACGGCAAACTCATTCTCCTGCTCTTTGGCCCACACGGGAAGTGCTTTTTTAAACATATACATCCTCCTTAATAAGACTGTAATAACCATTCGGCACAGCGAATGCCATCCACCGCCGCCGATAAAATGCCGCCGGCATAACCAGCCCCTTCGCCGCAAGGGTAGATACCCCCTACAGAAGAACGGCCCTCCCGGTCACGTAGCAGACGTACCGGTGAAGAAGAACGGCTTTCCACCCCCGTCAGCACAGCATCCGGGCGGTCAAAGCCACGCAGCTGTCGGCCAAGCTGTGGTAAAGCGCTAACCAGCGACCGATGCACAAAGCCGGGCAGACATTCCCGCAAATCCGTCCAGGTGACACCCGGCAGGTAGGACGGCGTCACGTCTCCCTGTCCCTTTGAAGCACGGCCAGACAGCAGATCCCCCACCAACTGGGCAGGGGCCAGGTAACCGCCGCCGCCCAAGCGGTAGGCCGCTTGTTCCATCTCCCGTTGAAAGGCGAAGCCGGCCAAGGGATCGTCGGAACCGAAATCCGTCGGTTCCACCCCCACCAGCAGGGCGCTGTTGGAATTGATCGCATCACGGGCGTGCTCGCTCATGCCATTGACCACCACGCCGCCCTCCTCAGAGGCGGCGGCAATGACCACGCCGCCGGGGCACATGCAGAAGGTATACACACCACGACCGCCATCGGGGGTCACGTGTAGCTTATAGTCCGCCGCCCCCAGCGCCGGGTGGCCGGCAGCCGCCCCGTATTGACTCTGATCGATCATGGTGCGAGGGTGCTCGATACGCACCCCTACGGCAAAAGGCTTCTGTTCCATGGGTAAGCCCCGGCGATGGAGCATAGCCACCGTATCCCGGGCACTATGGCCGATGGCCAGGATGACCCGGTTACAGGGAAGCTCCTCCTCCCCTTCCGGGGTGGACAGATATAATGACTCCAAAGCCCCGTCACGGAGCTTAAGATCGGTCACACAGGTATGAAAGCGTACTTGACCGCCCAGACGCAGGATCTCTTGCCGCAAGCCACGCACCGTATGTCGCAGCTGATCGGTGCCAATATGGGGCTTAGCCTGCCACAGAATAGATGACGGGGCCCCTGCCTGTACAAAGGTCTCCAGCACCCGGCGGCTTCGGGGATCCTTAATGCCGGAATTGAGCTTGCCGTCCGAAAAGGTGCCGGCTCCCCCTTCTCCAAACTGCACGTTATTGGCA
>SVPB01000086.1 GCA_015066065.1 Oscillospiraceae bacterium | reverse complement strand
CAGGCCGGGGCCGGGGAACGGCTGACGGTATACCATGCCGTGGGGCAGGCCCAGGGCCTCACCCACCACGCGCACCTCGTCTTTATACAACAGCTTGATAGGCTCCACCAGCGCAAAAGACAGATCCTCCGGCAGACCGCCCACGTTGTGGTGGGACTTAACCGCCTTTTTGCCCTCCGCCTGCTTGATGGACTCCAGAATATCCGGGTAAATGGTGCCCTGGGCCAGGAAGGTGACCCCCTCCAGCTTCCGGGCTTCATCGGCAAACACCTCGATGAACTCCTTGCCGATGATCTTGCGCTTCTGCTCCGGGTCGCTGACCCCGGCCAGCAGGTTAAGGAACCGGTCGGTGGCGTCCACATAAATAAGGTTGGCATCCAGACCGTCCTTAAAGACGCGGATCACGTTCTCGCTCTCATCCTTGCGCATGAGACCGTGGTTAACGTGGACACAGGTAAGCTGCTTGCCGATGGCCTTGATGAGCAGCGCCGCTACCACGGAGGAATCCACACCGCCGGACAACGCCAGCAGCACCTTCTTGTCTCCCACCTGAGCACGGACAGCCGCCACCTGCTCCTCGATAAACGCCTCGGCTAACGCCTTGGTGGTGATGCGCTGCATGCTTTCGGGACGTACGTTGGTATCCATTGAGCACTCCTCCTTAGTCATTCGTATAGTTGTCAAAGTAGCCTTGTACCAGCACCACAGGAGTACCCTTGTCGCCGGAGCCGCTGGTCAGGTCACACAGAGACCCGATCAGGTCGGTGAGCTGACGGGGGGTGGTACCCTGAGCCGCCATGTTGCCTACCAGGCTGCCGTCCTTAGCCCGGATGCTGTCGGAGATCGCCTTTTTGAGCGCCTCGCCGGACAGGTCACCAAAATCGTTATCCGCCAGATACTTAAGCTTGAGCTCGTTGGGGGTACCCACCAGCCCATCGGTAAAGGCCGGAGACACCACCGGATCGGCCAGCTCCCAGATCTTGCCCTGCGGATCCTTGAACGCACCGTCGCCGTACACCATCACTTCCACGTGACGGCCGGTGGCCTTGAGGATGCGCTCCTGCACGTCCAGCACCAGATCCTTGCACTCGTTGGGGAAGAGCTTGATCTTGTCCTCGGTGGACTTGTTGGAGCCTAAGAGACCGTACTTGGCGTTGTAGCCGCTGCCCTCCACCGGGGCGGTAAGGATATCATCCAGGCCACACACCACCTTGGCCCCGGCTTCCCGGAGGATGCGCTTGGTACGGGCACGGGTGTGGATATCACAGGTAAGCACGTGATCCGCATAGGACAGAATGGCCTGGGGACGGTTGGCAAAGATGATCTCCACCTCGGCGCCCATCTCCCGGATGAGATCGCCGTAGTACTGCACGTAGTCCACGCCGGTGAACTCGTGCTTATTCTCCCCGAACAGCTCCCGATAGCGCTCCAGCGTAAGCACGTCGGAATAGGGGTTGACCCCTGCCTCGTCCAGCTTGTCCAGGCTGACCAGCCCGTTACCCACCTCATCGGAGGGGTAGCTGAGCATCAGCACGATCTTCTTAGCGCCCTTGGCAATGCCCTTGAGACAGATGGCAAAGCGGTTACGGGACAGAATGGGGAAAATAACACCGATGGTATCGCCCCCCAGCTTGGCCTTAACATCAGCGGCAATGGCATCCACCGACGCATAGTTGCCCTGGGAGCGAGCCACGATGGACTCGGTCATGGCGATGACGTCCCGATCACGTAAGGGGAATCCCTCGATGGTAGCAGCTTCCAGTACGCTGGTAGCCACGATGGCGGCCAGATCGTCCCCCTCACGGATGATGGGGCAGCGAATGCCACGGGATACGGTGCCAACTCGACGTGCGGTATCAGACATAATACGTTCTTCCCTTTCTGTAATCGGAATAAAAAATACCAAACGCCGCACCCCTGCGCAGACACGCCTTCCGGCGCACGGTGCCGGGTGACGGCGTTAATACTGTAGTATTATATATCATTGTGCTTGTCCTTGCAAGAGGATATGCACAATTTTTTGTATTTGCACAAAAAAATCCGCAGATACCGGACAAGTATCTGCGGATTTGTTTAAAAGGTCTTGATCCATGCGGCGCTCAACGGCGCCCAGCGACCCACGTCGCCAACCGAATCCACGGCCAGACCCAGCCCGTGACCCCCATGGGGGAACACGTGCAGCTCGGTCTGCACCCCGTTGGCGTGCAGCGCCTCGGCCATCATCAGGGAGTTTTCGAAGGGCACCGACTGATCCTCAGCCGTATGCCACAAGAAGCAGGGGGCGGTGTTCTCATCCACCTGCTTTTCCAGCGAAAAGAGCGCTTTTTCCGCCGGATAACGGTCACCCAACAGGTTCTGGAAGGAGCCTTGATGCCCCTTGTCACCGGAGGAAATCACCGGGTAGCACAGCACCGCCCCGGTGGGCTTGGAGGAGATGGCGCTCAGGTCGTCCGCCACCGCCGGATCGTCCGGCAGTACCGCCGTGGACGCCGCCAGATGGCCGCCGGCAGAGAAGCCGCACACAAACACACGGTCGGGATCGACCCCCCACGCCTTGGCGTTGGCACGCACCAGACGGATGGCCCGCTTGGCGTCCGCCTGGGGCGCCGGGTACCGGTTGGGAGCTACCCGGTAGTGCACCACAAAGGCCTGGAACCCACATCCGTTATAGAACTGCGCAATGGGCTCTCCCTCATGGTTGGCCCGGTGGCTGTAGCCACCGCCGGGCAACACCACCACCGCCGGCACGGGGTGGTCGGTGTCGATGAGATAGGCGGTCATCCGGTTGGGGGTGTCCGCTTCGGCACAGAAGCAGGGGATCTCCCCCTCCCACAGGGTCACATCGAAGGCCATGTTATCGCTCCTCCCGGAAGTACGGCAAGCCCAGTCCCTGAGGGGGCTGATGCCGCTTGCTGATGATGCTGGTGATGACCAGCACCAGGATGGTCACGGCGTAGGGAAGCATCTGGAAGATCTCCTTACCGGCCAGACTCACGCCGGTGATATGCTCACTGGCCACGTACAGGCCGCCGAACACGATGGAGCCGAAGATGGCCAGGTTGGGCTTCCACACGGTGAAGATGACCAAGGCAATGGCCAGCCAGCCGATGGCGTCCACGCAGTATTCCCAATGACCATTGAGGTAGTCCATGATGAAGGACAGACCGCCCAGACCGGAGACGGCACAGCCGATGCAGGTGGCCACATACCGGTACAGCGGCACGTTGATGCCGGCGGCATCGGCGGTGGCCGGGTTTTCGCCCACGGCGCGCAGGTGCAGACCCACCCGGGTCTTGTTGAACACAAAGGTGGTGCCGATGGCGATGGCCAGCGCCAGATAGAAGAAAACACCGTAGCCAAGGAACACCTCGCCAAACCAGCCCAGCTTGTCCACAAAGGGCAGGGGCGTCCGGAAATACTTGCTGGCGGTAGAAAAGATCACGTCCGCTTCCTTAATAACGTATTCGGAGATACCCACGCCCAGGGTGGTGATGGCCAGGCCGGTCACGTTCTGGTTGGTACGCAGGGTCACGGTGAGGAAGCTGAACAAGAGACCCATGAGCGCACCGCTGATGAGGGTCGCCAGAATAGGAATGATCACCGCCAGCACCGGGATGACCGTGTCGACCTCGGTCAGGTAGATGTATTCCGCATAACAGCCGCAGGCGGCACCCACGCACATGACGCCGGGGATGCCCAGATTGAGGTGGCCGGACTTCTCGGTGATGGTCTCGCCGGTGGAGCCCAGCAGGAAGGTCATGCCCAGACGGATAGCGCTAACGAGGAATGCAATCATTGGGCCGCCTCCTTTCTCTTTTTGCGCAGTGCCAGACGATACTGCAGGAAGAACTCACAGCCGATAATAAACAGCAGGATGATGCCGGACACGATGGAGGAGATGGATTCGTCCACCCCAAAGTCGGTGGACACCTGCGAGGCACCCTTGTCCAGGAACACCAGCAGGAAGGAGATCAGCACCATATAGAAGGTGTTGAACTTGGCCAGCCACGCCACCATAATGGCGGTAAAGCCCCGGCCGTCCACCGTGGTGGTGCTGATGGTA
>SVPB01000026.1 GCA_015066065.1 Oscillospiraceae bacterium | reverse complement strand
GCAATGTTATAGTTTTTAACCTGCGGCAACTCATCTTCTATGGCCGTCAGCTCGTGATAGTGCGTGGCAAACATGGTTTTAGCGCCCAATGTCTTGCGATCCGCCACGTATTCCAGCACTGCCCGGGCGATGCTCATGCCGTCAAAGGTAGAAGTACCACGACCGATCTCATCAAAAATGATCAAACTGTTCTTGGTGGCATTTTTTAGGATAGCGGCCACCTCACTCATCTCCACCATAAAGGTGGACTGACCGGCCGCCAGATCATCCGAAGCGCCCACACGGGTAAAGATACTATCCACCACACCAATGGTGGCACTCTTCGCCGGTACAAAGGAGCCAATCTGCGCCATCAGCACAATCAAAGCTGTCTGGCGCATATAGGTAGACTTACCAGCCATGTTCGGTCCTGTGATCAGAGCTACCAGCTCGTCTTCATTATCCAGCAGCGTGTCATTGGGAACAAAAGGCGTACTGATGAGACTTTCCACCACTGGGTGGCGACCACCCGTGATGTGGATGCGGCCACTCTGGTTGACGGTGGGGCGACAGTAATTCTGGCGAACCGCCACCTCGGCAAAGGAGCACAGCACATCCAGACGTGCCAACGCTTCCGCCGTGGTTTGAATACGCACAAGCTGAGAGGCTACCTTGGATCGAACCTGGCAGAACAACTGGTATTCCAATTCTACCGAACGATCACGTGCGCCCAGCACACGAGCTTCCAGCTCCTTAAGCTCCTGCGTTATGTATCGTTCCGCATTAGCCAACGTCTGCTTGCGGATATAGTGCTCCGGCACCTGGTCGCTGTACAGGCGAGAAATCTCTATATAGTAACCAAATACCCGGTTATATCCCACCTTGAGGGTCTTGATACCGGTTTTTTCCTTCTCCTCCGCCTCAATGCGAGATATGATACTGCGACCATCCTTCATATCCACACGCAGCTCATCCAGCTCAGCATAATAACCGGGGCGGATCATGCCACCCTCCCTGACAGAAAACGGAGGGTCGTCAGCGATGGAAGCAGCGATAAGCTCCTGCACATCCTGCAGCTCATCGATCTGCTGCCAGATCTCCTGCAGCGACTCCGAACGAGCATCGGCAAGGGCGCTCTTGATGGGCGGAATACACTCTAACGTTTGCTGAAGCGAACGCAGCTCACGGGCATTGGCACTGCCATATACGATGCGGGTCATAATGCGCTCTAAATCGTACACGCTGGTCAATACATCCCGGATCTCCTCGCGAAGGATGGAATGAGACACCAGCTCCTCTACCGCATTCAGCCGACGTTCAATGGCGGTGACCTTAATAAGCGGCTGTTCGATCCAGCTACGCATAAGGCGCTTGCCCATGGCAGTACGGGTGTGATCGAGCACGCCAAGGAGAGAGCCCTTCTTTTCCATAGAGCGCATGGTTTCAATAAGCTCCAGGTTGCGCCGGGCAGTCAGATCCAGCTTCATATACTGTGCATCGGAATACAGAATGGGCTTGGCCAAGCGTTCCAGGCCCAGCATCTGCGTACTGCGAAGATATAACAACGTACATCCCAGAGCACACATAGCCAGTGGCATACCGGCCATCCCAAGGGCATCCGCCGACTCGATACCATATTGTTGCATCACGGCCGCTTCGCACTTGCTCTCGGTGTATTCGTCTTCCGGCAACACTTCCAGCCGACCGTTAAGGCGCTTTTCTACAAATTCACGCACTTCTCCGTTGTCCGCCAGCGCAGGATTGACGATGATCTCGCTGGGATTGAAACGGCCCAACTCGTTGCTGATGCGCAGAGAGAGATCCTCCCCCTGCAGGGTGGTCAACTGAACCTCACCGGTAGAGCAATCACAGAAGCAAACGCCGCAGGTGCCATTAGCCCTACCGCCATACAGGACAGCGAGGTAATTGTTACGGCTTTCATCCAGCATACTGCCCTCGATCACCGTACCAGGTGTCACCACACGGATGATATCACGGCGCACCAATCCCTTAGCCAGCGTAGGATCCTCCACTTGTTCGCAAATGGCTACTTTAAAGCCCTTGGAAACCAACCGGGCCACATAGGACTCGTAGCTGTGGAACGGAACACCACACATGGGGGCTCGTTCCTTCTGTCCACAGTCACGTCCGGTCAGGGTCAGCTCCAGTTCCTTGGATGCAATCTTAGCATCGTCAAAGAACATTTCATAAAAGTCGCCCAAGCGAAAGAAAACAATGGCATCTTTGTATTGTTCCTTTATCTGCAGATATTGCTGCATCATCGGAGTCATTTCCGCCATATCTTCGGCCTTCCTTGTCAATCTTAGTTTTCCTTAATGGCAACCGCCGCAAGCACTGCAGTCGCCGTTACAAGCGCTCTCTTGAGCTGCCATGCGAGGATCCTGTCCCTGAACCGCTAAGGAAATGGCGGCCTGGATCTTGCCCACGAGACCGTCCAATGCGGTCTTGGCATCATTATAAGCGATCATGTGCTCGTTCTGCATGATACTGGCATAAACATCTCGCAGCTCCTGATTGAGAAGGCGCAACTTGTCCGCATCACGCTCACCATCTTCACGGGTCTCCTCTGTGTTGATCGCCATGCGCTTAATGTTAAATTCGCCAATAAGCTGCTGCAGCGTTTCATCATCGTCTGCGTCCTGCTGCGCCTTGCGCAGTGCCAGATAACGCTCATCTTCCTGCAGCTGACAGGCCAGATCAATGGCCATCTCTACTAAAACTTCCATCATACATTCTCCTTATCATTCAATTTCACATATTTCACCATTCATTATCCAACTACGGGCATCATTGACACGCACCGTCGCATAGCGTCCGACCAAAGAAGGATCACCAGCAACGCGAACCACGCTGTTTTCCGGTAATCGCGCTTCCAGATAACCATCCGCTGCATTTTCCAAGAGTGCTCGTTGGACGGTACCTACCAGCTGTTTTAGCCGTTCACCCGATTTCTTCTCCTGTAAAGCAGTCAATTCCTTCAGCCAGGCTACCTTTTCATCCGGTGCGATGGGATCCGGCAGGGTCGCCGCCGGTGTACCGACACGTGGCGAATAGATGAAGGTAAACAGCGATGTAAAGCCGACTTCATCCACCAGCCGCAACGTATCCTCAAACTCTTCTCGTGTCTCCCCGGGAAATCCAACAATCACGTCGCTGGTAAAAGAAATCTCCGGGATGACCGAGCGAGCATAGCGGATAAGGTCAAGATACTGCTCACGAGTGTAACCTCGATTCATCGCTTTGAGAACCCGATCATTACCCGACTGGAATGGCAGATGAAAGTGACGGGAAACCTTCTTACAAGCGGCAATCGTATCAAACAGCTCATGGGTAGCGTCCTTAGGATGTGACGTCATAAACCGGATGGTAAAGTCGCCCGGCAGCGCATTGATGCGTCGCAACAGCTCTGAGAAGTTAACGCCATGCTCCTCACCCTTGCCGTAGGAGTTGACATTCTGCCCCAGCAGAGCGATCTCCTTGTAGCCGGCTTCCACCAGTTGACGTGCTTCTTCAACGATGAGCTGCGGTGAACGGCTGCGTTCACGGCCTCGCACGTGAGGCACCACACAATAAGTGCAGAAATTGTTACAGCCATACATGATAGGTATCCACGCCTTAAAAGCGCTATCCCGGCAAACGGGGATACCTTCGGCAATCACGCCATCCTCTTTGGGGATCACGGTTATTTGTTTCCCCTTGATAAGCGCCTCATGCATCAGTTCCGGGAACCGATGAATCACGTGTGTGCCAAACACAAGACCCACAAAGGGATAGCTTTCACGAAATTTATGCGCCACGTGCTCCTGCTGCACCATACAGCCACATACAGCAATCAGCACATCGGGCCTTTCTTTCTTAAGACGCTTGAGAGCGCCCACGTTGCCAAATGCTCGATCGCTGGCGTGCTCTCGCACAGCACAAGTGTTAAACAGAATGAAGTCTGCCTTCTCCGGCTCCTCTGTAAATGCGAAGCCCATATCGTAAAGCATACCCTTAATGTGTTCGGAATCGGATACATTCTGCTGACAGCCAAAGGTACGCACAAACGCCAACGGCGGTGTATCCCCCTTACGCTGAGCATACAGACGACGAATATTCTCGGTAAACGGCCGTTGTGACTCCAACTCTTCCGGCGTAATCTTTCTGATCATAAGGACAGACGATCTCCTCTTAAGTATTGATACTCTATTATAGCAAATTATCAGATGAATTTCAATGTTTATATTGAACTTTTCACAAAAGAAAATAGCAACGGCCATCCGTTGCTATTTTCCACACTTAATCTTCTTTTTTGGGTAAGAGGGCAATACCCAACTCGGCTAACTGCTGTTCGTCCACCGCCGAAGGACACTCGGTCATCAGTTCGGTCATATTCTGCACCTTCGGATAGGCGATCACGTCGCGTAGGCTGGGAGCACCCAACATCTGCATAACCAGGCGATCCAGACCGATACCCATGCCGCCATGAGGAGGCGCACCATACCGGAACGCATCCAGCAGGAAGCCAAATTTCTGCTGCGCCTCTTCGTCCGACATACCCAGCGCACGGAACATGTGTCCTTGCAGCTCTGGGTCGGTAATACGGATCGAGCCAGACGCTAGCTCAATACCGTTGAGCACCAGATCGTACGCTTTGGCGTACACCTTGTCAGGGGCTGTTTCCAGATACTGCACACATTCATCAAGAGGTGATGTGAAGGGGTGATGCATCGCCACATAGCTACCGCTTTCTTCATCCCACTCAAAGAAGGGAAACTCGGTAATCCACAGCAGATGATAGCCCTCACGGGTAATATTCAGCTTGTTGGCCAGCTCAAGGCGTAAAGCGCCCAATGTAGACAGCACGTGCTTCTTAACAGTATCAGCGATGATCAGCACCACATCGCCTTGCTCGGCGCCGGCAGCGCTCAATACCGCATTCATTTCTTCCTCGGTCAGGAACTTGCCGAAGGAAGCATTGCAATTCTCCTCCGTCCAGCGTACCCAAGCCAAGCCCTTGGCACCAATACCACGTACCATCTCGGTCAGCTTATCGATCTCCTTACGGGTAAGCACGGAAGCGGCACCCTTTGCATTGAGACAGCGGACGGTGCCGCCGCCCTGCACAGCAGAGGTAAACACACCAAACCCACAATCCTTCACCGCTTCGGTCAGATCAATGATCTCCATACCAAAACGGGTATCCGGCTTATCAGAACCATACCGTTCCATTGCTTCGGTGTATGTCAGACGAGGCAACGGCAGAGGAATATCCACCCCCAGCACCTTGTCAAACAGCGTCTTCATAAACCCTTCGCCGATGGCCAGTACATCCTCCACGTCCACAAAGGACATCTCCATATCGATCTGGGTAAACTCCGGCTGACGATCGGCGCGCAGATCCTCGTCTCGGAAGCAACGAGCTAACTGAATGTACCGATCAAAGCCAGCCACCATACTCAGCTGCTTGTAGAGCTGAGGAGACTGCGGCAAGGCGTAAAACTCGCCATTGTGCACACGGCTGGGCACCAGAAAATCGCGCGCTCCCTCCGGTGTCGACTTAATCATCATGGGCGTTTCGATCTCGATAAACCCGTTTTCATCAAAATAATCACGGGTTACCTTAGCAATACGATGCCGCAGCAACAGATTACGCTGCAGGTCAGCACGGCGAAGATCGAGATAGCGGTACTTAAGACGAGTAGACTCGGCGGTAACGGAATTCTCCACAATCTCAAACGGTGGAGTCTCCGCCTTGTTGAGGATACGCAGCTCTTCCACAGCAATCTCTACATCACCGGTGGGGATATCTTTATTGCGAGAAGAGCGCACACGAACCGTACCACGGGCGGCAACCACATACTCACTGCGCAGAGTGAACGCCTTATCAAACACCGCTTTATCCGTGTCCTGATCAAACGCCAACTGTACAATACCGGTGCGATCGCGCAGATCGACAAATATCAACTGACCCAGATCACGCTGGCGCTGCACCCAACCAAACACCACCGCCTGCTGTCCGGCGTGCTCTTCACGAAATTCACCGCAGTAGGCGGTGCGTTTTAAACCTTTGATCGTTTCTGCCATCTTATAACCCTCTCTTTAATCAGCCTTGCTCGGAAACTGCCTGAAACAGATCCGCTACACCGGCAAGCTGTCGGTCAAGCGATTTGTTATACAGCGTGGTGTACAAGCTATCATCCAGACGGACCTCTTCCACCGCACCGGTCTTCATATCCTTGAGCTGGGCAACACCCGTCTCCAGCTCGTTGTCGCCAACCACAATGGTGTAGCGAGCGCCCAGCTTATCAGCATATTTCATCTGCGCCTTCAGGGAGCGACCGACAATGTCGCATTCCACCGAAACACCGCCTTCACGCAGCGCCGTTGCAATGGTGAAGCATCGCTGGGCCGCCTCTGCACCCATGGAAACCAAGTACAGCTCGCATCCGGTATCCTCAGCGAAGGAACACCCCTGCTCCTCCATAACCATCAGCAAGCGTTCCAGGCCCATAGCAAAACCAAGCCCGGGCTGAGCCATGCCACTCATCTCCTCGACCAAGCCGTCATAACGACCGCCGCCAGCCAGGACCAGCCCGTTTTCCGCCACCAATTCAAATACCGTGCGCGTGTAATAGTCAAGGCCGCGAACGATGTGCTCATCCAGCTGGTACTCCAGCCCGGCCGCATCCAGATGCGCTTTAACAGCGGTAAAGTGGTCACGGCAATCATCACACAGATATTGGATCATCACCGGAGCATCTGCGGCAATCCGGCCACAGATGGGAGACTTACAGTCGAGAATACGCATGGGGTTGCGTTCCAGACGGCCCAGACACGTCTCACACAAGTCGCCCTTACGTTCCTCAAAATAACCACGCAGAGCCTCGTGATAACGAGCCCGACAGGTAGGACACCCTATAGAGTTGATGTGCAAGGAAACGCCGGTAAGGCCAAGCGTTTTCAGGATCAACAGAGCCAGAGAGATGGTTTCCGCATCCGCCTGAGGTGCCGCCGCACCAAAGCACTCCACGCCAAACTGATGGAATTCACGATAGCGGCCTTTCTGGCTTTTTTCGTATCGATAGCAGGATGTAACGTAAGACACCTTTACAGGTAAAGCGCCATTAAGCAGACCGTGTTCCAGCACCGCACGGGTAGCACCAGCCGTACCTTCAGGACGCAGCGTGATAGAGCGACCGCCCTTGTCCTCAAAGGTATACATCTCCTTCTGTACCACATCGGTGGTCTCGCCTACCGAACGCTGAAACAGATTCGTGTGTTCAAACACCGGCGTACGAATCTCACGAAAGCCGAAATCGCGAGCAATCGACAGAGCAGTGCGTTCAATATGCTGCCAGCGATAGCTATCCTGCGGCAGCACGTCCTGCGTCCCACGGGGCGCTTGGGTGATCAGTTCCATAACATTCTCCTGTACTCATTAGATTTACATGTGAAAAGGGCGCACAGCCGTGCACCCTTAGGTCAGCGACCGGGATGGACGTTGTTACGCCAATCGAGGTCACCGCGCTCCAGACCGTGGATAAGCACCTCTGCTGTGGCAATATTGGTCGCCACAGGGATACCGCGAATATCGCACAAGCGGAGCATGTCGTAATCGTTCGGCTCGCTCCCCTGTACCGCCATGGGATCACGGAAGAACAAAAGCAGGTCGATCTCGTCACAGGATATCCGGGCCGTTATCTGCTGATCGCCCCCTTGTGAACCACTCATAAACCGAGTAATGTTCAGCCCGGTGGCTTCAGCAACCAGCTTACCGGTTGTGCCGGTAGCGCACAGATTGTGACGGCTCAAAATGCCGCAATAGGCAATGCAAAACTGAACCATTAATTCCTTCTTTGCATCGTGAGCAATCAACGCAATGTTCATGGTGACCTCCTTGTTTTTTAACCACGCTTACATATTCTCCAGCTTAGCCAAGGGTATCTGTTCTCCAACGTAACGCTTGGCAATATTAGCAAAGCAAACAGCCGCATTGCAGTCGGACGGTAACGGACGACCGTTAGCGTTGGCCACTGCCACTGCCTCATCCTCCGGGATCACTCCCAGAAGCTGTATCCCGGCAGTATCGATGATCTCATCCACATCCGGCATGGAACCATCCATCACCTTAGCAGGACGAAGACGGTTGATGAGCAGATGACTCTTAACCTGTCGTTCATCCAGAAGGCGAGCGACGATCTGCGCATCGCGCGCACACACCATGTCGGGAGTGGTAACCACCAAGGCTCTCTCGGCAGCGGCAACCGCCGTCTCAAAGCCCTTACCCACCCCGGCAGGACAGTCGATAATCACCCGGTCGTAGTAACGCATGAGCCCACGGCAGAGGTGACGCATCTCGTCGGGGTTACACATCTCTTCCAGACTAATGGGAGCCGGAAGGATAAACACATTCGTGCAAATAGGCGACGGGTAGATCGCCTTTACCGGTTCGCAATTACCGGCAAAAACATCGGACAGATCAAACATAGTGCTGCCAGCTACCCCCAGCATCATGTCCAGACTACGGAGACCGGCGTCGGAATCGATCAGCAAGACGCGCTCGCCTGCCTTGGCCAACGCATAGCCGAGACCAGCGGTAACGGTAGATTTACCTGCGCCGCCCTTACCGGACGTCACCACGCATATCCGACTCATCGGTACTCCCCCCTTCTCTATGATTGAGAAATGGATCAATCCTCGTCCGGACGATCCCAGTTGTGCCACACATCCTGCACGTCGTCATTATCTTCCAGCATATCCAGAAGCTTTTCCATGTTGACGACCGCATCAGGATCGGTAATGGTGCTCAACACATCCGGCACCATTTGCAGCTCTGCGGTGATAAAGGTATAACCCTTGGCTTCCAGATCGTCACGAACACCGGAAAAGTCCTCCGGCTCGGTGGTTATGTCGAAAATATCCTCATCCGCTTCAAAGTCGGATGCGCCGGCCTCCAGAGCGTCCTCCATAACCTGATCTTCATCCAGACCCTCTGCTTCAATAATGAGCTTCCCCTTCTGGTTGAACATGAAGGAGACGCAACCAGTCTGCCCCATGTTGCCGCCACACTTGTCAAAATAGTGACGCAGATCAGCGGCCGTACGATTGCGGTTATCCGTCAAGGTCTCTACAATAACGGCGATGCCGCTGGGACCGTAGCCTTCATAACGCAGTGCCTCGTAGCTGTCAGCATTGGACTCTCCGGCCGCCTTCTTAATGATTCGGTCGATGTTATCGTTGGGAACGTTATTGGCCTTAGCCTTGGCGATGGCATCCTTGAGCTTGGAGTTGGTCGCCGGATCGGCGCTGCCACCCTCTTTTACGGCTACGGCAATTTCACGGCCCATCTTGGTGAAGATCTTGGCTTTTTGCCCGTCTGTCTTCTCCTTTTTGCGCTTGATGTTGTTCCACTTGGAATGTCCTGACATGGATAAGTCCCCTTACTTTCATATATTCGTCTTATAATAACATATAAAGAGCAATAATGCAACATAAATTTACATTAACATGTTGCGAAAAAACGCTTCAATCTGCGATCTGGCAGCCATCACGCTTCCCTGCACCGCCTCAGCGTTTCCGCCGCCACGGGCGCTTAGCTCCGCTTTCATCCGTTCCAGCAATAGCATCGAGGCTTCACCCATAGATACAAAACGGTACCCCTCAGCATCCGTACCAGCGAACACGGCACACGGACCTTGACAACGCACGGATAGAGTGGCGGCCGCCTTACGTACGGCTTCCGGCGCACGACAATCCAAAAACAAGCATGTGGGGCTGTCGGTTGACGGCACATGCTCCGCCAAGGCCACCGCCAGCTGCAGCTGCGTCTGCTTCAGCTCTCGTTCAAGCTCCTCGCAATGAACGGATAACCGCTTCACAGCCGAAAGAGCATCCCGTTGTTTAACGGAAAGCATAGAGGCGATAGCGGCCGTCTGCCGATACCGATCACGGTAGTCCAGCAGGGCGTCCTCTCCGCATTGCATATGTATCCGAACACCGCCTTTATATCGGATAGTATCCAGCAGCTTGAGTGCCCCGATCTCCCCGGTTTTTGCGACATGAGGAGCGCAGCAAGCACACACATCACAGCCGTCAATGGTGACAATACGCACAGGGCCATCAATGGGCAGCTTACTGCGATAAGATAAGGTTGCCAGCTCCTCCGGCGACGGGTAGCCGGCAGTAACATCGACATTGGCCCATATAATCCGGTTAGCTTTTGTTTCGATTTCATCCAGCTGCTCTCTGGTCAGCTCCCCATCAAAATCCAGCGTCACATCCTCGCTGCCTAAATGAAAGCCGCAGTTGACATAGCCGTACTGCTGGAAAACCAAGCCGGACACGATGTGCTCGCCGGTGTGTTTCTGCATACGGGAAAACCGCACATCAAAATCCAGTGCACCGGTGACGATGCTGTCGACAGGTAAGGGCTGCGACAAGTAGTGATGGATCACATTATCCACCATCTGTACATCGTTCACCGGTATCCCGTTGAGGGTACCGGGATCCGACGGTTGACCTCCACCCTCCGGAAAAAACGCACTTTGATCCAGCACTACCTCGTACCCTTTATCACAGGGATGGCAAGACAGCACGGTTGCTTTAAAAACAGAGCAATAGGCGTCTTCATCATACAAGCGTCTCGTCATAACGATCTCCTTTACACAGTTTCAATGCGAATCTGGTTGGTGTTACCGGAATGGCCATTAGGCTTGCCTCCGGTGATGACAAGCCGATCGCCTTTACATAGTGAGAGGTGCTTTTGAGCTGCGTTTTTGGCAAAATGGAACAGTACATCCAGCGAATCGTACTCCGCGCTGAGGACAGGGGTCACCGCCCAGGAAAGGGCCAACTTACGCCACGTGCGTTCATTAACGGTCAGACCAATGATATCCACCGGTCCACGGAATCGAGACACCATGCGAGCCGTCGTGCCAGACAACGAACACACGACGATCCCCTTGGCCTGAATGTCAATCGCCATACCGCAGGTAGCGTGGGAAATGGCGTCCAGCGTATCCTTGATACGAAAACCAAACCGATAAAACTTTTCGGCATAAGGAATGTGAGCCTCCGCCTCGGTTGCAATGCGTGCCATTGTCTCAACCGCCAAAACCGGGTGCTTACCTGCCGCCGTTTCGCCCGAAAGCATAATGGCGCTGGTACCATCGTATACCGCATTGGCCACATCGGAAATCTCAGCACGTGTGGGGCGCGGATTATGGATCATAGACTCCAGCATCTCGGTAGCAGTAATCACCCGTTTCCCCATCATACGGCACTGGGTTATCAGGTGTTTCTGTATCGCCGGTAGCTCCTCAAAAGGTATTTCAACGCCCATGTCACCGCGACCGATCATAATGCCGGAGCACTCCTCACAGATCTCCTCAATGTGGTTAACGCCGGATCGATTTTCGATCTTGGCGATCAGCTCAATATCCTCAATGCCCTCTTCGGCCATAAACGCCTTAATGTCAAGCAGGTCCTGACGCTGGGAAACAAAGGAACAAGCAATAAAATCAACCCCCATGCTTGCTCCAAACGCAATGTCCTGCTTGTCCTGCTCGCTAAGGTATACCTGCTTAAGCACCTTATCGGGGAAGCTCATGCTTTTCCTGTTTGACAGCTCTCCCCCCTCAATCACTCGGCAGATCACGTCGGTCTCGGTTACACGAGTTACTTCAAAAACAAGTAGACCATTATTGAGAAGCACCTTGTCTCCCGGTACCAGTTCTTTGGGAAGACCCACATAATTGACAGACACACGGGACTCGTCGCCTTCCACGTCAAGAGAGGTGAAGCAAAACTCATCTCCGGCGTTCAGAAACACCTTACCCTCACGGAAGGTCTTTATGCGATATTCCGGGCCTTTGGTGTCCAACATAATCGCTACGGGAAGCTCCAGCTTTTCACGCACCTGCTTGATCAATTCGATGTTTTCTCGATGTTCGTCATGGGTCCCGTGAGAAAAGTTTAGCCGAGCAACATTCATGCCGGCCAAGCACATAGCCGTCAGCGTTTCTTCGTTCCGACACGCCGGGCCTATGGTACAAACAATTTTGGTCTTTCGCATTTTATCGCCTCCAAGGAATTCACTTTAGTATACCGCAGGAAGCCCGAAAAATCAACCGAATTTGCATCAAAATGGAAGATTGCCTTGTAATTATAACATGAATGTGTTAAAATACCTAGGTATGACACTTAGCAGGAAGGAGGCAAAGTCATGGCCAAGAACGATCGCTATAAGCGGCTATTCTCCAACACCATCATTCTGGCGTTAGGCACCGTCGGTTCCAAGGTGCTCACACTGCTGTTAACACGTCTGTACACCGGCTACCTTAACCCCGGTGAATACGGCACCCTGGATCTGATCATCCAGTCGGTCAACCTTCTGATCCCCATCGTATCGCTGGGCATGAACACGGCGGTACTTCGTTTCGCCATGGATGGCGAAACAGACCGCACCACCGTTCTCTCTACCGGCTTGGCGATCGACCTTATTGGCTTTGGCGTTTTCCTCCTCTTAACGCCCCTGATCCGACTCATACCGGATATCGGTGCCTACACATTATGGATGTATCTGTACATCTTCTGCTCGCTGGTTCACTATCTGTTCAATTATTTCGTTAAAACCTTGCAAAAGGTTCGCCTGTTTGCCATCACCAGCATTATCGGTACAGCGCTTACCCTCCTGCTGGACATCCTGTTTATTGCCGTATGGCGCATGGGGGTCATCGGCTATATTCTGGCCGTTTTACTGTCTGACTTTATTTGCGTTTTTATCCTCTTTTTTGCGGCCAAGCTGTATCGATTTATCAACTTTCGTTCCATACAGCGTAAGGTCACCTCAGCCATGCTTCGTTACTCCATCCCGTTGATTCCGTCCACCATCCTGTGGTGGATCACCGACGCATCCGACCGTTTTATGGTAGCTAATATGATCAGCGAATCTGCCAACGGTCTATATGCCGCCGCCTACAAGGTTCCTAATCTGCTCATCCTCATCAGTGGTGTGTTTATGGATGCATGGCACATGTCCATCCTGACGGAAAAAAGCCCCCTGGAAAGACAGCAATTCTTCTCTAAGATCCTATCCATGTACCAATCCGTCATCTTTGTGTGCAGTTCCGGTCTCATCCTGGGGGCCAAACTGATCACTAAGATACTGGTGGCACCGGAATACTACACTTCCTGGAAGTATATGCCTACCCTTGTCATTGCCATGGCCGTCTCCACATTGGTGAGCTTTATCGGCACCATTTACACGGTGGAAAAGCGCAGTCAGAGTGCTTTGTGGACCACGCTGGTCGGCACTATGATCAATCTCATTGGCAACGTCCTGCTGATAAATGCATTTGGCGTACAGGGAGCTGCCATATCCACGGCACTCAGCTACGCCGTTGTGCTCATCATCCGTGGAATCCATACTCGACGGTTCATCCCGATACAATGGGATATTCCCCGTTTTGCGGCCGGTTTTAGTATCATTATCATTCAATGCATCGTGATGATTCTGGAACTCCCCGGATGGATCTACATGGAGTGTGGCCTGTTGATAGCTATCCTCATCCTAAATGCCAAGACTTTGCTGTCCGCCATCACCCACTTTATAGGCGGCAAGCGCAAAAGAGGTGCTGCGTGATGGATCGTTGTCAGCTGATAGAGCGAAGCATCATCAAAAAATACCGCAAAACCATCTGGAACCCTTTCATCGGTGCGCTAAAAAACTATCGCATGATTGCACCGGGTGACAAGATCGCCGTCTGTATCTCCGGCGGTAAAGACTCCATGCTGTTGGCCAAATGTTTGCAGGAACTCCAGCGACACGGCAGCGAAGTGCCCTTTGAGCTGGAATATATCGTTATGGATCCCGGATACCGTCCTGAGAACAGACAGCGCATCGTTGATAATGCCGCCTTACTATCGCTTCCTATCCATTTGTTTGACAGCCCCATATTCTCTGTGGTGGAGAAACAGGGTAAACCATCTTGTTACCTTTGCGCTCGCATGCGCCGTGGGTATCTATATAAGCAAGCGCACGATCTCGGATGCAATAAAATAGCCCTGGGGCATCACTTTGACGATGTGATAGAGACCACCCTCATGAGCATGCTGTACGGCGGCGAAATGCGCACCATGATGCCCAAACTGCACAGCACAAATTTTGCCGGCATGGAGCTTATCCGTCCGCTTTATCTGGTAAGAGAGCGAGATATTCAGGCATGGGCGCGCTACAACGATATTTCTTTCCTGCGATGTGCCTGTACCGTCACCGACTGTGACAGCGAGGATGGCGGATCAAAAAGAGCAGAGGTTAAAACACTGCTGGCGCATCTGCGGCGTGTCAATCCGCAGATCGATCATAACATCTTTCACTCTGCAGAATCCGTCAATCTGGAGACCGTACTGGGATACCGCAAGGGCGAGCATGCCATCTCGTTTTTAGACGAATATGACCATCAATAAAAAAACGTCTGCACCCATCCAAGTGCAGACGTTTTTTTTAAAGCTTTTTGCCGCAGTGGGAGCAATAGCGTGCGTGCTTGGAGTTCTTATAGCGGCAACGGGAACAGACGTTGGTGTTGTGCATGCGATGAAGATCTCTGAGCACCGTCATCTTATCGGCCTCCAGCTTATCCAAACGGACAACATAGGGCGCTACCTCACTGTTGACCAGCTCATCACCGGTGCTCCAGCTCTCATACAGCAACCGCCCCAATGCTTTATGGCACTCCTCCATCTCCCGCTGTATTTCGGCAAAGCGAAGTTCCAGCTTAGCAGACTCAGCAATCTCGCTCGCCTTTTTGCCGGCCGCCTCGGTTAGCTCTTTTGCCTTGCAGGCGATCTCTTCCCAATAAGCCATATGCATACACTCCTTGTTTCCTTTGTGACTATATTATAATCCATCACGCGCGGTTTTGCAATACTTTGCGTAAAAATCCATCACCGCCGTCTTGCGGCGCAACATCTCATCCAAACCGGCATTATATTCATAGGGGAACTTATAATTGAAAATTCGTTCCAAGTATTCGGTGCCCGGTTGCTTTAGCTTACTGACAGCACCGGCGCCGCATGCGAGAATGGTATGCGTCTCATCCATGATGTACACGTTATACAGTCCCTCGTAGCCGGGCTTAGCCCAACCGACGTTCTCTTGATTCCCCACCATGCGGCTCTGTCGGTATAGATAGTACGGTTGATAACCGGCAGCCGGTAACCTTCCTGCGGAATAGCGCACCATATTGACGGCTTCATCCTGCGCCTCAAAATCTTCACGATGCTGAATCACCATATTGGATGCCCGTTTCATCGAGAGGTTATGAACCGTCACGCTCTCTGGATCCAGCGCACAAATACGCTCCAACGTATCACAAAAACCATCGAAGGAATCACCCGGCAATCCGGCGATCAGGTCTGTATTCACATTGGAAAAGCCATATTGCCGAGCTAAAGAAAAAGCATCATAAAACTGCTCCACAGTATGTTTTCGTCCAATGGCGTTCAATACTGGCTGCTGTAACGTCTGTGGATTAATGCTGACACGCCCCACACCAGCCGCATGCAAAACAGCCATCTTTTCCGGCGTTACGGTATCCGGCCGACCGGCCTCAACGGTGTATTCACGTACCGTAGAAAGATCAAAGTGATCCTCCACCGCACGTAAAACACGTTCCATCTCCTCGGCCGAAAGAGTAGTTGGCGTGCCGCCGCCAAAGTAGACCGTCTCCAGACGCAGTCCAAGTTCTTTGACCAACTGGCCGGTATAAGCCAGTTCCCGGCAAAGGGAATCAACGTAAGCAGGTATTAATTTGCCTGCCTGCACTACGGTCTGCGATACAAAGGAACAGTAGTCACAGCGAGTAGGACAGAAGGGAATCGATACGTACAAACTAAATGAATCCGGCCGAGACAAAGCCAAAACCTCATTCTCCGCCTTTAGCGTTTGATGGCACAAGGCATACTTATGGTCGGATACCAACAGCCTCTCACGAAAATACGCTGCCGCATCCGTCTCGCCCATTTCACCAATCAGCCGACGCAACAGCTTAACCGGCCGCACACCAGTGATCAACCCCCAGTCATGTGTAAAGCCAAGTAGCTTTGCAAGCAATCGATACAAAAGTGTGCAAAGGACCAATTCCTGATCCGCATAAGAAACTGCCGTCTCCTTCAACGTTTCATCAAAAGAGTCGAGGGTCAAGCGGCAAGACACCATTTCCGCCTCGGTGGTACAAAAAGCCACGATGCCCTCCGGAACACTCGTTGGAAACGCATCCACGACCACAGGCGTGATTTTTTCCTGAGGCAAAAACAGCCGGCTCACATTTTCAGTTTCAAAATGATAGTCATTTCCCTTAAGATAAATGATCATAAAACCTTACCCAAAACAAAAGGATTTGTCGTACGTTCATAAGACAGGGAGGTTGGCTCACCGTGACCCGGATAGACGGTACGGTCTCCCTCAATAGACATCAATCGTGCCAAGGAACCATACAAAGTCAACGCATTGCCTCCGGGGAAATCCGTGCGGCCGATACTGCCGCAAAAAAGCGTATCGCCGGAGATGATCGCCTCATCTGTCACTAGGCACAGGCTGCCTGGCGTATGCCCCGGGGTTTCCATAACGGTCAACTGTGTGCGCCCGAGAGGCAACACATCCCCCTCAAAGAGCAAACGCTGAGCCTGCAGCATTAATACAGCGCCCGGCGAAAACAGATCCATCAGATTACGACGGCTATCGGTTAATGCCGGCTGATCATCAGCGCCGATCCATAGCGGTGCATGCCAACGACGGCACAGGGATTCTGCTGCCAACATATGATCAAAGTGAACGTGAGTCAAAACAATCGCCAGAACCTGCAAAGACAGTTCTTCCACCGCATCAGCTATATCCTGCGCCTCATCCCCGGGATCCACCACATAAGCCTCCCGGCTGTCGGGGTCAAACAGCAGGTAGCAGTTGGTCTGCAGCGCCCCCACCGTTATCGTCTTTACTTGCATGGTTCGGTCCCCTTTTTCCACTCGTTTGTGTCAAGGATGATGGTGACTGGGCCGTCATTGAGAAGCTCGACCTTCATATCGGCGCCAAACTCGCCCGTCTGTACGTTGGTGACACCGGCAGCACGCAGCTGTTCCACAAAATAGTCGAACAACGGCTGTGCTATGGACGGATGTGCGGCGCCAAAGAAATCAGGTCGTCTCCCGTGCTTGGTGTTGGCGCAAAGGGTAAACTGCGATACAGCCAGGATACTGCCATCAATATCCAGAACCGATCGATTCATCTTATCATTTTCATCGCAAAACACACGGAGCTGCGCCACCTTGCGTGCCAGCACGGCCGCCTCTGCCTCGGTATCTCCGTCACATACACCAACCAACAGCAGCACACCGTCACCAATAGAGCCGATTACCCGGTTATCCACCGTCACGCTGGCACGTGTCACCCTCTGAAAAACTGCTTTCATATCGTTACTCCTTAGTTTGTCGCCCGTTCCACGCTATCCACGCCGTCTACGGCACGCAGACGCTCAATAACATTGTGCAGATGCTCCACACCGTTAACGGCAATGGTCATGGTAACGACCGCACCGTTGTGTTCGGTGTCTCTGGCGTTGATGGAATGCATGGGAATATGCATATTGGCCAGCGTCGTAGCCAGCCGAAGCAACAGATTCTCACTGTTGTGGGCTGTGATGTGAAGATTGGCGTGAAATTCCGATTTGTGGTCGGTCTCCCATTGCACCCAGACCCAGCGCTCTCTGTTGGGAGCATCTTCCAAAATGGCCGGCACGTTCGTGCAATCCCGTCGGTGTATCGACACGCCGTAGCCACGGGTGATGAAGCCGATAATGGCATCACCCGGCACCGGGTTACAGCATTGGGCAAACTTCACAAGACAGTTGTCCATATTCTCGATCACAACGCCGCCATTGCTTCTCTTGGAGGAAGATGTCAACACGGGGGCGTTGGAAATGGCCGCCGCCAGCTGCTGTTCTTCCTTCATCATCCGGGTGTATTCTTCACGGATACGAGGCATGAGACGCGACAACAGCACACCGCCGTAACCGATGGCGGCATAGAAATCATCCAGCGTATCGCAATGCTGTTTGCGTGCGTATTCCAGAAGCATTGCTTCCATCTTCTCGGTGGACAAGCGAATCAAGTTGCGAGACAGCTCCCGTTCCAGTTCGGCACGACCCTGCTGAATGTTTTCTTCCCGTCTTTCTCGCTTAAACCAGTTGCGGATCTTGTTGCGCGCTTCACTGGTGTGCACGATGTTGAGCCAATCACGGCTGGGACCGTGATCCGCCACCTGCGTGGTCAACACCTCGACGATCTCACCGGTCTTAACCTTATAATCGAGGGGGACGATGCGTCCATTCACCTTGGCGCCCACCATGCGATTACCCACCGCAGTGTGAATAGCGTAGGCAAAGTCAATGACCGTACTTCCCACCGGAAGGTTGAGCACATCCCCCTTCGGCGTAAAGACAAACACGTCATCCATATCCAGATCCGTTTTAATGGAGGCGACGATATCCTCTGCATCGTCCACGTCCTTCTGGTTCTCGATAAACTGGCGCACCCAGGCAAGGCGCTCATCCAGCCGATCCTGCTTCTGGATACCAAGCTTGTATTTCCAATGTGCGGCGATACCAAACTCGGCGGTATGATGCATCTCCCATGTACGGATCTGCACCTCAAACGGGATCTTCTCTTTGCTGACGACCGTGGTATGCAGAGACTGATACATATTGGGTTTAGGGGTGGAAATATAATCCTTAAACCGATTGGGCAAGGGGCGGAACATATCATGAATAACGCCTAACACATTGTAGCAGTCATTCATGTCATCCACAATCACGCGTACAGCGTAAATGTCAAAAATCTCATCAAAGGCACGGCCACGGATATACATTTTGCGATAGATGCCGGCAATGCTTTTGACCCGTCCGGAAATGTGCGCAGACATACCAAACTCGCCTAAGCGATCACGGATACGCTCTTGGATATTGGCAAGAAAGGCGGAACGCTCTTCTGCGCGCATAGCCAGATTATCCTCGATCTCCTTACAGGCCACCGGATCCAGCACTCGCAAGGACAGGTCTTCCAGCTCCTCCTTGATGGCTCGAATACCCAGCCGGTGCGCCAAAGGAGCATAAATATCCAGCGTTTCCCTCGCTTTATCCCGCTGTTTCTGCGGTTCCCATCCGTCACTGGTGCGCATGTTATGAAGGCGATCGGCCAGCTTAATGATCATCACACGGACGTCACGAGACATGGCCAACAGCATCTTGCGTACGTTCTCCGCCTGCTGTTCCTCCCGGGTGGAAAAAGACATCTTGGTGATCTTGGTCACTCCATCCACCAGGAGCGCTACTTCCTGCCCAAACTGTTGGGCAATCGTCTCCAGCTCGACGCCGGTATCCTCCACCACATCATGAAGAAGTGCCGCTACAATCGCGTCGCTGTCCATGCCCATTTCCACAAGAATACAAGCGACGTGGAGAGGATGACAGACATACTCTTCGCCAGAGTAACGGCATTGTCCATCATGCGACTTAACCGCCAGCGCAATAGCATCATGGATCCGTTCCATCTGGTAGCCTTTATCACTTTCGGTCAACAGATGTTCCAGCCGCGCAATCACATCGACTGACTTTTCCAGTTGTCTCAAGCTTCCTCTCCCCTTTCTATGTACTTCCACAAGGTAGTTGCGGTTAAATCAGCTTTACCGGATGCCGGCACCGGTACGATGGTTAAATAATCACCGTGATCCGTCAGGGTGATAAGATCACACTCACGCCACATCTCCAGCGCTATCAGTAGTTGCAGAGCCGACATAGGAACGATCAGCTCGCCGTTCCCTGCACAGGTAACAGCCTTAAGAAGCTGTTCGATCGTACCACTCCACGAGCCACAGCGATGCAGTAAACTATAAAGACGGGCCAACTGATCACGGTTGGGTAATGCCGCATTTGCCTCAGGACGCCACTCCCGACGCATAAGGGACTCAAACTGCAGGATATGCTCTCGCAGTTCTTCCCGATCCACATCGGCATAGCTGATGTCACGAAGGCGGATACTGACATTCACCTGACCACGGTATTCGTTACGCTCCAGAGACACAATACAGTTGACTATCGATCCGCATGGAACCGGAAACTGTGCCGGAGACATTCCAAAGCGCACCACGCTGATACGCACATTATCACGGCTCAGAGACAAGCGCATGTGGCTGCCGTTGCCAAGCGAAGCGATATTGTCCAGCTTCATGTTATAAAGGCCGAACAACGGAGTAGGATTGCCGTTGCCAAAGGGCTCCAGTAGCTGCATAAGAGCCAGCTTTTCGATATCGATCTGCTCAGGACGCAGCTTAAACGCCACGCGAATCTCTTGAGCCGGCATCGCAGAAAAAGAAGCGGCATAGCGATTAATCGCCTCCCGGAAGGCCGGGATGTTTTCTTCCTTAAGGGTCACTCCGGCGGCTTGTTCGTGACCACCGTAAGCCACCAGAAGCTCCTGGCAGGAGTGCAGCGCTTCAAACAGAGAGAAGCCGGGCTGACTGCGTCCGGAGCCGTGAGCAATGCCATCTTCTCCCACCGAAAGAACAAACGCAGGCTTGCCAAAACATTCGGATAGGCGAGCCGCTACGATACCTAACACACCCACATGCCAGTCCCGTCCATCCAAAACCAGCACCCGGTCATACTGCCATCTAGCATTTTCTTCGAGCCTTGACTGCGCCTGCAACGCAATCTCTGCGCCAATCTTCTGGCGCTGCAGATTGCACTCCTGCAATTGGGCCGCCAGATCATTGGCCACAGAATCGTCTTCCGCCAGCAACAGCTGGGCCGCTATGGCTGGGTCTGCGACACGTCCGGCGGCATTCATCCGTGGAACAAGGGAAAAGCAAACGAAGGACGCCGTCAGATCGTTACTATCGCAACCGGCCACCCGGCGCAGGGCGCGTATACCGGGGCGATTACTATGATTAAGACAGGTAAGTGCCCGTCTAATTAAATCCCGATTAAACCCACGCAGAGCCATAGCGTCCGCCAGCGTTCCCAGCGCCAGCAGATCACCATATTCCTCAAAGATCGCCTCACCGTCTCCCTCCAGCGCACACAACAGCATAAAGACCACACCCACACCGGCATAGTCCTTGCAGATGCTTTCGCAATCGGTCCGATGAGGATCCACTACCGCTACAGCGCAGGGCAGCTCCGATGACGGCTGGTGATGATCGGTCACCACCACATCAACGTCTAAAGTGTGCGCCAGCTTGACCTCTTCCAGCAGAGAGATACCATTATCCACTGTTACGATCAGCTTAACGCCGTCCGACGCCGCCGCCTCTATATCGGATACGTGCATACCATATCCATTGTCACGCAGGGGAATACGGTAGCTAACATCTGCCCCCTTTTGTTTCAGATAGGAGTACAGACTGACAGCCGCCGTAATGCCATCCACGTCATAGTCGCCAAAAACCAGAATCTTTTCATGCTTTTCTAATGCGGTACGGATACGTTCCACCGCACGATCCATATCAGCAAAGGAAAATGGATCCATGTCCTCTTCCGTCCCCAGAAGAAAGGCCATCGCTTCATCAGGGTCGCCGATACCCTGTGCTGTCAGCAACAACGCAAGGAAGGGGTGCAATTCACAGCAGGATGCCAGCTCTGCCGCCAGGTCCTTGTCCGGTTGTAAGAGATTCCATTGTTTGGGAAGCATCGGCACCCCTCCTTCACTATATTTTGGATACTTATAGTTTATTCTATCATTATCCTATGGATTATTCAACATCATTTTAAATATTTTTGTCAAAAAAAGGCGCCCAAACCACACGTGGCAGGGCGTCTCGTTCATTATTATACATTGGCAGGGAGGTCCGATGATAATGCGCCCAAATGCGCATGCCCATCACGGGAAATCAAACGGCCGACCCGATTCTCGTCATACTCGGCCACGGTCACCGAAGCGTTACTAACCCACGGGATGGTGTGCATATGCTCCAAGGAGACACCCGTCCACAAGCATTCCAATACACGGATAGGCGTAGCATGGGTAGCAATGCATATCGTCTCGCCAGGATGCGTCTTTACAATATCGTCCACCGTCATGCGCACCCTCTCCTGCAGCTGGCGAACCGACTCGCCACCTGTACAACAAGAAAGACCGATCTGCTGTCGCCACAGTCTAAAATCATCGTTATCTGCCAGCTCCTCGAAGGTGCGCCCCTCCCATTCTCCGGCATAGATCTCACGCAGCCCCTGCCTGGTCAGCAGCGGCAGGTCCTTAATGCGTGCAACAGCAGCACCGGTGTCAGCCGCCCGGGATAAATCGCTGGCATACACAGCTGTAAAGGGAACGGCCATTACATGCTTGGCGGTACAAGCCGCCTGCGCATGGCCTAATTCTGATAACGGAAAGTCCGAGTGACCGGCAAAACGGTGGGCAACGTTGGCCAGGCTCTGGCCATGACGGATAAAATAGACTTTTGTCATAGAGCACCACTCCTCACAGGGATTATACAGCTTCCAACCCATTAAGTAAAGAAAAACCGCCGCAAAGCGGCGATTTTTCTTTAAACTTATTAGTTGTCGTGGTTGTCGCAGCCGGGATGACGACCGGGCAGGCCCATCTTAATGCGCAGATCCATCAGCTTAAGCAGCTGCTCGTAAGGGATCTCCTGCACAGCACCAAGCTCACGGGCGTGCTTGCAGATAATAGCGTTAAACTCTACCTCTTCCATGGTGAAGAAAGCACGCGTCAGGGTATTCCCCACCGTCAGAGCACCGTGATTCTTTAACAAAAAGGCGTCATGATCTTCAATGTAGGGCGCCAGAGAATCCGGGATCTCCATAGTGGAGGGCGTGCCGTACTCGCAGGTGGGAACGCTACCGATCGTCAGCACCGCTTCAGGGAGAATGTACTGATCCAGCGGTACGCCGGCCACGGTAAAGGCGGTAGCCACCGGAGGATGGGCGTGTACCACCGCATTGACATCCGGACGATCACGGTACACACGCAGGTGCATCTTGATCTCGGAGGACGGATTCAGCTCGCCTTCCAGCTTATTCCCCTGACCATCAATACGGATGATCATATCGGGGGTCAGGTCACCCTTGGACACACCGGTGGGGGTGCACAAAAACTCGTTGTCGCTGATCTTAACGGAAATGTTACCGTCATTGGCCGCAACAAAGTTCTTGGCGTAGAGGCGATGACCCACATCGCAAATCTGGCGTTTGATTTCGTCAATAGTCTGGTTCATAATGGTTACTCCTTTACATTAAATTGTCGGTTTATTTTCCCTGCACCGTCTGAAAACGGGCATAGGCCTGCTCATAAGAGACGGGATCCTGCGGTTCATAAAACCGCGGTTCCTCGGAGGCGGCGATAATACGACGCGCCTCTGCCAAATCACGTATCTCACCCAGCGCCATGAGCTGAACAGCCACATTACCGGTAGCGGTAGCCTCGATGGGGCCAGCGATCACTCGGGTGTTACAGGCATCCGCCGCCATCTGACACAAAAGACGATCCTTGGTGCCGCCGCCGATCATGTGGATGACCCGGTACTCAAGGCCGGTCACCTCACGGATGGCATGAAAGGTGTAGCGGTATTTCATAGCCAGACTTTCATAAATACAGCGCATGATCTCGCCGCGCGTCGCCGGTACGTATTGACCGGTACGGCGGCAATACTCCTGCACCCGGCGAGGAAGATTGCCCGGACGAACAAAATCATCGGCATCAGGATCGATAAAGCATCGCAACGGTTCGGCCGCCAGAGCTTCACGCTCCAGATCACCGTAGCTGACGTCCTCCCCTTCCCTTATCCATTGACGACGGGATTCCTGAATCAGCCATAAGCCCATGATATTCTTAAGGAATCGGGTGGTGCGTCCGTACCCTCCTTCGTTGGTCAGGTTAAAACCAAACGAGGCGTCGTTAATGATGGGCTTCTGCAGTTCGGTGCCAAACAAGGACCATGTACCGCAACTGATGAAGATAAAATCTTTTTCGGACGAAGGGACCGCCACCACCGCTGAGCCGGTGTCATGCGTTGCCACCGCAATCACCGGCACCTTAGGAGCACCCAGCTCCTCACAAATGGCGTCGGACAGCGTACCGTAAGTAGTGCCGGCATCTACAATGGGCGGTAACAGACGGGTAGGAACGCCGAGACGCTCCAACAGATCATACGCCCAATCGCCCGTCATCGGGTCAAGGCACTGGGTCGTGGATACGTTGGTATACTCTGCCCGCATTTCACCGGTAAGAAAATAAGCAAACAGATCGGGCATAAGAAGCAGGTGATCCGCCTGTGCCAACGTCTCCGGCTCATAGCGGCTAAGATAGGCAAGCTGAAATATCGTGTTAAGCGAAGCAAACTGGATCCCCGTGCGACCGTAAAGCTCTTCCTTGGGAATGCTGGCAAAGACCTTTTCCATCATCCCATCGGTACGGGCATCCCGGTAATGTACCGGATTATTAAGCAGATGGCCATTCCTGTCGATC
>SVPB01000085.1 GCA_015066065.1 Oscillospiraceae bacterium | reverse complement strand
CGAGCTGAGCCTGTCCATCCTCATCGAGACCATGCGCCGGCAGGGGTACGAGTTTGCCGTGTCCCGCCCCCAGGTTATCTACAAGGAGGACAAGGACGGCCATATGCTGGAGCCGATGGAGCTGCTGGTCATTGAAGTGCCGGAGACCTACGTGGGCGCTGTGATGGAACGGCTGGGCTCCCGTAAGGCGGAGATCGTCAACATGGGTACCCGGGATACCGGTATGAGTCATCTGGAGTTCCGCATCCCCTCCCGGGGTCTCATGGGCTACCGTCAGCAGTTTCTCACCGACACCAACGGCAACGGCATCATGAACAGCCTATTTGACGGCTACGAGCCGTATAAGGGAGAGATCCCCCAGCGTGTACAAGGCTCTCTGGTGGTGCACGAGACCGGCGAGACCTGCGCCTACGGTCTGTGGGGCGCTCAGGATCGGGGTGCCTTGTTTGTGGGGCCCGGCGTGCCGGTGTACGAGGGCATGATCGTCGGCCAGTCCCCCAAGGACGAGGATATCGTGGTCAACGTCTGTAAGAAGAAGCACGTCACCAACACCCGTGCCTCCGGCTCGGACGAAGCCCTGCGGCTGGTGCCGCCCACCATCCTGAGTCTGGAGCAGTCCTTGGAGTTTATCAACGACGACGAGCTGGTGGAGGTCACGCCGGAGAACATCCGCCTGCGCAAGCGGATCCTCTCCCGGGAACTGCGCATGAAGGAAGAAGCCAAGAAGAAAAAGCAGTAATCAAAAAGCCGTGGGCCATGCCCACGGCTTTCTTTACGGGGTTATTTCCAGATGATCCACACCGTACTTCAGGATGATGTTGATTAGCTCGTTGCGAGAATAATTGCTCTCCTTGGATAACTCGTCCAGGTCTTTGAGGATATCCTCCCGGATGCGCACCGAAATGATCCGGTTGCCGTCCTCGCCACGCTTCTTTATCTGCAAGGGTTCATTGCTCATCTCTCATCACCTCATATTCTATTTTAGTATTGACATACCAAGAAAAGAATATTACAATAAAATATGTAATTGTAATACAAATTGCAATTAAATAAAATATGAGGTGAAGCAAATGAAAAAGGTGTTGAAATTAACGCTAGGCGTGTCGGTAATGGTTGCGGCGCTGACCGGCTGTGGAGGGGTTCTCAAAGACTGTAGTGTTTGCGCTGAAACGGCAATATGTGAAAAAGTAGTGGTGGAGGGTAAGGTGTTGTATGTGTGTGACGATTGTATGGATATTGTCGATAAATTAATAGAGAACTATGAAAAGATGGCCGACATGAAGGATAGATTCCTAAAATAAGCCATCCGCCGCCGGAACGGTTTATTTATCTTCCCCATACACAAAAAAACAAGCCCCCGTTGCGGCATGTGCCGCAACGGGGGTTCTTTTGTGCTTCTTACTTGGCAAAGTCCACCGCGCGATTCTCGCGGATGAGGTTGACCTTGATCTGGCCGGGGTAGTCCATGTTGCTTTCGATCTTCTTGGCGATATCGTGGGCCAGGATGACCATCTGCTCGTCGTTGACCTTGTCGGGGCGCACGATGATGCGCACCTCACGGCCGGCCTGGATGGCGAAGGAGCGCTCCACCCCGTCAAAGCTGTTGGCCAGCTCCTCCAGCTTCTCCAGACGCTTGATGTAGTTCTCCAGGTTCTCACGCCGGGCACCGGGACGGGCGGCGGAGATGGCATCGGCTGCCTGCACCAGGCAAGCCACCACCGTCTTGGCCTCCACGTCGCCGTGGTGCGCCTGAATGGCGTGGACCACCGCTTCGTTTTCCTTATACTTACGGGCGATATCCACACCGATCTCGATGTGGGAGCCTTCCACCTGATGGTCTACCGACTTACCGATATCATGCAGCAGGCCGGCACGGCGCGCCACCTCGGGGTCGATGCCCAGCTCGCTGGCCATGATGCCGGAAAGGAACGCCACCTCCATGGAGTGATCCAGCACGTTCTGGCCGTAGCTGGTGCGGTAACGCAGACGACCCAGCAGCTTGACAATCTCCGGGTTGATACCACGCAGACCGGTCTCCAGCACCGCACGCTCGCCTTCTGCCTTGATGGTGTTCTCCACCTCACGGGTAGCCTTGTTGACCATCTCCTCGATACGGGCAGGATGGATACGGCCGTCGGAAATAAGCCGTTCCATGGCGATACGGGCGATCTCACGCCGGACCGGGTCGAAGCCGGACAGGGTAATGGCCTCGGGGGTATCGTCGATGATGAGATCCACCCCGGTAAGGGTCTCGATGGCACGGATGTTGCGGCCCTCGCGGCCGATGATGCGGCCCTTCATCTCGTCGTTGGGCAGGGGCACCACCGAGACGGTGCTCTCCGCCACCTGATCCGCCGCCACCCGCTGGATGGCGTGGGAGATGAGGGAACGGGCACGCTGGTCGGCTTCGTTCTTGAGCTGGGCTTCGTATTCCACCAGCTTACGAGCCTTCTCGTGCTCCAGCTCCTGGCTGAGACTGTTGAGCAGGTAGTCCTTGGCCTGCTCCTTGGTGAAGCCGGACAGCCGTTCCAGCAGCTCGTACTGGCTCTTCTTAAGGGCTTCGATGTCCGCCATGCGGTCGTCAGCTTCCTTGTTCTTCTGAGCCAGGGCTTCTTCCTTCTTCTCGTAGTTTTCGATCTTATGGTCGAGGGTCTCTTCTTTCTGCTGTAAGCGGCGCTCCTGGCGCTGCACGTCCGCCCGGCGCTCCTTGAGCTCCTTTTCGGATTCGTTACGCAGATGATAGATCTCGTCCTTGGCCTTGACGATGGCCTCTTTTTTGGCGGCTTCAGCGGCGGAACGGGCATCCTTGAGGATGCGGTCTGCCTCTTTTTCGGCGGAGCCGATAGCGGCTTCTGCCTGCTTTTTGCGATGGCTGATGCCGGCGCGGAAAGCTACCGCCGCCGCCGTCGCACCGCCCACGATCAAAGCGCCCGCGCAGGCGCCGATCAGTACCGGTAATGTAATCGGCATTAGGGATACACCTCCTGATGAAATAATATAGGATGGGGGCGTTCCCAAAAGGGTACTATTCACTTTTGCACAAGAGAAACGGGCGCAACACCCGGACGGTAAACTAAAAGCGTCAGCATCCCTATGGGATCGCCGGAAAACTGCAATATGGCAGTTTGCGAACCACCACGGTACGCGCCGCGGTGATGGTAATTGTTATGATATAGTCACACTATACCGTGTACTATTGTACACCAACATCCCTCCCCTTGTCAAGGGGCACAGGGGGGCAATCCTGCCGCAACAAGCAAAAAAATTTTCACCTCGTCCGGCGCACGGCATAGGATGGGAAAGAAAGGGCATCACCCTTTCAGAAAGGATGAGGCGCATGGAGATCCTGCGGGTGGAGCATCTGCGGCAGACCTACCAGTCCAAGGACGGCGAGGTAGTGGCGCTGCAGGATATTGACTTTGCCATGCATCGGGGAGACTTTTTTAGCGTGGTGGGGCCAAGCGGTTGCGGCAAATCCACCCTGCTATCCATCATCGCCGGCATGATGACGGCGACCGGTGGGCAGGTGACGGTGGCTGGGGAGCGAGTCACCGGCCCCAGCGCCCACATCGGCTATATGCTGCAGCAGGATAATCTGCTGGAATGGCGCACCATTCGGCAGAACGTGTATTTTGGTCTGGAGGTGCGGCATGCGCTGACCCCGGCGACCCGGGCCAGAGCAGACAGGCTGCTGGAGACATACGGTCTGGGAGGGTTTGCGGACAGCCGCCCCTCGCAGCTGTCCGGCGGCATGCGCCAGCGTGCGGCGCTGATCCGTACCCTGGCGATCAATCCGGATATTCTTCTGCTGGACGAGGCTTTTTCGGCGCTGGATTACCAGACCCGTCTGCAGGTCACCGAGGACGTATACCGCATCATCCGGCAGGAAGGCGTGACCGCCCTGATGGTGACCCACGATATCCCGGAGGCCATCAGCATGGGGGATGAGGTGCTCATCCTTTCTGCCCGTCCGGCGGTTATCCGCCACCGTCTGCCCATCCGCTTCGCCATGGAGGGGCGCACCCCCCTCTCCTGTCGCCAGCAGCCGGAGTTTTCCCGGTATTTCGACTATATATGGAAGGAATTGGGGATGTATGAAACGCTCAAAGACCCTGCCGACCCTG
>SVPB01000025.1 GCA_015066065.1 Oscillospiraceae bacterium | reverse complement strand
CGACCCAAATGCTTTGGGTCGTCCGGCGGCGGTGCATGGAGTGGATATCGACCCCGAGGCGATCGCGCTGGCACAGCGGTCGGCAGAGGCCTTTGCCGGCCATCCCGTGCCCACCTTTCAGGTGGCTGATTGGGAACAGCCCGCCACCCTGGGCGCCCCCGGCCGTTGGCGGCTGGTGGTGTGTAATCCGCCGTATTTTGCCCCGGATACCGGGGCGGTCAGCCGGGAGGACACCCACCGGCGCATCCGGCACGAGACCCCCACCACCTTGCCGGCCGTATGTGCCGCCGCCGCCCGGCTGCTGCAGTACGGCGGCCGGTTCTGCCTATGCCACCGCCCGGAACGGTTGCCGGCGGTGCTGGCGGCCTTGTCCGCCGCCGGACTGGAGCCCAAGCGGCTGCAGCCGGTCTGCCAACGGGGAGACAAAGCCCCGTGGCTTTTGCTGATCGAAGCCCGTAAGGGCGGACACCCCGGACTCCTGTGGGAACCGGCTATGGTGCTGGAGGAGGCCGATGGCACCCCCACTCCCCTTTACCGGGAGATCTATGGAAGGATGGAATGATAATGGATCGTGTGATTCCCGGCACCCTGACCCTGGTGGGTACCCCCATCGGCAATCTGTCCGATTTATCCCCCCGGGCGTTGGAGGCGCTGCAGACCTGTGACTTTATTGCGGCAGAGGATACCCGGGTGACCCTGAAGCTACTCAACCACTTTGGCATCGTCAAGCCGCTTATCAGCTACTTTGAGCATAACAAACGGGAACGGGGACAGGTCATCTGCGACCGCCTGCTTCGGGGAGAACGGGGGGTACTGGTGACCGATGCCGGTATGCCGGCCATCTCCGATCCCGGGGAAGAGCTGGTGGCACAATGCCATGAGCAGGGCATCCCCGTGGGGGTGGTGCCCGGTCCTACCGCCATGGCCACGGCGCTGGCGGTATCCGGTCTGCCCACCGGCCGGTTTACCTTTGAGGGGTTTCTCAGCGTCAACAAGCGCACCCGTCGGGAGCATCTGGCGTCTCTGGTGCAGGAGACCCGTACCATGGTGTTCTACGAAGCTCCCCACAAGCTGGCCGGCACCCTTTCCGATCTGTACGAGACGTTGGGGGACCGTCCCCTGGCTCTGGTACGGGAGCTGACCAAGATCCATGAGGAGATCATCCGCACCACCTTGGGGGAAGCGGTGACCCGGTACGGCGCTGAGGGAGAAGCGCCCCGGGGTGAGTTTGTGGTGATCGTCGGGGGCGCCGCCCCCGTTCAACGGGCACCGGCCACGCCGGAAGAGGCGCTGGATATTGCCCGTCAATACGTAGCGCAGGGGGTATCCCCTTCGGAAGCCGCCCGGCGTGCCGCCGCGGATACCGGCTGTCGCAAGGGAGAGATCTACCGCCTGCTGACGAGAGGAGAATGACCGTGGACTGGGAACACATTGTATTGATCGTCCTGCTGGTGCTGGTGCTCATTGCCCTGCGCCGGGTGGGCAGTCACCGGGGGGAGGAGACCCGTGCCGCCCGGCTGATGAAGGAATATAAGATCATGACCGCCGAAAAGCTGGCCGCCGCCCCGGAGGGGGAGCTGGCTGATGCGGTGGTCAGCCGGATCTTGGCCCGGGCGCAGGAGATGCGCCGCCCCGACCCGGTGACCGTTCTGGCCGATATGGAGCATGGGAATACGGTGGTATACAGCGTGTGGGTGGTGTGCAAGGAGATGGCCGCCGGCGACGCACGCAGTCTGCAGAGCCGCCGTGCCCGGAGCGTGACGGCTCTGGCGGCGGAGAGCCTGGAAGCGGTGGGAGCATCGGCCTGCGCCGCCGCCTTCCGTGCCATGCTGGAGACCGGCGAGGAGGATGCTTTCCGGGCCGCCGTACAGCAGGAGCAGCCGCTGGCGCTGTGTGAGGAGTACATCCGTGACCACCAAGAGGATTTTATCGACTGATGTTGAAATAAACGGAGCTTTTGCCAGATAAGGAGGTGACCGTATGATCCGGATATTCGTATCCAGCACCTTTCAGGACATGCATGAGGAGCGTGACGGCATCCAATGCATCACCCTGCCGTTGGTTAAGCAAGCCGCCTACCGGTATGGGCAGACGGTGTCCTTTGTGGACCTGCGATGGGGTATCGATCTGACCGGAGGGAATCTAAGCCCCCGGGAAGGCACCGAAAAGGTGTTGCGCCGCTGTCTGGAAGCGGTGGAGAACTGCGCACCGCCCTTGGTGGCTATGCTGGGTGACCGCTACGGCTGGATTCCCGGCGAGGAGGAGACCGACCGGGATACGGTACAGCGACTGGCGGAGGAAAAAGGGCTCACCGTGGATCCTGCCACCGCCAGCGTCACCGCCATGGAGATCGCTTACGGCCGGCAACGGAGCCGGCAGACGTCCACCCCCAATCTGGTGTATCTGCGCCGGGTGGAGGGGCAGACGGTGGAGTCCGGAGATCATCCGGCGCTGCTGCGGTCCCTTAAAGAACAGCTGCAGCAAGATCAAGCCGCCCGGGTACAGGAATATACCGTGGTCCTGCAGGAGGACGGCACCTATCCGGTGGAGGACTTTGCCCGTCGTCTGGCGGAGGACCTGATCAATGCCTTGACCCCCACCTGGGAGGTGATGAAGGTCATGCCCCCGTTTGAACGGTCGGTGCTGATGCACCGGGGGCGCTTGGCAGAGGAGCAGGACGGCTTCCGAGGACGGGAAGCCATCACCCATCGCCTGCTGTCCCGGCTGGACAGCGGTGTGCGTGCCTTGTCTTTGCAAGGGCCTTCCGGCTGTGGTAAGACGGCCTTGTGCGGTCACCTGACCGCCTGCCTGGAGCAGAGGGGCTGGAGCACCCTGCCTCTGCTATCCGGGTATACCCCCGATACCGCTACGGCGCTGGATATTGTTAAGCACATCGTCTGGCATCTGGAGCATCGGCTGGAGGATACCGGCTTTTTCAGTGCGCATCTGGAGGGACGGTTTGATGCCGTTATCAGCCGTGAACAATGGCACAGCCGGCTCAATGAGCTGTGCCGGCAGTTTGCGCATACCGATCAACGGCTGGTGATCCTGGTGGATGCGGTGGACAGCCTGTTCCCCGACGGGGACCGGGCCTCTTTGCTGTTTTTGCCGGAGGAGCTGGGCGACAATCTGCGCATGGTGATCACCGCCACCCCCTCTCTGCAGTTGGGAGAATGTGAAGGTCACTTTATGGACCTGCCCACCCGTGCGGACGTGGTGTCCATGATCGAGGGTATGCTGTTCCGGGATATGAAGGAGCTTCCTCCCACCACGGTGCAGGCCTTGGCCGACAAGGCCATGGAACAAGAGCCGGCGGCGGCACCGCTGTACGTGACGCTGGCATTACAGCGACTATATTTTATGACCAAACGGGAGCTGGCCGGGGAAGCCGCCATCGTGGCCGGGTATCAGCAGACCCTCATTGAGGGACTGCCCGGGGACGTGGCCGATCTGGCGGTAGCGCTGCTGCGCTATGCCATCCAACGGTTTAAGGCCCCCTTTCTGTGGGAGATGCTGTGCTTTCTGGCCACGTCGGAGAACGGCCTGCGTGATACCCACCTATTGGGTGCCTGCGGCCTGAAGGATACCGATGCGGCACAAGTGCATACGCTACAGCGCTTTTTGTACTTCTTGGGGGATTGCTTCACCCAGGGAGACGATGGCCGGTATCGGTTCTCCCACGCACGCATCCGCCGGGCGGTGGCCGACACCCTGTCCTTGACGGAGTGGCGAGCGTATAACCGCCAATTAGCCCGTTATCTGAGCCGGTTATCCCGGGAGGACGTGTGCTTCAACGAGTCTGTTCTGCTCTATATGCAGGCAAACGACAGCCACGGCTTTGCGTCCGCTGTGCGTGCCTGCCATCTGGCTTCCGGGGTGGATAACCGCCGCCTGGCGGCCGGGCACATCGTGCGTGCCTGCCTGCGGGACGGCGGCGATTGGCTCATCAAGTGCACCAGCCTGCCGGATGGCACCGTGTCCCGGCTGGCCTCCTTTTTTGCGGGAATGTGCCTCCCCTTGTTTGAACCGACTGCGCCACAGCAACGGGTGCTGTTTCGTGTCCTGCAGGCATACTATGAACGGCTGTGCCACAGCACCGCCCCAGATCATCAGCTGATGGCCCGGCTGTGTCTGCATCTGGTGGAGGCGGCCGATCTGGCCTTTGATGCGCAGCGTGCCCGGCCGATGGGTGCCTATTACGGCCATGCCGCCGCTTACTATGCGGCCGCCCTCCATGCCGCACGCCCTATGCGCCGCCATCAACTGCAGCAGCGCCGGGGTCGGGTGGCCTACGCCGGTCATCTGAGCAAGGGTATGCTGCGCCAACAGATGCTGGTGCTGGCGTTTAAGGAAGACCCGGAATCGCCCTTGGCGGTGCAGGCTGCCCGTTATCTGCTGGAGGATGAAAAGGTCTCTCTCACCCGGGTCGTCGGCTTGCAGAAAAAGATGTACGAGAGCAGCGGCAGTCAGGAGGATCTGTTGATCCTGCTGGATATTTACAAGGAATACTACGAACGGCAGATCGCCAAAAAAATGCCCTTGTCCTACACCGATCGAGGACTGCTGGAGGAGATGCGTCGGTTGGTGGAGACCACCGGTAAGCGCCTGTTATCCCAGTCCCAGCGGCTGTGGCTGGAGGCGGCGGTGGGTTGTGCCGCTTCCGGCGAATTTCTGCCCAGCGTGCCCCAGCCGGAGGATCTGGTCACGGCGCACGCCTATACCGCCGCGGCCATGCGCCGGCATCGCTTTGCCCGTACCGAGCGCACCTTGGAGGCCCTGCAGGGCGCCATCGACCGGGAGTACGTCGCCTTGAGCGCCGGGCAGGAGATCACCTACTCGCTGGCCCTGCTGGTGACCGCTATGGATAACGATTGGCTGCAGCCGGAGGAACCGCCTGCCACCGAGGCGGATCCGCTTTTGCAACGGGAGGCAGAGGGGCGTGTCTGGCGACAGCGGCTGTGGTGGGTACGCTCCCGGGCACCGCTTCTTATGCGGATCGCCCGGCTGGCCCGGTCGGCGGCAGGTGGTACCTGGCGGCAGAAGCGTCTGCTGACCCAGGAACGGGTACTGCTGCATCGCTTGGGCGGCACCCGGGATCTGTCTTTGATGGACGATCTGCTGGCACTGCTGGAGGGATGCGAGAATCCCCGGCAGCGGCAGGAGGTGCTGGACGACCTGACCGCCCTTATCACCATGGCGATCGACCGTCTGCCCATTGCCATGATGGTCTGGAGCTACGAGGAGATGAAACAAGCGGCGGCCCCCTTGTGGCCGATCTTCTGTCGGCTGTGGGGCGCTGATATCGCCGCCGGGGAGCTGCCTGCGGAACAGCCGGTGGAGACCCAGGTGGCCTTTGCCCGATGGGCGTTGCTGGCCGCTTCGGCTATCACCCACCAGCAGGAGGTGTGCCGTGATCCGGAGGAGGACGCCCTTTGGGCCTGCCGGCGCCGGCGGTTGTGTCGCTACGCCCGTACGGTGGCGGATGCCTTGGCCGGGTATGCCCCCGTTCGAGGTGAGGTACAGCGGCTGCAGCTGGCCTTGACCGAACAGCCGGATAAGGTGTACACCCCGGAGGAAGCGCTGGCGGTGTGCGTCGCTGTTTCCCGGGAGGGGGAGACCCCAGCCGATCGGCTGGAGGGTCACGTGCATCTGATCGACCTGCTGCTGGATGGGCTGGAGGAACGCTCCGACCGGGAGCGTGAGCAAGGCGCCCGTTCGGCGATGACCGCCTTCTATATGACCGGTGATTACCGGTATTACCAGAAAGCGGAGCGATTTTCCGCTGACTATGTCAAGTCGCATATCCGTCCGGAGCTGCCGGAGCCAAAGGCGACCCCACCCGTCACCCGGGAAGAGCTGGAGGTGGGTTACGCCCGTGCCAAGCAAGCCCGTGCCGCCTACGCCACCGGGTATAGCTTTATCAGCCCCAATCTGGTGGGAGACGAGGCGGAGCTGCGAGGGGTCAGCATTGTGCTTGGCCCGGCGGATGTGGTTGACAGCGAGGAAGCCACCTGGGAGGCCACCGTGACCGAGCTTACCTTGCCCGATCTGGTGTGTGGCATCCGCAAGGGTGCCTTTGCCCGGGCTGGGCTGCTGCGCCGGCTGACGGTGCCCACCTCGGTGACCACTCTGGAGCCCGGTGCCTTTGTGGGATGCGACCGCCTGGAACAGCTGGTCCTGCCGGCCTGCTTTGCCGACCGGGACCACGCTTGGCTGGGCCTGTCATCCACCGTTACGATCACGTATACATAAAGAGTAAGGGCGGTCAACCGTTGGTTGACCGCCCTTATCGCTTATCCCAGCGAATCCTTGACGCTGGCTACCACCGTTGCGTTGTAGCCGGCGAATTTTTCTTCCACGTTGGTGGGGAGGGTTTTGCGTGTCAAGGCACTGACCAGCGGCACCAGCACCAGACCGCCTATCATGGCAAATACGCCGGAGTAGAGGGAGTTGCGGAAGATGAAGCCCAGCCACCCACTGCCGGACACGTCCAGCCATCCCACGCTGATGGCCAGCTGTACCAGCTCCAGACCGGTACCAAAGACGAAGCTGGTCGCCACCGCGGCTTTGGTGATGCCTTTCCAGTACAGGCCGTACAGGAAGGGTGCCAGGAAAGCACCGGCCAGCGCACCCCAGGAAACGCCCATCATCTGGGCGATGAACACGCTGTCGCTCCAGATGGTGTCCTTGAGGATGGCAATGGCGGCAGACAGAGCCACGAAGAAGACGATGAACAGACGCATGATGAGCACGCTTTTACGCTCGCTGACCGGCTTTTTACGGCTGATAAGAGGCTGTACCACATCCAGGGTGAGGGTAGAGGAGGAGGTCAGCACCAGAGAGGACAGGGTGGACATGGAGGCCGCCAGCACCAGCACCACGATGATGGCAACGATCACCGGGGACAGATCCCCCAGCATGGTGGGGATAACCTTGTCAAATAGCACGGCACCGTTTTTAATGAAACCATCGGCCATCATCTGATCCTCGTACAGCCGACCGAAGCCGCCCAGGAAGTAGCAGCCGCCGGCCACCACGATGGCGAAAATGGTGGAGATGAGGGTGCCCTTCTTGATAGCGCCTTCATCCTTGATGGAGTAGAACTTACCCACCATCTGGGGCAGTCCCCAAGTGCCCAGAGAGGTCAGCAGTACCACAAACAGCAGGAACATAGGATCGGTGCCGAACAGCGAGGTGTAGGAGGGGCCAGCCTGCACCCCCAGCGCTTCTACCGCTTGGTTAAAGCCGCCATTCTGCTGCAGTACCGCCACAATGACCGCTACGATACCGGCCAGCATGATGATACCTTGGATGAAATCGTTGATAGCGGTCGCCATGTAACCGCCAAAGATGACGTAGATGCCGGTGAGCACCGCCATGATCACCACCACGACCCAGTAGTCCACCGCAAAGACGTTGTTAAAGAGGGACGACAGGCCGTTGTACAGGGAGGCGGTGTAGGGGATGAGAAAAACGAACACGATAAACGAGGCCACCACCTTGAGCTTGCGGGAATCGTACCGCTTCTCAAAGAAATCCGGCATGGTTTTGGAACCCAGATGCTGGGTCATGACCCGGGTGCGGCGCCCCAGCACTGCCCATGCCAGCAGGGAACCGATAAAGGCGTTGCCCAACCCGATCCAGGTGGACGCCAGACCGAAATTCCAGCCAAACTGCCCGGCGTAACCCACAAAGATCACGGCGGAAAAATAAGAGGTGCCAAAGGCAAAGGCGGTCAGCCAAGGACCGACTGCCCGGCCGCCCAGCACAAAGCCGTCCACCGAACGACCGTGCTTACGGCAGGCAAAGCCCACCGCCAGCATCAGGGCAAAAAAGCAGATCAGCATGGGAATGGCGATGATGGCGCTGGTGGACAGCGCCGCCACTTGAGGGATGGGGGTAATCATAACGCTCGCTTCCTTTCGGGGTTTGTCGATTTAAAGCTTTAAAGCAAAAAACCGTTTTCTACACTTTAGCACTTTAAAGCAGATCTGTCAATACTTTTTTTGAAAAAATATTTGTGCCGGTTTTTCGTAGACGGTTGACAAATTCGCTTTAAAGTGGTAAAGTATGTGTATTCTGTGTATTACTAATGGTTTAAGGATGGATTCATTATGACTATCGTGCATTTGTTGGAGCGCAACGCCAAGCTGTACGGTGAAGAAACGGCGCTGGTGGAGATCAATCCCGAGCAGCCGGAGACTCGCCGTCTGACCTGGCATGAGTACGAGCTGGTGGAGCCGACGCATCGGGTGCGGCACTACCGCCGGGAGATCACCTGGGCGGTGTTTGACGAGAAGGCTAACCGCCTGGCCAACATGCTGCGGCAGAACGGCATCGGCAAGGGCAAGAAGGTGGCGATCCTGCTGATGAACTGCATTGATTGGCTGCCCATCTACTTTGGCATCCTCAAGACGGGGGCGTTGGCCGTGCCGCTTAACTTCCGCTATTCCTCCGACGAGATCGACTACTGTCTGGAGCTGGCCGAGGCGGACGTGCTTATTTTTGGCACCGAGTTTATCGGCCGTGTAGAGGCGGTGGCGGACAAGCTGCAGAAGCGGTGCACCCTCATCTATCTGGGTGCCGGCTGTCCGGCCTTTGCGGACGATTACAACGACCTTATCTCCGAGTGCTCCGGCACCTTCCCGGCCTGTACCTTGGAGGAGTCCGACGATGCCGCCATTTATTTTTCCTCCGGCACCACCGGTTTTCCCAAGGCGATCCTGCATAACCACGAGAGCCTGATCCACGCCTGCCGGGTGGAGCAGGCACACCACGGTCAGACCCGGGAGGATTGCTTCCTGTGCATTCCTCCGCTGTACCACACCGGCGCCAAGATGCACTGGTTTGGCAGTCTCCTGGCCGGTTCCAAAGCGGTGATCCTCAAGGGTACCCAAGCGGCTAACATCCTGCAGGTCGCCAGCGAGGAGAAATGTACCATCGTCTGGCTGCTGGTGCCGTGGGCGCAGGATATCCTGGGTGCTCTCGACCGGGGCGACGTCCGGCTGGAGGACTATGATCTGTCCCGGTGGCGGCTGATGCACATCGGCGCCCAGCCGGTGCCCCAGAGCCTGATCCGCCGCTGGCTGGAGTATTTCCCCGACCAGCAGTACGATACCAACTACGGTCTGTCCGAGTCCATCGGTCCCGGTGCGGTGCACCTGGGCGTGGAGAACGTCCACAAGGTGGGTGCCATCGGCATCCCCGGCTACGGCTGGGAGGTCAAGATCGTTACCCCCGAGGGGGATGAGGTGGCGCAAGGCGCCGTGGGCGAGCTGTGCCTTAAAGGCCCCGGCGTGATGACCTGCTACTACCGGGATGAGGCCGCTACCGCCGCCACCCTTAAGGATGGCTGGCTGTACACCGGTGACATGGCCATGCAGGACGAGGACGGGTTCATCTACCTGGTGGATCGCAAGAAGGACGTGATCATCACCGGTGGTGAGAATCTCTATCCCGTCCAGATCGAAAACTTCCTGGCCGCCCACCCCAAGGTCAAGGACGTGGCGGTCATCGGTCTGCCGGATGCCCGTCTGGGAGAGATCGCCACCGCCATCATTGCGGTCAAGGAGGGCATGACCTGCACCCAGGAGGAGATTGATACATTCTGCTTGGAGCTGCCCCGGTACAAGCGTCCCCGGAAGGTGATCTTTGCGGACGTGCCCCGCAACCCCACCGGCAAGATCGAAAAACCCAAGCTACGCAAGATGTACGGTGCGGAAGGCTTGGTCGATTCCCAGAACAAATCATAAGGAGCGTTTACAATGAAGCAGTTAATGATCGGTAACCAAGCGGTTGCCGCTGGTCTGTATGACGGCGGTCTGGGTCTGGTGTCCAGCTATCCCGGCACCCCCTCTACCGAGATCACCGAGTTTTTGGCTAAGTATGAGGATATTCACAGCGAGTGGGCACCCAACGAAAAGGTGGCTTGTGAGGTAGCCTTCGGCGCCAGTCTGGCCGGCGCTCGTTCTGCCTGCGCCATGAAGCACGTCGGTCTCAACGTGGCGGCAGATCCGCTGTTTACCCTATCCTATACCGGGGTCAACGGCGGCATGGTGATCTGTGTGGCGGACGATCCGGCCATGCATTCTTCTCAGAATGAGCAGGACTCCCGTCACTATGCCATTGCGTCCAAGGTGCCTATGCTGGAGCCGGCGGATTCTGCCGAGGCATACGCCTTTGCCAAGTCTGCGTTTGAGCTGTCGGAGAAGTACGATACGCCGGTGCTGCTGCGTATGTGCACCCGTATTGCCCACAGCCAGTCGGTGGTGGAGCTGGGCGAGCATATCCCGGCGGTACTCAAGGACTACGCCAAGGATCCGGCTAAGTACATCATGATGCCGGGCAACGCCATTAAGCGTCACCCGGTGGTGGAGGCGCGCACGGCGGCTCTTACCGAGCTGGCGGAGGATTGCGTGTACAACACGGTGGAGATGCACTCCGATGAGGTGGGTATCATCACCTCCGGCTGTTCTTATCTGTATGTCAAAGAGGTGCTGGGTGACAGCGCCTCCATCCTCAAGATCGGCATGCCCAACCCCCTGCCGGTACAGCTTATCAAAGACTTTGCCGCCAAGGTGAAGAAGCTGTACGTCATCGAGGAGCTGGATCCGATCATCGAGACCCACGTGCGTGCCTTGGGCATCGACTGTGTGGGTAAGGAGCTGTTCTCCCCTCTGGGCGAGTTTTCCCAGCAGACCATTGCCGCCGCTTTGGGCATGGCGACCCGTGCCTGCGTGACGGCGGATTCTCCCATCCCCAACCGGCCGCCCATGATGTGCGCCGGTTGCCCCCACCGGGGTATGTTCTACGTGCTGGCTAAGAAGAAGATCACCGTGATGGGGGATATCGGTTGCTACACCTTGGGTGCGGTACCGCCCCTGAGTGCGTTGGATTCCACCCTGTGCATGGGCGCTTCGGTGTCCGGCCTGCACGGCTTCAATGTCGCCCGGGGCGCCGATGCGGAAGGCAAGAGCGTGGCGGTCATTGGCGACTCCACCTTTATGCATTCCGGCATGACCGGTCTGGTCAACGTGGCCTATAACGCCACCAATTCCACCGTCATTATTCTGGATAATTCCATCACCGGCATGACCGGCCACCAGCAGAATCCCACCACCGGCTACAACATTAAGGGCGACCCTGCCGCCAAGGTGGATCTGGAAGCGCTGTGCCATGCGTTGGGCATCAACCGGGTACGGGTGGTGGATCCCTATGACCTGAAAGCCTGCGAGACCGCCGTGATGGAGGAGCTGGCCGCTGAGGAACCCTCGGTGATCATCTCCCGCCGTCCCTGCGTCCTGCTTAAGTCGGTCAAGCACGAGGCACCGCTTAAGGTGGAGGCGGACAAGTGCCGTTCCTGCAAGCGGTGCATGGGTCTGGGCTGTCCGGCCATCAGCATGAAGGACGGCAAGGCACACATCGACGCTACCCTGTGCGTGGGTTGCGGCGTTTGCAAGCAGCTGTGTGCCTTTGATGCCATCGTATAAGGGGGAGAACGGATTATGAATACCACAAGTGTTATGATCGTGGGTGTGGGCGGACAGGGTAGTCTGCTGGCATCCAAACTACTGGGGCGCCTGCTCATGGACGAGGGCTACGATGTCAAGGTCAGCGAGGTACACGGCATGAGCCAGCGTGGCGGCTCGGTGGTCACCTATGTACGGTTTGGCGACAAGGTGTATTCCCCCATCGTCACCGAGGGGGAGGCGGATATCATCATCTCCTTCGAAAAGCTGGAGGCCGCCCGGTACGCCCGGTATCTCAAGACCGACGGCCGCATGGTGGTCAACACCCAGCAGATCGACCCCATGCCGGTCATCATCGGTGCCGCTACCTATCCGGAGGGGGTGCTGGAGGAGCTGACCGCCAAGGGCGTGGCCGTGGAAGCGCTGGACGCCCTTTCATTGGCAGAAAAGGCCGGTTCCTCCAAGGCGGTCAACATCGTCTTGATGGGACGTGCCGCCCGGCATTTTGCCATCCCCTATGAGCGCTGGATTGCCGCTATCGAAAAGACGGTGGCCCCCAAGTTTGTGGAGATGAACAAAAAGGCCTTTGATCTGGGTTACCATGCTTGATTTTTTCACAAAACCCCTTGACAATCCTTGGGGAGGGTGCTAAAATCACTCTAAAGACGCTTGAGCGAAAACCAGTAACCGGAAATATCACGCCAAGAGAGCTGCGGTGGGTGCGATGCAGTCGTGTAAAACCGGTGAATTCATTTCGCGAGTTGTTGGCTGAAGGGTCACTGTGTAGGCCAAACGGGTTCGACCGTTACATCGACAAGGGTGTGCTTGCACCCGGAGGCCGTTATCGGTAGGTAACGGTAAATAGAGGTGGTACCACGGGATTATTCTCGTCCTCTGTATTCCGGTCGGAATGCAGAGGACGTTTTTGTTTATCTGCGTTCCGGAACAACACAACATTTAGCAGAAAGGACGAAACAACATGGAACAACGCTACTACCAGAAAGACATGGAGACCATGCCGGTAGAGGAGCTTAAGAAGCTCCAATCGGAAAAGCTGGTGCGGCAGGTACAGCACGTGTACGACAACGTGCCCTACTACCGTGACCTGATGGATAAGAAGGGGGTTACCCCGGCGGATATCCACGGCATTGAGGATGTGCACAAGCTTCCCTTCCTCACCAAGGCCGACCTGCGGGATGCTTATCCCTACGGCCTGCTGGCCAAGCCCCTGAAGGATTGCGTACGCATCCACTCCACCTCCGGCACCACCGGTCGCCGTGTGGTGGCCTTCTACACCCAGCACGATGTAGACCTGTGGGAGGACTGCTGCGCCCGGGCTATTGTGGCAGCCGGCGGTTCCGAAGAAGACGTGTGCCAGGTGGCTTACGGCTACGGTCTGTTCACCGGCGGCTCCGGCCTGCACGGCGGCTCCCACAAGGTGGGTTGTCTGACCCTGCCCATGTCCTCCGGCAACACCGAGCGCCAGATCCAGTTCATGACCGATCTGGGCGCCACCATTCTGTGCTGTACCCCCTCCTATGCCGCCTACATCGGGGAGACCCTCCACGAGATGGGCTACAAGGCAGAGGACATCCCCCTCAAGGCCGGCATCTTCGGTGCCGAGCCTTGGACGCAGGAGATGCGCCGCAATATTGAGGAATCCCTGGGCATTAAGGCCTACGACATTTACGGCCTGACCGAGACCTCCGGCCCCGGTGTGGCGTTCGAATGCTGTGAGCAGTCGGGCATGCACATCAACGAGGATCATTTCTACGCCGAGATCATTGACCCGGATACCGGGGAGGTACTGCCGGAGGGCAGTAAGGGTGAGCTGGTGTTCACCGCCCTGGATAAGGAAGCGTTTCCGCTACTGCGTTATCGCACCCGGGACATCTGCGTGCTGACCCGCAAGCCCTGCTCCTGCGGCCGTACCCACATCAAGATGAGCAAGCCCATGGGCCGCAGCGACGATATGATGATCATCCGTGGTGTCAATGTGTTCCCCAGCCAGATCGAGACGGTGCTGTTGCAGGAGGGCTACCAGCCCAACTACCAGATCGTACTGGATCGGGTGGGCAACTCCGACACCTTCGATGTCAACGTGGAGATGAACGCCGACCAGTTCTCCGATACGGTCAGCGGCGTCACCTCCCAGGAGAAGAAGCTGGCCGCCGCCATGAAGACCATGCTGGGCATCAACCCGGCGGTGCATCTGGTGCCCCCCAAGAGCATCACCCGGAGCGAGGGCAAGGCGGTACGCATCATCGATAAGCGCAAGCTGCACGACTGAAAGGAGTGACGGACATGTCTTTAAAGCAACTCACCGTTTTTGTGGAGAATAAGCAGGGCGCCCTGGTGGCTATCACCGATACCCTGGCCGCCCACGAGGTCAACATCCGGGCGCTGTCTATTGCGGATACCGAGGAGTTTGGTATCCTGCGCCTCATCGTCAGCGACAACGAGGTAGCCCTGAGGACCCTTACCGAGGAAGGGTACCTTATCAAGACCACCGACGTGGTGGGTGTGAAGATCGGGGACCAGCCGGGTAAGCTGTCCACCGCCCTGCGTGTGCTGGACGAAGCCCACATCAACATGGAATACCTGTACGCCTTTATGGCACGTACCGAGCGTCACGCTTACGTGGTATTGCGTGTGGCGGACAACGCCGCCGCAGAAGGAGCCCTCACGGCGGCCGGGTTCCATCTTATCACCGACGCAGACGTCAACAAGCTGTAAATGTAAGGAAGGAGGTGCTCCGGCACCTCCTTCCCTTTGTTGTTAACTATATATTAGAGTATATAGTAACCCCCATCATGTTATATGCTTTACTAGGGGAATGTTCCGTGATATACTGAGATTATCCATCACAAAGGAGTGTTTAGCTATGTCCGAAATTTTAGAGATCCTGATGATCGTCAGCTTTGGTATTTCCTGGCCACTCAACGTGCTTAAGTCCTACCGTGCCCGCACCACCAAGGGCAAGAGCCTGGCCTTTTTGCTGTTCATTTTCGGCGGTTATATCTGCGGTATTGCCGCCAAGCTCACCGCTGACCAGTTCAAGTGGTACGTGCTGTTTTTCTATGTACTCAACCTGGTGATGGTGGGGCTGGATCTTGTCATGTACGTGCGCAACTATCGTCTTGACAAGAAGGAGGTAACACGATGAGAGAAATACACGATCTGCGGTATATGGATACCGACGACAACGAGAATCGACTCAACGCTTTTTTACCGGAGGAGGACGGATTTACCGCTATTCTACACTTTCACGGCGGTGGTCTGACGAGGGGCAGTTACCGGGGCAGTGACCACCGACAGGAGCTGGTGGAACACGGCTACGGAGTGATCACCGCTGGCTATCGGCTGATGCCCGGAATGCCGTATCCTACCTTTTTGGAGGATGCTGCCCGGGCGGTGGCCACTGTGCTGGAACAGCTCCCGGCTTGGGGCGGTAACGGCAAATTGTTTATCGACGGCTCCTCTGCCGGAGCCTATATCACTATGATGCTGCTCATGGATCCCCATTATCTGCGTGAGGTGGGGGTGGAGGTGGATCGCATCGCCGGCTTTATCTCCGAAAGCGCCCAGATGTGTACCCACTTTAATGTGCTCAAGTACCGTGGGGAGGACAGCCGCTTACAGCGTATTGATGCGGCGGCGCCTATGTACTTCGTGCAGGAGGACTTGCACCTGCGTCCTCTGCAGATCCTGTGGTACACCCGGGATATGTACGCCCGCCCGGAGGAAAACCGGCTGATGGTCAAGGCCATCCGGCATTTCTTCCCGGAGGCACCGCTGGATGACCGGGAATTGGAGGGTACGCATTGCAGGCCCACCGACCCGGCTGACCGCACCCGGGCGTATCTGGAGTTTATGGAGGCGTACGGTTGATGAAGATACTTTCTGTCGGCAACAGCTTTTCTCAGGATGCGCAGGCGTATCTGGCGCCTCTGGCCGCCGCTGACGGGGTGGAGCTCTGCTGTGTTAACCTGATGATCGGCGGCTGCAGTCTGGCCCGTCATGCAGGTAATCTGCTCAACGACAACGACCGTTACGGCTACGAGGTTTGTGGCAGTCGGAAGGAGGGGGTGACCTTGCGGGACGGGGTGTCCCGGGAACGGTGGGATATCGTCACCTTACAGCAATACAGCCTTCATTCCGGCTTGCCGGAAACCTACCAGCCCTATCTGGATATCCTGCACGACTATGTCCGTCGGCAGCATCCGAATGCCGTCATCTGGATGCACGAGACCTGGGCGTACGAGCAGGAGGATCGGGCGTATGCCGGCGAAGAGCCCGTCTACTGTGACCAGCAGGATATGTACGCCCGACTGCACCAGACCTATGCTGAGGCGGCCGACCGGTATGGTATCGGTGTGATCCCGGTGGGGTCCGCCGTCCAGCAGGCACGGCAGACCCTGCCGGCCTTTGACGTGACGGCCGGTGGTCTTTCCCTCAACCGGGACGGCCATCATCTGTCCTGGTTCTACGGCCGTTATCTGGCCGCCGCCGTGTGGTACCGCACCCTGCTGGAACGTCCGGTCACTGGCAACCCCTACCTGCCGACCATCGACGGTGTCACCGCCGATCCGGTCATCATCCGTTCCTTGCAGGAGCTGGTGGATACCCTGTAAACAGCAAAGAGGTCACCTCTACCGGAGGTGACCTCTTTCTTTATAATGCCAGATACAGCAGCGCCAGGATCAGTTCCATCCGACAGCCGGCACGCCATAGAAGGAACGCCAGTCCCAGCAACAGAAGCTGCTCGGTGTCCATCCCCCCGGTTCGAGGAGGGACAGCGGTCACCGGCGCCGTTGGTGCCGGCGGCCGGAGTGCCGGACGCTCCTGATGCTCCTCAAACACCCGGCGGTTGTAGGCTTGGGTGCGCTGCACCCGTTCGGCCGCCTGCTGTTGCAGGGTCTGCAGATCATCAGCCATGGTTTCCACCCCCCTGCAACAGCGGCAGGAGCTTGATGAGCCGCAGTAGTTTCATGGTCTCATCCAGCCGCCCGGCCCGTTCTCCGTGCAGATAAGGCCGCAGCGCCTGCAGCAACCGGGTGTCGTCGTTCTCTTGGGACAAGGACCCCACCAGCGGCAGCAGCCGGCTGAGCATCTCCATATCGGGCAACCCACCACCGGTATCTGCCGGCGGCGGTGAGGGAGGCGCAGGAGGCGTCTCCTCCGTGGGAGCTTCGCCGCCCCCCAGAGCCGCCATCATCCCCTGAATTTTCTGCAAGCTTTCCGGATCACTCAGCAGGCGGTTGATCTTGTCGCTCAGCTCCTCCATCACAGCCCCTCCGTCAGCTTTTTCAGCAGGGCGGCTACCTGCGGATCCTGCAGCAGGGAGGCGGCATCCCGGCCTTGGGTGATCTGCTGGGCCTTCTGCGCCTCCTCCGGGGTCATGCTCCCCTGCGCCTTGGCCATCAGGCCGTCCAGTCCCCCTTGCGCAAAGGCCTCCTTGAGCGCCTGGGGGGTGGTGTTCATCCGCCGTGCCGCATACTGTAACAGCGCCTCCATCTGCCGAGGCGAAAATTCCTGTGCCATTCCATCATCCCCTCTCTCTTGCTTCTGTTTCCATACTATGCTACAATGGAATCAAACATGACGAAAGAGTGGCGATGGGAGCATGAAACTATTGGTGATATCCGATGTACACGGCCGCCGGGACCGGGTGGAGCAAGCGCTGGCACAGCAGACGGATTGCGCCACCGTGCTGTTTTTGGGGGACGGTCTGCGAGAGGTAGAGGATGTGGCGGATAACCATCCGGAGCGCTCCTTTGTGATGGTGCCGGGCAACTGCGATTTTTCCGCCCTGCTGCCGGCCACCCGGCTGGAAATATGGGGCGGTAAACGGGTGATGATGACCCACGGCCACCGCTACCACGCCAAGCATGGGCTGACCACCCTGTATCTGGCGGCGCAGGAGCGACAGGCGGATATTCTGCTGTTTGGGCACACCCATCAGCCTTTGCAGCTCTACGAGGACGGTCTCTACATCCTCAACCCCGGCAGCTTGGGCTACGAGGGTACCTATGGACTCTTGGAGATCACCTCGGCTGGCATCATGACCAACGTGGTGCGGCTTACATGATGGGATCACTAACCGTGAAAGTGTGACAAACAAAGACCCCGTGCAGGCCCTTCTAAGGCTCTGCAGGGGGTCTTGTCGGTTACGCAAGCTCGGTCACGCCGGTGTATAGATCGTAGTACCGGCCCTTCATGGCCAGTAGCTCCTCGTGACTGCCTCGCTCGATGATCTCGCCTTGCTCCAGCACCAAGATGGCATCGGCGTTACGCACGGTGGACAGCCGGTGGGCAATGACAAAGGTGGTCCGGTTTTTCATCAACCGATCCATGCCGTGCTCGATGTGCCGTTCGGTACGGGTATCCACCGAGCTGGTGGCTTCATCCAGCACCAGAATGGGGGCGTTGCTCAGCGCCGCCCGGGCGATGTTGAGCAGCTGTCGCTGTCCCTGCGACAGGTTGGCGCCGTCCCCCTCCAGCAGGGTGTCATAGCCATCCTGCAGCCGCATGATGAAGCTGTGAGCGCTGGCGGTTTTGGCGGCGGCCTCCACCTCCTCATCGGTGGCGTCCGGCCGTCCGTAACGGATGTTTTCCCGTACCGTACCGGTAAACAGATGGGTGTCCTGCAGGACCATAGCGATGTTCTGCCGCAGTTCCTCCCGTTTATAGTCCTTAATGTCCACCCCGTCGATGGTGATGGAGCCTTCTTCAATGTCATAGAACCGGCTGAGCAGGTTGGTCACGGTGGTTTTGCCGGCGCCGGTGGAGCCTACAAAGGCGATCTTCTGTCCCGGATGGGCGTAGAGGGAGATGTTACGCAGGACGATCTTGTCCGGGCGGTAGCCAAAGGTGACGTTGGTCATCACCACGTCCCCTTGCATGCCGGCGGCGGAAAGCGCCTGAGGTCCATTGGGGGCTTCCGGATCGGCATCCATCACCTGAAATACTCGTTCTGCTCCGGCCAGGGCGGCAAAGAGCACGGTGGTCTGCATGGAGAGCTGGCTGATAGGCATGGAGAACTGCCGGGAATAGTTGGCAAACACCGTCAGCGCACCGGGGGTCAGCCCGGCGGTACACATAAGGACACCGCCCACGCCCACCGTAACGCCATAGCTGATCATGCTGATGTTGTGCATGATGGGGCCCATGACGCCGCCCCAGAACTGGGCTTTAAACTGCTTATCACGCATATCGTTGTTGAGGGTCTTGAACTCCTCCACGCATTCGGCCTCGTGGTTAAAGACCTTGACCACCTTCTGCCCGGTGACCGTCTCCTCCATGTATCCATTGACCGCACCGAGCGCGGCCTGCTGTCCCTTGTAGAACTTACGGGAACGGCCGCCGATGAGCACACCGCCCCGTGCCAGCAGAGGGACAAACAGCACGGTTACCAGGGTGAGCACCCAGCTGGTGGTGATCATGAACACGAAGGTGCCGATGAGGGTCACCGTACCCGAGACCAGGGTGGTCAGCGAGTTGTTAAGCATCATGTCGATGTTGTCGATATCGTTGGTGAACCGGGACATGAGCTCTCCGGTGGGATGGGCATCAAAGTACCGCACCGGCAACGCCTGCAGCTTAACAAACAGGTCATTGCGGATATGCTCGGTGATGCGCAGGGATACCGACAGCATCAAGCGGCTTTGCAGATAGGTGGTGACGATGCCCACCAGATACACGCCTCCCAGCACTGCCAAGGCTGCCAGGATATACCCCATGACGTCGGGGAGATGCAGCCAGGCGGCGACCCGGCTGATGATGCCGTCGGCAACCTGTTCGGCGGCGGACAGCTCAACCGGCGCTCCCGGGATCACCTCTACGGTGAGGCGGTTAATGATGGGCGCCAGCAGATAAGCGCCAATGAGGGAGGTCAAGGTGCTTACCAGCATACAGATAAGCACCCCGACAAAGCGGCCGGTATACGGTTTCATGTAGGCAAGCAGCCGCCCCAAAGTCTTACGGGTATCCTTGGGCTTGCCGGACATGCCGGCACCCCGGGGACCGCCGCCTCGCGGCCCCATGGGAGGCATCCCCGGCTTTTGCGCCTTGGCGGCGCTGTTGTACTGCTGCTGCAGCTGTTCCAACGTTCTGGCCACGGTTATGCCTCCTCTCTGTCGGTCTGGGAATAGTAGATCTCCTGATACTCGGTATTATCCCGGAGCAGCTGCTCGTGGGTACCGGTACCGGTGATACGGCCGTTGTCCATGACCACAATGAGATCGGCGTCCCGTACCGAGGAGATGCGCTGGGCAATGATGATCTTGGTGGAGCCGGGCAGATCCTCCCGGAACGCCCGGCGGATCTGGGCTTCGGTGGCGGTATCCACCGCACTGGTGGAATCGTCCAGGATGAGGATCCGCGGCTTCTTAAGCAGCGCCCGGGCGATGCAAAGCCGTTGCTTCTGACCGCCGGACACGTTGGTGCCGCCCTGCTCCAGCAGGGTATCGTACCCTTCACTAAAGGAGGAAACAAACTTATCGGCTTGGGCGTGGGTGGCGGCGGTGATCATGGCCTCATCGGAGGCCTCCCGGTCACCCCACCGCAGATTCTCCGCAATACTGCCGGAAAAGAGGGTGTTTTTCTGCAGTACCATGCCCACCCCGTTGCGCAGTTGGGTAAGGGAATAGTCACGCACGTCCACCCCGTCCACCAACACCTGTCCCTCATCCACGTCATACAGACGGGGGATCATGGAGACCAGGGTGGTCTTGCCGCAGCCGGTGGAGCCGATGATGCCCACCGTGGCGCCTGCCGGGATGGTCAGGTTGATATCTGACAGCACGCTTTCCTCACTGTTTTTATAGTAGCGAAAGGTCACGTGGCGAAACTCCACCGCACCGGCTTCCACCGTCCGGTCAGGGTAGGCGGCGCCGTCGTCGGTGATGTCCGGCTGTTCCTCCATCACCTCCCGGATACGCTTGGCGGAGGCCATGGCACGGGAGGTCATCATCAGCAGCATGGTAACCATCATCAGGGAGGAGAGGATCTGGGTAACGTAGGTGAGGAAGGCGGACAGATCGCCCACCGGCATACTGCCGGCCAGCACGAATCTGCCGCCCAGCAGGATGACCGCCAGCACCGTCAGGTTCATGAATAAGGTCATGATTGGCCCCATGAGGATCATCACCTTCATGGCGGCCATGGCGTTGTCTCGCAGATCCCGGTTGGCCTTACCAAACTTTTCGGTCTCGTGCTCCTCCCGGACAAAGGACTTGATCACCCGGACGTTGGTGATGTTTTCCTGCACCGTGGAGTTAAGGGCGTCCAGCTTTTTTTGTTGCCGGGTGAACCGGGGGAAGCTCATGCGGATGATGCACCCGATGGCCAAGAGCATCACCGGCACGCTTACCGCAAACACCACCGACAGCGGCGGATTCATGGCGATGGCCATGATCAGTGCCGCTACCATCATACCGGGGGCACGCAGAGCCATACGCAGCAGGGTGTTGACAAAGTTCTGTATCTGGGTCACGTCGTTGGTCAGCCGGGTGACCAACGAACCGGTGGAAAACTTATCAATATTTGCAAAGGAGAAGGTCTGCACCCGGGCGTACACGTCCGCCCGCAGATCGGCGGCAAAGTTGACCGACGCTTTGGAGCCGAAGTAGGCTCCGCCCACACCGCCGACCATCATCAGGATGGCGGTAAGGATCATCAGCAGCATGACTCCCAGACTGCTGCTTACCGTCAGAGTGCCGTCGCCTGCCCGGTTGATGATGATGCTCAAGAGATAGGGCATCACCACCTCACCGATGACCTCCATGATCATGCACAGAGGCCCCAGGATAAAAGGGACTTTATACGGCCGTATGTAGGGAAACCAGCGTTTCATGAATGATCGCTCCTTCAGGTCTTACACAGAGGGATAATAACGTTGTGGGGCAACAGCTTTGCCAGCACCCGGTAAAACTTGAAGAACAGCCGTGGGGTGTAACTGGCGCGGCCGGCAATGGCGGCCTCCACCGAGTGACGGGCGACCTTTTCCGGGTTGCAGTAGGGAAGCCGCTGGAAGGTCTTGGAGTTGCCGGTGATGTCCGCCACCGCCAGGAACTCGGTGTCCATGGGACCGGGGCAAACCGCCAGCACGTTGATATGCCGGGGCTTTAGCTCCTCGCGCAGTCCCTTGGAGAAGCTGAGCACGTACGCCTTGGTAGAGGAATACACCGTCAGCCGGGCGTTGGGGGCAAAGGCGGCGATGCTGGCCACGTTGATGATGTAGCCCTTCTCCTGCATGTAGGGGAGCACGGCGGTGGTCACCGCCGTCAGTCCCCGACAGTTGAGGTCGATCATGTAGCATTGGGTATGGACGTCGCTGTCGGCTACGTTGCCCAGCTTACCCATGCCGGCGTTGTTAATGAGTACCGCCACCTGCGGCTTTTCCTCCTCCAGCTTCTGCTGCAGGGCGGCGTAGCCGTCCTCCCGGGTGAGATCCAGCGGCAGAACCGTCACCGGGTAAGGACAATCCTTGGCCATTTCTTCCAGACGCTCCTTGCGCCGGGCGATGAGCCAGATGCCGTCCAGCTCCGGATGCCGCCGTCGAACCGCCCGGTAAAAAGCATCGCCCAGACCGGCGGAGGCGCCGGTAATGATTGCAATCGCCATAAAAACCTCCAAAAAATGTAGAATATTTATAGAATATTAAAGATTAACTATGGATTTTTCCATTTCTTTCTATTATAATGGATAGTATAATGGGTGTCAAGAATGTATCCCGACTATGAGGAGGACAAGACTTATGCGTAAACTGACCATGGAACAGATCCGCAACGCCATCGATCACTTTGAGCTGGGCGGTGAGGTAACCGGCATGATCCCTCACGGCAACGGCCACATCAACGCCACCAACAAGGTCATGGTGACCCGTTGGGACGGCTCCGAGGCGCTGTACATCCTGCAGGCGGTCAATGGCGACGTGTTTCCCAGGCCCCTGGAGGTTATCGAGAACATCCGTCGGGTAACCGACTTCCTGCGCACCAAGGCCAAGGAGCCTCGTGAAGTGCTCAAGCTGGTGCCCACCCTGGATCGCAAGGATTGCTACATAGACGACAACGGCATCTGCTTCCGGGTGTACTGCTTTGTCACCGGTGCGGTGTGTCTGGAGCGTCCGGAGTCCATGAGCGACTTCTATCAGGCCGCTTACGCCTTCGGTAAGTTCCAGCGTGATCTGAGCAACTTCTCCGCTGAGCAGCTGCACGAGACCCTGGCGGACTTCCACAACACCCCCAAGCGGTTCCGTGACTTCTCCAAGGCGGTGGACGAGGACGTGTGCGGCCGTGCCGAGACCTGCCCCCAGGAGATCGCCTTTGTGCAGGCGCGCGAGGCGTTCTGTTCGGTGCTGATGGATGCCCACGCCGAGGGACGTCTGCCCCTGCGCGTGACCCACAACGACACCAAGATCAACAACGTCATGCTGGATGCGGCCACCCGTACCGCCCTGTGCGTTATCGATCTGGATACCGTCATGCCCGGCTTCTCGGTCACCGACTTCGGTGATTCCATCCGGTTTGGCGCCAACACCGCCGCCGAGGACGAAAAGGACCTGTCCAAGGTCAGCCTGGACATGGATCTGTTTGAGGAATATCTGCGCGGTTATCTGGATGGCTGTGGCGGCAAGCTGGGCGAGGAGGAGATCATGCTCCTGCCCGAGGGCGCCAAGATGATGACCCTGGAATGCGGCATGCGTTTTCTGGCAGACTACCTGCAGGGGGATGTGTACTTCCACACCGATTACGCCGATCACAACCTGGTGCGCTGCCGCACCCAGCTGCGTTTGGTGGAGTGCATGGAGGAGCATTGGGACGAGATGAAGGCCTGCGCCGCCAAGTACGCCAAGAAGTATCGCTGATCCACAACCGGACTTCCCACGGGAAGTCCGGTTTTTCTTGCTTTTTCGGGGTGTTTTTGGTATGATAGAGATGCCGTATTCGTGAGTATTTTAACGATGGGTGAACGGAATATCCGCCTTTTAAAAACTGGTTCGGGTTATCCGTGTCACCCTATCCAAAGGGGCTGGCATAGCCGGTTGCTCCGGCGCCCTTGGGATCTGCGTTTTTCGAAAGGAGTCATCACACTATGGATTGGACGGAAGTATGCATCCGTGTGGCCACCGCCGACACGGAGGAGGCCGCCGCCATCGCCAATATGGCGGTGCCCTACGGCATTTACATAGAGGATTACAGCGATCTGGAGCAGGGTGCTTGGGAGATCGCCCACATCGACCTCATTGACGAGGAGCTGTTGGGCCGTGACCGGGAGCACAGCCTTATCCATCTGTACATTGATCCCCAGGATAACCCTCCCGAAGCGGTGGCGTTTCTGCGTGAACGGCTCACTGCCGCCGGTGTGGCCCACGAGGTGCTGGCCCAGACGGTCAGCGAGGAGGATTGGGCCAACAACTGGAAGAAGTATTTTAAGCCCCTCCCGGTGGGAGAGCGCCTGCTCATCTGCCCCTCGTGGGAAACGGTGGAGGACACCGCCGGCCGGCAGGTGCTGTCCATCGACCCGGGCATGGCTTTCGGTACCGGTGGACACGACACTACCCGGCTGGTGCTGGAGACGCTGGAACGCCACGTGACCCCCGGCTGTGCCTTTTTGGATATTGGGTGCGGCAGCGGTATTCTGTCCATTGCCGCCTGCTTGCTGGGTGCCGGGTCTGCCTTTGGTGTGGACATCGACCCTCTGGCGGTGCGCACGGCGGTGGAGAACGGCCAGCTCAACGGCTTGACCGAGCCGCGCTATACCATTGTCAAGGGTGACCTGGCGGATAAGGTCACCGGGCAGTACCCGGTGGTGGCCGCCAACATCGTGGCGGATGCGATCATCGCGCTGTCTCCGGCGGTGCCGGCGTTTTTGGCACCCGGAGGTGTATACATAGTTTCCGGCATCATCGACAGCCGGGAGCAGGACGTGCTGGATGCACTGGGGAAGCTGGGCTTCACGGTGGCGGAGCGACACGAGCACGGTGGCTGGCTGTGCATGGTGTGTAAGAAGGAGAAGGGGTAAGCATGCCGCGTTTCTTTGTGGATAGCCCCCTGACGGTGGGGCAGGATACCGTCCTTGACGGGCAGGAT
>SVPB01000024.1 GCA_015066065.1 Oscillospiraceae bacterium | reverse complement strand
TAAGGGTCGCTTTGGCGATTGGCTGGAGAACGTGCAGGATTGGGGTATCAGCCGCAACCGTTACTGGGGTACCCCCCTCAATATCTGGGAATGTGCCTGCGGTCTCCAGCACGCCATTGGCAGCCGGGAAGAGCTGCGGCAGATGTCCGACAACTGCCCGGAGAACGTGGAGCTGCATCGCCCCTTTATTGACGAAGTTACCCTGCGTTGCCCGGAATGCGGCGGCGTGATGAAGCGTGTCCCCGAGGTCATCGACTGTTGGTTCGATTCCGGTGCCATGCCCTTTGCTCAGCATCACTACCCCTTTGAGAACGCCGATCTGTTTGAACAGCAGTTCCCGGCAGACTTTATCTCCGAGGCGGTTGACCAGACCCGTGGTTGGTTCTACTCCTTGATGGCCATCTCCACCCTGCTGTTTAACAAGGCACCGTTCAAGAATGTCATCGTACTGGGCCACGTGCAGGACGAGAACGGCCAGAAGATGTCCAAGTCCAAGGGTAACGCTGTCGATCCCATGGAAGCTCTGCAGACCTACGGCGCCGACGCCATCCGTTGGTACTTCTATTCCAACTCCGCCCCTTGGTTGCCCAACCGTTTCCACGGTAAGGCGGTGCAGGAGTGCCAGCGTAAGTTCCTGAGCACCCTGTGGAACACCTACGCCTTCTTTGTGCTGTATGCCAACATCGACGGCTTTGATTCCACCAAGTACACCCTGGAATACGACAAGCTGTCGGTCATGGATAAGTGGGTGCTGTCCCGTCTCAACAGTACCGTCCGTGCCGCTGACGAGCATCTGGCCAACTACCGCATCCCCGAGACCGCCCGTGTGCTGGAGGACTTTGTGGATGAGCTGAGTAACTGGTATGTGCGCCGTAGCCGTGAGCGCTTCTGGGCGAAGGGTATGGAGCAGGATAAGATCAATGCCTACATGACCCTGCACACTGCGCTGGTGACCATCGCCAAGGCATCGGCACCTCTCATCCCCTTCATGGCGGAGGATATCTACCGCAATCTGGTCTGCAGTGACGATGCGAGCGCTCCCATGAGCGTGCATCTGTGCGACTATCCCACCGTCAACGACGCCTATATTGACACCGCACTGGAGTCCACCATGGATGCGGTGGTGCAGATCGTGGTGCTGGGTCGTGCCGCCCGTAACGGCGCTTCCTGCAAGAACCGCCAGCCCTTGGGCAAGATGTTCGTGCAGATGGATGGCTCTTTGGACGAGGCCGGCGTGGCCATCATTGCAGAAGAGCTGAACATCAAGTCGGTGGAGAAGGTAGCGGACGCCTCGGCGTTCATGAGCTATTCCTTCAAGCCGCAGCTCAAGACGGTGGGCCCCAAGTACGGCAAGCAGCTGGGCGAGATCCGCACCGCATTGGCGGAACTGGACGGCAACGCCGCCAAGGCGCAGCTGGATGCCGCCGGCGCTCTGTCCCTGGCTCTGCCCAGCGGTACCGTGACGTTGTATACCGAGGATCTGCTCATTGACACGGTGCAGACCGAGGGCTATTATACCGTCGCTGACCGGGGCATCACTGTGGCGCTCGACACCACTCTGACCGAGGAGCTCATTGAGGAAGGCTTTGTGCGAGAAGTGGTCAGCAAGCTCCAGACCATGCGCAAGGAGGCCGGCTTTGAGGTCATGGACACCATTACTGTATATGTGTCCGGCAACGACAAGGTGCAGGCGGTTATGGAGACCAATAAGGCATCTTTACTGCAGGATGTGATGGGTACCGCTTTGGTCAGCGGCACCACCGCCGGGTATGTTAAGGAATGGGATATCAACGGTGAGTCGGTTACCCTGGCTGTACAAAAGAACTAATCCTTACCACTTGCTATTTCATGATAAAAGGTGTATACTAAACACAGACCGTTAAAGAAAGGTGGTTTATACCATGGTTGTTACTAAGAAGAGCCTGATCGGCGATATTCTCGATGCGGATCGTGCGACCGCCCCCTATTTCCTGGAGATGGGGATGCATTGTCTGGGTTGCCCCTCTGCCCGTGGCGAAAGCCTGGAGCAGGCCTGCGCCGTTCACGGCGTGAGCGTAGATGAGCTGGTAGAGAAGCTCAACAAGCACTTCAGCAACTAATTGCAACCAACGGGCCGGTGAGAGGGTACTTTCACCGGCCTTTTTGGCAGAAAGGGACGTTATGCAAGAGTTAGACAAACGCCTGCAGGCGGTGGCGGCGCTTATTCGCCCCGGTAGTCGTGTGGCGGATATTGGTACGGATCACGCCTATCTGCCGGTATGGCTGGTGCGGCAGGGGATCTGCCCCAGTGCCATTGCCTCCGATCTCAATGAAGGCCCGCTTTCCACCGCCCGTCGGACGGTAGAGGCTGCCGGGCTGACCGCGGCTATTTCCCTGCGCTTGGGAGATGGCCTGGCCTCCTTGCGCCCCAATGAGGTGGACGATATCGTGATAGCCGGCATGGGCGGCGAGACGATTGCGGCGATCTTAGAGGCCGCCCCCTGGGTTAAGGATGCCCATTTCCATCTGGTACTGCAACCCATGACCCGGGCAGAAGACCTGCGCCGGTGGTTGCTCCATAACGGCTTTTCCGTGGAGACCGAACGGCTCATTCAGGATGGCCGGCGGTTCTACCCGGTGCTGGCCGCCCGGTACACCGGCGATGCTGCGCCGGTGGATGACCTGCCGGTGTACGCTGGCTTTTTTGCTCCGGAGGAGGGACGCCCTTACCGGGAGCATATGGCGGCACACCTTTGCCGCCGTGCGGAGGGGCTGGCTCTTGCCGGACACATCGATGAAGCCGCCCATTTACGGGAACTGGCCGTGACACTACGCACTCTATAAAACAAAAAGGGAAGCACCGACCGTGGCCGGTGCTTCCCTTTTTTGTTTTGTGTCCGTCAAGGTATGTGTGGGAAAGCATAAACGCTCTGTTATGTGAACTGCGCATTGTACAGCGTGCTGTAGAAGCCACCCCGTTGCATGAGCTGGTCGTGGGTGCCGGCTTCGGTGATGACGCCGTCCTGCAGTACCAAAATTTTATCGGCATTCTGGATGGTAGACAGCCGGTGCGCAATAACAAAGCAGGTACGTCCCTTCATCAGGGCGGCCATGGCCTCCTGGATTTTGATCTCGGTACGGGAGTCCACATTAGAAGTAGCCTCGTCTAGAATGAGCATGGCGGAATCGGATATCATCGCCCGGGCGATGGTGATGAGCTGTCGCTGTCCCTTGGAGATGTTAACGCCGTCGTCCGAAATAACGGTGTCATACCCTTGCGGCAATCCCTCAATAAAGTAGTGGATACGAGCCGCTTTGGCGGCGGCAACCACCTCCTCGTAGGTGGCGTTTTCCCGGCCATAGCGGATGTTGTCGTACACCGACCCGTTAAACAGCCAGGTGTCCTGCAGTACCATGGTGTAGGCACGGCGCAGACTGGAACGTGTCAGGCTGTCGATGGGAAGCCCATCGATCGTGATAGTCCCGCTGTTCCGGTCGTAAAAGCGCATTAACAGACTGATGATGGTGGTCTTTCCGGCTCCTGTAGGGCCGACGATGGCCACCGTTTCTCCGGGCTGTACGTCTACCGACAACCCGTGGAGGATGGTCTTGTCCGGGGTATACCCAAAGGTCACGTTCCGGAAGCTTACCTCTCCCTGCACCTTATCCAGGATCTTGGCATCCGGGCTGTCCACCGGTTCGGTCGGTTCATCCAGTATGGCAAACACCCGCTGTGCGGCGGAAAAAGCCGATTGAAACTCATGCAGAATATTGGCAAACTCGTTGATGGGCCCGGCAAACTTACGGGAATACTGCACAAACTGTGCGACACCGCCCAGCGTGATGAACAGGAGACTGCCAGCCTTGACCGTCCCGGAGGCGGAGTACATATACAAGATGCCGCCCAGGATCATCACGAGAGATAGCGATAGGTTGTTGATAAAGTTAATAATGGGGAAGAGAGCGCCACCATAATAATCTGCTTTGCGGTAGGCCTCCATGGCATCTTGATTGCGGCGGTGGAACCGATTACCGATTTCCTCCTCCCGATGATAGGCGGTGATGGTACGGCATCCGCACAGCATCTCTTCGGCATAGCCGTTAAGCTCTCCCAGCTTTTTTGAACGGGTGCTGAACAAGGGACGTACTTTTTTGGAACGGTACCGGGTCAACACAATGGAGACCGGCACCGTGATGGCAAACACCGCTATGAGTGGCTTGGAGATCTGCCACATGAAGATCAGCGAGCCTATCACGGTGTATAAGCTGGTCATCACCTGTACCACGTCGTGAGAGAGGGTGCTGTTGATGGTGTCAATGTCATAAGAAAGATGACTGATGATATCGCCTGTGTGATGGGTATCGAAGTACCCCACCGGCAAGGCGGTCAGTTTTTCAAACAACTGCCGGCGCATGGTATACACGATTTTCTGGCTGATACGGATCATCAGCACCGCCAACAGATAGCTGAGGATGGCGGACAGCAGATAGCAGAGAAGCATCCGCCCTACGTTCTCCCATACAGCGTCAAACTGTACCCCTTGCGTGGCGGCAATGGCGTCAATGGCATCGCCGGAATACTTAGGCCCCAGCAGGGAGAGCTGATTAGACAGCAGGGTCAGTCCGATAGCTGCCATAAACAGTGGCCAATAGTGCAGTACGTAGCGGAACAGCCGCCACACCACCCCTTTTTTGGGACTTTTTTTCTCTTTAGTCAACGAACGCACCTCCCATCTGGGAATCGCTGATCTCCCGATAGGTGGGGCAGTCTGCCAGCAGCTGCTCGTGGGTGCCGTCACCGATGACGCGGCCTTCCTCCAGCACCAGTATCCGATCACAATCCTTGACGGTGCTTACTCGTTGTGCCACCGTTACCACGGTGGTGTTGGCCATGCTTTCTGCTAACCCACGGCGCAGAGCAGCGTCGGTTTTATAGTCCAGGGCGGAGGAGCTGTCGTCCAATATCAGGATATCCGGCTGGGCGGCCAGCGCCCGGGCGATCAGCAAGCGTTGCTTTTGTCCACCGGAGATATTGGTGCCGCCGGCGGCTATTTTATGCGCATAGCCATCGGGGAAGGCCGTGATAAACCCGTCCGCTTGAGCGATGGCGGCTGCCCTCACCACGTCATCATGGGGGATCTCTCGCCCGAATCGAATATTCTCCTCGATGGTGTCATCATAGAGGAAGTCCTGCTGCATAGCGGTGCCGAAGATGGCGTACAAGGAGGCCTTGTCCATGGTGCGGATATCCTGCCCGTTGATGTACACGGATCCCTCGGTCACGTCATAGAAGCGAAGCAGTAGCTTAATGAGGGTGGATTTGCCCGATCCGGTGGCACCAATGATGCCCAGCCGACCGCCCCGTGGCAGAGTAAAGGAGATATCCTCCAGCTCCTGCCGCTTGCCGGTGTAGGAAAAGGAGACGTGGTCAAAACGGATATGGGCTCCGGACTCCTCTCGGGGGTAATCTCCTTCCGACAGTACCGGAAGATCTTCATCGGTCTCCAGTACCTCAGCGATACGTCGAGCAGAGGCGGCGCACTTGGTGTACATGACAAACATACGGGTCACCGACATCATGGCCATGGAGATGAGGGTAAAATACTGCATAAAGGCGATGACCGTCTCCGGGTCGGATTGCCCCCGTGCTACCCGGCTGGCCGCCAGCGCTACCACCGCCACGATTCCCCCGTTCATCAGCAAGGTCATGATGGGGTTGACGGACCCCATGATCACCCCGGCATGGGTATCCTTTTTGACCAGGTCGGCGTTGGCGGTATCGTACCGCCGATGCTCGTATTCTGTCTTGGATAGGGCCTTGATGACCCGAATGCCCTGGATATCCTCCCGGACCACCCGGATCATGCGGTCAACCGCCTGCTGCACGCCGCTGTAAAGCGGCACGCCTTTACGGGAAATAAAGTACACGGTTACAAAGATCAGCGGCAACACGGCCAGCATAGCCAGTGCCAGATAGGCATCCATCATCAAGGTGATGGCCATACCGCCGATGAGAAGGATGGGGGCACGCACCCCCATGCGCTGCATCATATTGATAAAGCTGTGGGCGTTGTAGGTGTCGGAGGTGATCCGGGATTCCAGCGATGGGATGGTGAATCGGTCGGCTTGGGCGGCGCTGAGCCGCAGGGTACTGTCAAACAGATCCTGGCGCATCTGCCGGGCAAAATCCGCCGATACCCGGGCGGCCATACGGTTGGCAATAATGTTACCCACGCAGGCGATGGCGGCAAACAGGATCATGGCGCCGCCCCAAAGCAGAATGAGGGAGATGTCCTGCACCACCACTACGTTTTTGAGAATATGGCTGAGAATATACGGAAGCATCAGTTCCGCCAGGGTGGCGGTCATCTTGATGGTCAGTCCCACCGTCATGCGATTACGGTAGGGGATTAAATAACGCAGCAGCGCTTTCATGCAGTCGCCCTCCTTTCACCCAAAGATTACCTATATATTACCACAGCGGAGGTTATCCGGTCAACCAAAAATAGGCAGGCTACTTGAAAAAAACCGTTACCGGTGCTATTATAGTCACAGTAACTTGTAGATAAGGGGGATGACGATGTACGCCATTGGTTTATCCACCAACGCCAAGACGGTGGATGAAGGGTTGTTTGCCGCCTATCGGGAGGCCGGCATCGATGGAATGGAATTGACCGGGGATATCCGTATCATGGATCGGATGGCGCTGGCGCACTGGTCCCGGCAGTACGCGATGCCTTTTTTCAGCTATCACATCCCTTTTGCGCCCTTTGAACGGCTGGATCCCTCCTTTATCGATGAGGAGAAACGCCGTGCCTCGGTGGCCGAGCAGGCGTCCCTGATCCGTTTGGCGGCTGGGATGGGCTTTACCCGGTTCATTGTGCATGCCAGCGGAGAACCCATCCCGGAGGAGGAGCGTCCTGCCCGGATGGCGCAAGCTAAAAAAAGCCTGCACGAGCTGGCGCAGGTAGCGGACGCATGCGGAGGGGTACTGTGCGTGGAGGACCTTCCTCGCACGTGTCTTGGCCGGGACAGCGATGATATGCTGGAGCTGCTCGGCGCTGATCCCCGCTTGCGCTCCTGCTTGGACACCAATCATCTGCTTACGGAGGATCTTCCCACCTACATCCGGCGTGTTGGCGCCGCCATCGTCACCACCCACGTGTCCGACTACGATGGCATCGACGAGAGGCATTGGCTGCCGGGGGAGGGCGTCATTGATTGGCAGGCGGTTCGGCAAGCGTTGGCGGATATCGGCTATTGCGGCCCATGGCTGTATGAGGTCGCTTTTACCGCACCCAGGACCATCCATCGCCCCCGGGATCTGACCTGTGCCGATTTTGTGCGAAACGCACAACAGCTTTTTGCCGGGCTCCCATTGACAGCACCGGGCTAACCTGAGCATGCGGAGATGATCGAAAAGTCCACATAGTGCGTGGTATGTCCCGTTGACATACCGGCGTGATTTGACCTATAATAAGTACAACAAAAAGCCCACAGGGCAGGAGGTTAATGATATGTTGCAGACTAAGCTGGTATCTTCTCTTGAGAAGTGCTTTATCGACCAGACTCCGGCGGATTTCGCCGAGGTTACCCGCGTGCGTACATACAAGAACGTGACGGCGGCCGTACAGCTGTTGGCGTACAACCCGGATGAATCCAACGATGCTGTTGTTTGGTACACCTTGCAGGTAGACGCCCCCGAAGGGGTCGAGGTAAAGCTGCGCACGGTGGAGGGTATCCCCAACTACGTGCCCACGCCGGCTACCCCGGCGACCGCTATGGAAAGGGACAGCCATTTTCTGCGTACCACCCCCGGCCTGTATCCCGACCTGCTGCTTCCTCTGCAGCATCACGGTACGGTAGTGGTGGTCAATCAGCAGCTGCGTACCGCCTACATTGAGTTTACCGGCGATCTGCCGGCTGGCGATCACAACGTCACCATCCGTTTGGTGAAGAGAAACGGGGAGGTAGCGGTTGAGCACGTCCTTGCCTTGCAGGTGATCGACACCTGCCTGCCCGAGCAGGACAGCATCGTTACCATGTGGTTCTATGCGGACTGTTTGGCGGACTACTACGATGTAGAGGTGTGGAGCGAGAAGCATTGGGCCATCTGCGAACGGTTTGCCCGTACCGCTGTTAAGAACGGCATCAACATGCTCATGGTGCCGGTGTTCACCCCTCCGCTGGATACAGCGGTAGGCCAAGAGCGTACCACCACCCAGCTGGTGGATGTGACGGTGACCAACGGGGAATACACCTTCGGCTTTGAGAAGGTGGATCGCTGGATGGATATGCTCAAGTCCTGCGGTGTCAAGTATTATGAGATTGCCCATCTGTTCACCCAGTGGGGCGCCTACCATGCCCCCAAGGTAATGGCTACGGTGGATGGCGAGTATAAGCGCATTTTCGGCTGGGAGACCGAGGCGGCAGGTGAGGAATATGTGACCTTCCTGCAGGCGTTCCTTGCCGCTTTTACCGACCACCTGACTGCCCGTGGCCTCCACGATGAGGTGTATTTCCACATTTCTGACGAGCCCAACAGCGATCATCTGGCACAGTATAAGATCAACCGTTCCAACGTGCTCAAGGTGCTGGACGGCTGGAAGATCATGGATGCTCTGAGCCATCTGGAGTTCTACAAGGAAGGCTTGTGTGAGATCCCCGTGGTGTACAGTGCATCTATTCATCAGTTTATGCCGGAGGACATCAAGGAACGGTGGGTCTACTATTGCTGCGGCCCTTGGGTGGGTTACAGCAACCGCTTCATGTGCATGCATTCTGCGCGCACCCGGTATATGGGCACCCAGATGTATGCCCACGGCATCAAGGGCTTCCTGCATTGGGGCTACAATTTCTTTAAGAGCCAGTTCTCCGATGATGAGAACAATCCCTTCCTCAACGCCAACGCCGCTTACTGGGCAGGTGGCGGAGACGCCAACAGCGTATATCCCGGCGCCAAGGGGCAGCCTCTGGAGAGCATCCGCCTGGTGGCCTTCCGCCAGGGCCTGGAGGATATCCGTGTCATGAAGCTGTGCGAGCAGTATTACGGTCGGGATGCCGTGATGGCTGAGATCGAAAAGGTGGTCGGCAAGGTCACCTTCGATAAGTGTGTGGATGACACCGCTACCATGACGGCTCTGCGTGATCGTATGGATGATATGATTATCAAAGCCATCGGCTAATTAGTAAAGAAGCCACCTCCTCGGAGGTGGCTTCTTTATTCGTTTCGTGCGGCCAAGGCGTACTGGAGTGGGGTGATGCCCCGGTATTTTTTAAATTCGCTGATAAAGTAATTGCTATTGGTGAATCCGCAGGAAAAGGCTACGTCGGTCACCGAACAGCCTTCTCGCAACAGGTGTTTTTCCGCCGCACGCAGACGGGTGTGCTTGATGTATTGCGCCACCCCGACGCCGGTGTACTCCTTAAAGGTACGGGAGAAGTGGCTCTCACTCATGGCAAACATCTGCGCCAGCTCTCGCAGAGTCAGCCGTTCGGCATAGTGCTCGGAGATGTACTGCGCCGCATTCTGGATGATCTCCTCGTTGGGAGAGATGTGCCAATCCGGCTCGGTGTGCGGTTGACGGCTAAGCAGTATGAGTATCTGCCGCAGCAGATTTCGACATTGGCTGAGATAATGGGGCTGCCTGCATCGGTATTCCTCCTGTAAGGAAGAAAACAGCCTTTGCAGGGCAACGACCGCTTCCGGGGTGGAAGCAATGCGCTTGCGGTGTCCCAGATCACGCAGGATAAACAGGTACGGTTCCCCCACGAATTCGGTGGAAAAGCTCACAAGCAAGCGACGAGCTGTTTGCCCTTCATCATAGGTTGCCTTGTGGATGCATCCTTGTCGGATGAAGGCGATTTCGCCGGCTTTTACCTCTCGTATCTGGTTGCCGATAAAATGCCGGGCACTACCGTCCAGCAGAAAGTATAGCTCGTGGTAAGGATGACTGTGCTCTCCGCTGATATGGGTCTGCTCGGCGGCAATGGTATACATTTCTACCGAGAATACCGGTTCCTCTCGTGGCTCCACACGCAGCACCACCTTTCCGGTTCAATATAACACCCTGCTTTTTCATTGTCAACAAAAATACGAAGTTTTTGCGCATATTTACCATAATTTTTATAGAAATTTGTTTTTGCTTGCGGTATAATGAGCGTGGAATCAAAGGAAGGGGGATAACGATGAAACGTTATGTTCAGGTAGGGTGCGGCCATAGAGGCACCGAAGCATACGCCGTGCCGCTGGTCAAACAATACGGTGATTATGGCACCTTATGTGGGGTCTATGATGTGAATCCTCTGCGCGCCAAGCTGGTGAGTGAACTGACCGGTAAGGATATCCCGGTGTTTGACGATTTTACCCGGATGCTGGAAGAGGTAAAGCCAGATACGGTGATCGTGACCACGGTGGATTGTTTTCACGACCGGTATATTGTGGAAGCGCTGGAGGCTGGCTGTGACGTGATCAGCGAAAAGCCGCTGACAACCACATTGGAGAAGGCGCGTGCGATCTACGAGACGCAGAAGCGTACCGGTCATAAGGTGACGGTCACCTTTAATCTGCGATTTCACCCTTTCTTCTCCAAGCTCAAGGAGATGGTGGATTCCGGCGTACTGGGCGAGATTCTCAGCGTGCATTATGAGTGGATGCTGGGCATGAAGCATGGGGCGGACTACTTCCGCCGCTGGCATGCAGAACGGGAAAAATCCGGCACCCTGTTGGTACATAAGTCCACCCATCATTTCGATATTGTCAACTGGTTACTGGATCAATATCCGGTCAGCGTCAACGCCTTCGGGACCCGACGGGTGTTTGGCGATGCCGGCGAGGCAGGGGGACAGCGCTGTCTGACCTGTGAGCACCGTTGCCCCTTCTACTATGACATCACCAGCAATGAGGCTCATCGCCGCTTGTATCTTAACTGTGAATCGGCGGACGGCTACCTGCGTGACGACTGTGTGTATTCCAAGCGTGTCAACATTCAGGATACCGTCAGTGTCAACGCCCTTTACAGCGGCGGCACGGTTATGAGCTACACCCTTTCCGCTTTTGCTCCCTATGAGGGGATGAAGCTGGTACTCAACGGCACCAAAGGGCGTATGGAGGCCACCAATATTGACAATACGGTACGTCTGTACACCACCGACGGTCGGGACGAGCTTATCCAGCTCCCTGCCGAAGAGGAGGACGATGCGCACGGCGGCGCCGACCGGCGTATCCGGGATAACCTCTTCATGGGTAAGCCCATCGATCTGCCCGGCCAGTCTGCCGGCTTGCGGGAAGGGTTTATGTCCATTGCCATCGGCATTGCGGCAGACGAGTCCATGCGGTCGGGACGGCAGATAGACTTGCGTCCCTACGCCGACACCTTGTTTAAGTGAGGGATACTATGACAACACGTATCGTCAACGGACGTCTGGTGATGCCGGACGGGATACAAACGGGGCTTTCCCTATATATGCAGGATGGGGTGATCACCCACGTGACCGCCGATGATCTGCCCTACGACCGGCAGATCGATGCGGCAGGTCACTTCGTGGCGCCCGGGTTTATCGATACCCATGTGCATGGCGGCGGCGGCTGTGACTTTATGGACGGCTCTGTGGAGGCCATCGTCACCGCAGCCAACTACCATCTAAGGCACGGGACCACCTCCATTATGCCAACGGCGCTGGCTTCCTCCCGGGAGACCCTATGCCGGTTTCTTGACCACCTGCGCACCGTCATGGAGAAGAGGTTAACCGCAAGCACCGTGCTGGGTGCTCATATTGAAGGCCCCTATTTTTCGCTGGCGCAGGCAGGTGCTCAGAATCCGCTGTACATCCGGGATCCGGATCCCACGGAGTATATCCCTATGCTGGAAGCCTACGGTGACCTGATCTGCCGCTGGAGCTTTGCGCCGGAACGGCAGGGCGCAGAGGCGTTTTGCCGGACACTTCTCTCTTATGGAGTGGCCCCCTCGATCGCCCACAGTGATGCGGTATACGAGGAGGTGTGCCGGGTATACGAGGCTGGTTGCCGCACGGTGACCCACCTGTACTCCGGGATGTCCACCATTACCCGTGATCATGGGTATCGCCGGTTAGGGGTGGTGGAATCCGCGTATCTGTTGGAGGATATGGCGGTGGAGGTCATCGCTGACGGCAAGCATCTGCCGGCGGAGCTGCTGCGGCTGATCCTCAAGGGGAAGAGTCGGGAATGGGTGTGCCTGGTCACCGATGCCATGCGTGCGGCCGGCACCGATGTACAGGAATCTTTGCTGGGACCTTTGCATGAGGCGGTTCCTTGCATCGTGGAGGATGAGGTGGCCAAGCTGCCCGACCGGCAATCGTTTGCCGGCAGTGTGGCTACCGCCGACCGCTTGGTGCGCACCATGGTGCAGGAGGCCGGGGCGCCGCTGGAGGATGCGGTGTATATGATCACCGCCGTGCCGGCACGGCTGTATGGGCTGACGGCAAAAGGCAAGCTCTGTGTTGGCTGTGATGCCGACGTGGTGATATTTGACGAAGATATCCATATGCAACGTATTTTTATAGGAGGAGAAGAAAATGGAGATCAGAATTTGTAAAGACCGGGTCGCATTAGGCCGGAGTGCCGCCGCTTATGTGGCAGAAGCCCTGCGCCGTATTATTGCGGAGAAAGGGGAGGCACGCATCGCGCTGTCCACCGGAGCGTCTCAGTTTGATACGCTGGCGCATTTGATACAGGAGGATGTGCCGTGGGATAAGGTGGAGATGTTCCATCTGGACGAGTATGTGGATCTGCCCGAGACCCATCCTGCCAGCTTCCGCAAGTATCTTAAGGAGAAGTTCACCACCAAGGTGACCCTCAAAGCGGTGCATTTTGTGGACGGCACGGAAGAGAACCGCCTGGCCCTGTGTCAGGAGATCTCCAGAGCGCCCATCGATATCGGCCTTATCGGTATTGGGGAGAACGCCCACATCGCCTTTAACGATCCCCCGGCTGATTTTGACACCGAGGAACCCTATATTGTGGTCAACCTTAACGATACCTGCAAACGCCAGCAGGTGGGCGAGGGTTGGTTTGCTACGGTGGATGACGTACCCAAGCAGGCGGTATCCATGTCGGTTAAACAGATCATGAAATGCCGTGAGATCGTCTCCTGCGTACCCTATGCCGTTAAGGCGGATGCGGTCAAAAAGACCTTGGCCGAGCCTCTGAGCAACATGACCCCGGCTACCATGCTCAAGACCCATCCGGCGTTTACGCTGTACATCGACGCCGATTCTGCCGCTGAAGCGATCGCCCCGATCGATTGGCTGTAATTTTCGCTGACAAAAGCCCCTTTGCGGAGGGGCTTTTGTTTTTTGTCCGGCAAAAAAACACTTGTAATTGTGTTAAAGGCATTGTACAATAGGGTTAATAAAACCGACAAGGAGGGCGTTCCATGCCGACCCTGAACCATTTTAAATACGAGACCAAGCGTAACAATCTGTTCTTGCGTGTGGTGCGCGGCCACTTTGCCACCAGCAATGCTCACAGCAATTACTATATTGATGTGGTGGCGCAGAAAAGTCGCCTGTCTGAAGCGCAGGCAGTAGCGGACGAGCTGAGCGCTTACTATTTTCACAGTACCGTGGTGGATACTATCCTCTGTCTGGATGGTACCGAGGTGATCGGTGCTTGCTTGGCGCAGAAGCTTAGCTCGGCGGACGTTATCAACATGAACGCCCACAAGAGTATCTATGTGGTGACCCCCGAGTCCATTAATACCAGCCAGCTGCTGTTCCGGGAAAACATCATTCCCATGATCGCTGGCAAGCATGTGCTGATTCTGGCGGTGTCGGTGTCCACCGGTCGGACGGTGCAGGCAGCCATTGAAGCGGTACGCTACTATGGCGGTGAGGTCAGTGGTGTTGCCTCCATCTTTGCCACCACTGATGCGTGCGGCGGCTACCCGGTCAAGTCGGTCTTTAACCCCAACGACCTGCCGGATTATGCCACCTACGCTCCCGGTGAATGTCCGCTATGCAAGCAAGGCCAAAAGCTGGATGCCCTCATCAACTGTTACGGGTATTCCAAGCTGTAATCCCTTACAAGTGTAAAGCCGCCTGCCCAGGAGATTGGCAGGCGGCTTTTCTATGTGTAATGGTGTTTGGCTTTACATCTGTTTTCCGGGACAGATGTCACGCAGAGGGCAGGAGAGACAAGCAGGGGAACGGGCGGTGCAGATCTCCCGACCAAACAGCACCAGCCGATGACAGAGATCGTTGCTTTCCGTCGGAGGGAGTATCCGGCGCAGTTGGGTTTCCACCTTGTAGGGGTCCTTGGTGCCGTCGGTCAATCCCAAACGCCCGGTAATGCGGATACAATGAGTGTCCGCCACCACGGCAGGCTTGCCAAACACGTCACCGCACACCAGATTGGCCGTTTTGCGGCCTACGCCCGGCAGCTTGGTCAGCTCTTCCACCGTGTCGGGTAGGACACCGTGGTAGACGTCCCGGAGCATCCGGCACATGGCGACGATGTCCGCCGCCTTGGTCTTGTAAAGTCCGCAGGAACGGATGTAGGAGCCTACCTCCTCCGGAGTGGCATCAGCCAGGTCGTCCAAGGTGGGGAACCGGGCAAACAAAGCAGGCGTTACCAGATTGACCCGGGCATCGGTGCATTGGGCGGACAACCGGGTAGCGATCAGCAGCTGCAGAGGACTATCGGCTTGCAGGGAGCAGATAGCCTGGGGATAACGTGTTTTAAGAGCTTCAATGACGGCCAGCGCCCGTTGCTTTTTGGTCATGCCGGCACTCCTTTCTGCCTTTTTCTCTATTATACCATCTGGACGGCGGTTGTCAATTCTTGACAGCGCCGCTTTTTGGGTATATGATAGAGATACTATTGGAAGAGGAGGGGATTCGTATGGCGGCACCCTTGGCAGACCGCATTCGTCCGACGACTTTGGACGATGTGGTAGGACAACAGCATATTCTGGGTGAGGGTAAGGCTCTGCGCCGTATCATGGAGTCGGGACACATCCCCAACCTTATTTTTTACGGTCCCTCCGGAGTGGGTAAGACCACCGTGGCACGCATTATTGCCGAAAAGACGGAGATGCGTCTGCATAAGCTAAACGGTACCACCGCTTCTACGGCAGATATCAAGGCAGTGGTGGAGGAGCTGGATACCCTGGCCGGAATGAACGGCATATTATTGTATTTGGACGAGATCCAGTACTTTAATAAGCGCCAGCAGCAGACCCTGCTGGAATATATTGAAAACGGACGTATCACCCTCATTGCTTCCACTACCGAGAATCCGTACTTTTACGTTTATAACGCCATCCTCAGCCGTTCCACCGTGTTTGAGTTTAAGCCGGTGGAAGCCGCCGATATCGTTCGTGCCGCCCGGCGTGGGTTTGATTGGTTAGAGCAGGAGCGAGAGACACCCCTGACGGTGGAGGAGGGGGTAGCCGAGCACATTGCCGCCTCCTGCGGCGGTGATGTGCGCAAAGCACTCAATGCGGTGGAGCTTTGTACGTTGGCCGGCCGTCCGGAAGAGGATGGCAGCGTGACGGTTACTCTGGATACCGCCCGTCAGCTGGCTCAGCGCAGCGCCATGCGGTACGACCGGGATGGAGATGAGCATTACGATATCGTTTCCGCCTACCAGAAGTCCATGCGTGGCAGTGATCCCCAGGCCGCCCTCCATTATCTGGCACGCTTGCTGGAGGCAGGGGATCTTCCCTCTGCCTGCCGTCGGCTGATGGTGTGTGCCAGCGAAGATGTAGGCTTGGCCTATCCCCAGATATTACCCATCGTCAAGGCGGCGGTGGATATCGCTCAGGCGGTAGGCCTGCCGGAGGCACGGATTCCTTTGGCGGATGCGGTGGTGCTGGTGTGTCAGGCACCTAAGTCCACCACCGGTCATGATGCGATTAATGCCGCCATGGCGGATGTGCAGGCAGGCAAGGCCGGCCCCATTCCCCGTGCGTTGCAGAACAAGCACTACGACGGAGACGAGGTAGCCCAGAAGGGGCAGTTTTACAAGTATCCTCACAGCTACCCCGGTCATTGGGTGGAACAGCAGTATCTCCCCGACAGTCTCAAGGATGCTGTCTACTATGTGCCGGGGGATAACAAGACGGAGCAATCCTTCGCCACTTACTGGAAGGATATTAAGAAGTAAGAGAAAAGAGGCAGCCGGTTACACCGGTTGCCTCTTTTTCTTTAGCAACTGCAGATCTTCCTTGGTAAAGCATCGAAACATCAGGATAAGCACCATATACACAAGGAGCATACCGCTTCCTATAAGCGCCATTGCCGGCAACCCGACCGGGAGATGGGTGGCCGCCATCCGCCCCATACTGCCGACTCCTACGGCGATGAGGGCCGGCAGACCGATCCAGCGTCCCCAACGCAGACGGCAATCGCTGACCGTCAGCAAACGATGGGTGCTTAGGAAGGCGGTGAGCAGATTGCTCAACAGCATGACAAACAAAAAACCGGCAATGCCGTAGCGCGGCAGCAGCACCAAGATCAGCAGGATCCGCACAATGGAATCCGCTACCCCATACCAAAGCGAGCGCACCTGTTCCCCCAAGCCTTTGAGCATACCGGACGCCACGCTGTCCATGTACATGATGGGGGTCAACGGCCCCAATATCTGCAAGCATAGTCCCACCGTCCGATCATTGTAGAGATATTGCCCCAGGGCATCTCCCAGAACGGTGAAAAAGCATCCGATAAGAATGCCGCCGGCCACGGTCATACGCATGGTTAATGCCGTGAGCCGGGCTACCTGTTTCCGCTGTCCCAGCGCATGTGCATCCGCCAGCTCGGGAATGAGCAGACCGGAAACGGTCATCAAGAAGGCGGAAGGGAAGAATACAAGCGGCAAGGCCATTCCCTTTACAGCTCCATATTGGGCCAGCGACAGGGCGGCAGAGCCGGTAAACAGGGTTAGCCGTGCCGGCACCAGTACGTTTTCTACCGTACGCAGGATGGTGGCCAGATATCGCCCTGCGGTCAGGGGCATGGCGATGCCCAGTAAAGGACGCAGGAGTGGTCGGCGTGTTTTTGGCAGGGTAAGAGACAAGCGGCATTGCCGCCAATCGAGGCGGTAGCAGATGCTTAGATAGAGGAAAGCCACCGTTTCGGACAGGGCATCTCCTATCAGAATGATGAGACAGGCTTCAGCGAGGGAGCAGGTATCGCCGGCGGCCCCCAGCAGCATCAGGATACCGCCGATGCGCACTACTTGTTCCAGGATCTGTGACACGCAGGGGGGGCCAGCCCTTCGCCGGGCGGCAAAATAGCCTTTGATACAGCTGGAGCAGCCGATAAACGGAAGGGCCACGCCGCTGATCCTCAGTGCCGGTATCGTTCGCAGGTCTCCCATGAGGACGCCGATGAGGGGGGCACCCAGGTATAGGATCACGGCCGTCAATGCGCCGATCCCCACGCTTAAGATCAGGCTCAGGCGCATGATGCGGCGGATACTCTGCCGATCCTTGCGAGCCAGGGCTGCGGTGACAAGACAGGTGACCGCCGTGGTCAGCCCGGCAGAGGCGAAGGTGGTGCCCAGCACGTAGACTGAGAACACCAGCTGATACAGCCCCATACCTTCTGCGCCAACCCGATTGGAGATGAAGATACGGAACACGATCCCTAGGGTGCGCAGTATCAGCGAGGTGACGGTCATAGCGGCTGTGTTTTTGACAAAAGCGCGTTTATTCATAGCGTCGCTCGTCGTACAGACGGGCAATGGCGTCCCAGGTAAGCCGGTCGGTCCGGCCGGTCTCCGGCAGGCCGGAGCGTTGCTGGATGGCCTTTACTAAGGTAGCGGTAGCGGCATCGTACCGTCCGGTGGGTTCCGTTGCCCGAGGCAGATCCCGGTAGTGGTTCGCCAAGGTACGCAGTACCGCCTGCAGGATGAACACATCTTCTCCTGCATCGCCCTCCTGCAAGGGCGGCTGTCCTTGGCGGAATACGGTCAATCCCAGCGGAACGGCGTTCTTCTGCGCGGCCTGCTCTGCCAGCCGGACAATGGCGTTCCAGGTGTTCTGATCCACCACGCCGTCCACCGGCAGCCCTTCTTCCTGCTGTATCTGCCGCACCTCTCGGTCGGTATGAGGACCAAAAACGCCGTCAACGGCAATGTCGGTATTGCCGGTTCGGTCTCTCTGGATGGCTTGCAGATACCGTTGCAGTTCCATGATGTACAACCGGATATCGGTGCGGATATCGTTATGTTGATCGGTTGTCATGGGGTCACCTCCTGCGTCAGCGCAAAGCCGGGGTACTGTCCCAGCCGCTTATTATTGCCAAATTTCAGATCGGAGTACACCGCCCCCAGGGCATCCCAGGTGGTAACCCCTACGTTACCGCTGGGATTGAGACCAAACAGCGACTGAAACGCTACCACCGCTTGCTGTGTTTCTGTCCCGTAGATACCGTCTACGGTGGGAGCTGGGATGGAGGGATATACCTCGGACAGATAGACCAGCCACTCCTGCACCGTGGTTACATTTTCACCTTGCGAGCCGAGAGCCAGCACCTGCCCGGGAAACAGGGGAACACCTCCGTCGATGAGGGTGGTGGAATCCAATATGCTTCGATAGGTGTCATACAGGGATTGCCAGGTCTGCCGACCGACCACCCCGTCCACCGGCAGTCCGAAAGCCTGCTGGTATGCCCGTACTGCCCGGTCCGTTTCCTCGTCAAAGACCCCGTTGATCAGTATCCGTGGGATCACATCATAAAAAGCTCCCACTACGTTTAGATAGTATTGGATAACGAGTACGTCCCGGCCTTCACTACCCAACTGCAGGATCTGGGAGTATGCCTGCGGCAGTTCACTCAGCGAGATGCCTTCCGAGTCCAGTTCGCTGAGCCGTTTGACCGCATTAAAAAGGTAGGAGATACGGTTCCAGGTCGCATTGCCGATAATTCCATCCACAGTAAGGCCGAAGATGCGCTGAAAGGCACGAACGGCGTTTTCGGTCTCTACGTTAAATACCCCGTCCGGGTCACCGATCTTGGGGATGGCCGGGTAGTTGGTGGCAATGCGATTGAGCTGGATTTGCTTTTCCTGCACGTCGTTGCCGGCATCGCCCAGCCGTAGGGGGCGCCCCGGATACGAGGGCAGACCGTCCCGGATGGGGGCGTTATCCACGAGGTTAATGTTGGGACCATAATAACGGGTCAGGATGTCGTACGGTCCCAGCCCCTCCTGCGCCAAAGCTACCGTCCCCCATTGGGACAGCCCCTCACATTGGCTGGTGGTCCCGTTGCAGTATTGGGTGAAATACGGCTCTACGTTGTTTCCCATGACCACGTAGGAATTAAAGATATCGTCCACGATGGCGCTGATGTTATCATAGATCTCCCGTCCGGGGGCGTAGGTCTGATCGTATTGGGTCACGCTGGTGATATCAAAGTCGTACCCCTGACTGCGGTAAAACTCGGTGTAGTACCGATTGAGTGCATAGGAGATCTGGGCGTAGATGTTGGCACGTAAGGCCGCCTCCGGCCAGGTGGGGTAGATCTCCCCGGACGCCACGTTTTTGATGTAATCCGGGAAGGTGGTATACACGTTTTCTGCCGGTGCGGAGGGAGCACCCAGATGTACCGTAATGGTGCGTGGTATGAAAGGTGTGCCGGTCATAGGAATCCTCCTTTCACAGATTGTCGGGGCCGCCGGAACGGTAAAACTTACGGATATCGCCGGTATCGCCTATGGCAAGGGGTGTCAATGCCGCCGGCTGGGTCACTCCGTTGCCCCCATAGACCGGTACGTTTTCGTACACCACCGGCGTGTACCCCAGCGCGCTGACCTGGATATCGTAGGCGACGTACGGTGTTTTGTCCGGAGACGGCTGTAAGGTCATGGCCGGATCCACCGAGGGCAGAGGGATCACCGGAGTCAGTCCACTGCGATCAGTCTGGGTGTTGGCATACAGCTGTTCACCACCGTCGAGAGGACGGGATACAATGACCCGGGCGCCCTCAATGGGCTGAGCGCCGGCACCGGTAAAAGCGAACACCTGCAGAAATCCAATGTAGGGTGCATTTTCGGGTGTCTCTTCCGGTGGGGCAGGGGACGGCGTCGGAACAGCAACGGGAGACGGTTGCTCCGGCATGGGGGCCGGTTCCCGTTGCCGGTACAGCGCCATCAGCTCCTGGCTGTAGCGGTCAATCTGTTCCCGATCGGGGATGTTGCTGGGTCGTTCCATGGGATTACCTCCTGTCAAATACGGGGTTTTATGGTAAAACAAGGGCAAAAAACGGGGGATTTGGGGGAATTTTAAAAATAATATTGACATTTCTCGCATTTCCCTCTATATTTGTAATGTTATCTGGTTTTTACCAGATGTGCATCTAAGCACACCATTTTGCATCTGTAAGGTAACGCCGCAGTCGCTGGACGATTGTGAAAAACCCTTTGCGGAGGGCGCTACGAAAACAGAGGCAACCGCCGCACAGACGGCGGATACCAATTACCGCAAAGGGGGATGCATATCCTATGTCAAAGAAAATCATTGAACTCAAGAACATTGCTGTGTCATTTGACGGAGAACCGGTGCTCAAGTCCCTGAACCTGAGCATATCCGACGGTGAGTTTGTCACGTTGCTTGGCCCTTCGGGGTGCGGCAAGACCACCACCCTGCGGATCATCGGCGGCTTTATCACTCCGGATGACGGCGATGTTTTTTTTGATGGGCAACGCATTAACGATCTGCCGGCATATAAGCGCAGTGTCAATACCATTTTCCAGAGGTATGCGCTGTTTCCTCATCTGAATGTATATGAGAATGTGGCTTTTGGTATGCGTGTCCAGAAGAAGAGCAACGCAGAGATCCGTGAGACGGTCTCCCGTATGCTGGAGCTGGTGAACCTCAAGGGCTTCGAGAAGCGCTCGGTGTCCAAGCTGTCCGGTGGACAGCAGCAACGGGTCGCTATCGCCCGTGCCTTGGCGAACAATCCCCGGGTACTGCTGCTGGACGAGCCGCTGGCGGCTCTGGATCTCAAGCTGCGTAAGGATATGCAGACCGAGCTGAAGAACATCCAGAAGAGTCTGGGTATCAGCTTTATCTATGTGACCCACGACCAGGAGGAAGCGCTGTCTATGTCCGATACCGTGGTGGTCATGGATAACGGCGAAATCCAGCAGATCGGCACCCCTCAGGATATCTACAACGAACCGGAAAACGCCTTTGTGGCGGACTTCATCGGAGAAAGCAACATACTGGATGGTGTGATGCTCAAGGACTACCTGGTGGAGTTTTTTGGCCGCCAGTTTACCTGTGTAGACGCCGGCTTTGCCCCTAATGAGCCGGTGGATGTGGTCATTCGCCCGGAAGACATCGATATTGTGGAGCCCATCAAGGGACACCTGACCGGTACCGTGACCAACGTGACCTTTAAAGGCGTGCATTACGACACCATCGTGGACTTCAAGGGCTTCAAATGGCTTATTCAGACCACCGATTACTATCCGGAGGGCAGCGTTATTGGCATCGTGCTCAACCCGGAGGATATTCACATTATGCACAAGTCGGCTTATTCGGGTATGTTTGGCGACTACAGCTCTTATTCCGAAGAGTTTGATGAGCTGGGCGATCTGCAGGTGAGCGCCGAAGGGATCCTCTCAGCAGAGGAGGCGGCGGAATGAAAAGTCGTACCGCTGCCACCCCCTTTGCTTTGTGGATGGCTATCTTTACCATCGTTCCCATGATGATCGTGCTGTGGTTTGCCTTCACCGATGGTAACGGTGGGTTTACCATGGACAATATCGGTAAGATCTGGCAGTACGCCGGCACCTATGTGGATTCCATCTGGATGGGCGGTCTGGCGACCGTTATTTGCTTGGTGCTGGCTTATCCCATAGCGCTGAGCATCTCTCGCAAATCGGAGCATATGCAGCGCACCATGGTCATGATCGTCATGCTTCCCATGTGGATGAACTTCCTTCTGCGCACCTATGCGTGGATGACATTATTGGAGGATCAGGGGCTTATCAATCAGTTCCTTGGTCTGTTTGACCTGCGCGTTCATATGATCAACACCGATGCGGCGGTGGTGCTGGGCATGGTGTATAACTTCTTGCCTTTTATGATCCTGCCGCTTTACTCGGTGATGGCCAAGATGGATACCCGCATCATCGAGGCCGCCCAGGATCTCGGCTCCAACAACTGGCAGATCTTCCGTCGGGTGATCCTGCCTCTGAGTGCGCCGGGTATCGTGTCCGGGGTGACCATGGTGTTTGTCCCGGCGGTGAGCACCTTCGTTATCTCCAAGCTGCTGGGAGGCAGTAAGTTTATGCTCATCGGCGACGTGATCGAATCCATGTTTGTAGGCGACGGCTGTGACTATAATGTCGGGGCGGCTTTGTCGCTGGTGCTGATGGTGCTGATGCTGGTATGTATGTCCCTGATGCGCCGTGTTGATAACGGTGAAGATGAGTTGGGAGGGATGATGGCATGAAACTTCTGTCCCGTATCTATAACGCCCTCATCTTTACCTTCCTGTATGCTCCCATCGTAGTGCTCATCATATACTCCTTCAACGACTCGCGTAACCGTGTCAAGTGGGGAGGCTTTACACTGGACTGGTATGCAGATCTGTTCCAGAACGAGCTGATTATGGAGTCTCTTTGGCTGACCTTGGAGATCGCCCTGCTGGCGGCGGTGTTTTCCACCATTATCGGCACCATGGCCGCCGTGGGTATCTACAGCATGAACGGCCGTCTGCGCAGCTTGATGATGGGGGTTAACAACATCCCCATGGTCAATCCGGAGATCGTGACCGGTATTTCCATGATGCTGATGTTTGTGGCCATCTACCGGGCGACTGGTCTGCTGCAGCCCGGCTTTCTCACCTTACTGCTGGCGCATATTACCTTCTGCATCCCTTATGTGGTGCTGCAGGTGCTGCCCAAGTTGCGGCAGATGAATAAGCATATGTATGAGGCGGCACTGGATCTGGGCTGCCGTCCGTTTCCTGCTTTCTTTAAGGTGGTCATGCCGGAGATCATGCCCGGCATCATCACCGGCGCACTGATGGCCTTTACCATGTCTCTGGACGACTTTGTCATCAGTTACCTCAACGGTGGTTCTACCGCACAGAATCTGTCGGTGACCATCTATTCCATGACCAAGAAGCCCATCACCCCCGAGATCAATGCCTTGTCTACCCTCATGTTCGGTTCGGTGCTGGTGCTGCTCATCGTTGTCAACGCTCGTCAGGTGCACGACCTTAATAAGCAGAAAGAAAGGAGATAGAACCGTGAAGAAATGGGCTTTTTTAACGGTGGTCTGTCTTCTGATGTGCCTGTTCGGCGGCTGTAGTTATCAAAGCGACACGGTCACCCTCAACGTGTTTAACTGGGGCGAGTACATTGACGACGAGATTCTGGATGTTAACGCCTTGTTTGAGCAGGAGACCGGTATCAAGATCAACTACAAGACCTACGAGAGCAACGAGTCCATGTATACCTTGCTGGAGAGTGGTGCGGCGGAATACGACGTGGTCATTCCGTCGGATTACATGATCGGCAAGATGATCAACGAGGGGATGCTGGCCAAGCTCAACTTTGATAACATTCCCAACTATCAATACATCGATGAGGTGCACAAGGGGCTGGCCTACGACCCGATGAATGAGTATTCCGTCCCTTACACTTGGGGCACGGTGGGCATCTTCTACAACAAGAAGTACGTGGATGAAGCCGATCTGGCGCAGGGCTGGGATATTTTATGGAATGAGAAGTATAAGGGCAAGATCTATATGTTTGATAATGCCCGTGACTCTTTCGCCATCGCCCTCAAGAAGCTTGGCTATTCCATGAATACCACCGACCCGGCCCATTGGCAGGCGGCCTACCGGGCGCTGGCGGAGCAAAAGCCGCTGGTGCAGGGATATTTCATGGATCAGGTGTTCCAGAAGATGACCAACGAGGAAGGGTGGCTGGCTCCCTATTACTCCGGAGACGGCGCCAACATGATCACCGGCGATGACGGCAATGAGAACATCGGTTATTTCGTACCGCACCAAGGCACCAACCAGTTTGTGGATGCCATGTGCGTGCTGGCTACCACCAAGCACCAGCGAGAGGCGGAGATGTACATTAACTTCATGTGCCGCACCGACGTAGCCACCGCCAATGCGGAGTACATCTGTTATTCCACCCCCCATACCGAGGCGCTGGAACAGCTGGATCCCGAAGTATCGGGGGATCCCATGTTCTATCCTCCGCAGACGATCTTGGATAACACCGAGGTGTTTATCACCCTGCCGGAGGAGACCAACAAGCTGCAGAAGGATCTGTGGATCCGGCTCAAATGTCTGCGAGAACGCCCCTCCTGGTGGCCGTTCCCCTCTTAGACGATTGTACAACACCCGTAGGATTTTGCATCCTGCGGGTGTTTTGCGTTCTAAAACCAGTCCCCGGCTCATACAACTGTACCAACGACACATGAGCGGAGGAACGAGGATGGAAACAACGAACAGCGTGTATCAGGATATAGCGGCGCGTACCGGCGGCGATATTTACTTGGGAGTGGTTGGCCCGGTGCGCACCGGAAAAAGCAGCCTGATTGCCGCCCTGATGGAAAAAATGGTGCTGCCCTGCATGGCGCCGGGGCCCCGGCGGGACCGGCTGGTGTACGGGTCGCTGGACCTGAACGGCCTGAAGGACGCCAACGACACCTACGGCCACGACGCCGGCGACGCGCTGCTGACGGCCGCCGCCCAGCGGATGACGGCCTGC
>SVPB01000084.1 GCA_015066065.1 Oscillospiraceae bacterium | reverse complement strand
AAACGACAGTGTGGTATAATAGAATAAAGTGAGGTGGAATGTATGACCACAATTCAAAAAGATGAATATGTATTTCAAGTCGATATAGAAAAAACGATTGACTATTATAAAACACACTCGCTTTGCGAATGCGATTGCTGTGAAAATTTTTATACTCAAATAGGTGGTAAGTTCCCAAAGCTCGAGTCTTTTCTTGCCGACTTTGGCGTGGATATATCAAAGCCTGATGAGTGTATGAGTGTTGAATTAGACAATACGATTCAGTATATTGGCGTTGACTATACCGTTTGCGGAAAAGTAGCAACTATGGGGCAATATGAAATTGATATACGTGATAATCAATTCTTTAGCCTTGTTATTACCGAGGGTTTCGCCTCTCCAAATGAACAGACTGGAGATTATTTTACTATTTCAGTAAATAATGTTTTTGAATTGCCATGGGTGTTGGATAAACCATTTCCAGAACCAACAACTTTCAAAGCAACAAGTAAAATAAAAGAATTTTTCAAAAAAGCATTTAAGGCTTGACCGATTGGTCAAGCCTTTTGCATTAGAATAAGGTGGTTATCCAATAAATGATTCCATAAATCACACTGGCTACCGTACCATAGACGATAACAGGGCCGGCGATGATGAACATTTTGGCACCCAGGCCGAGGACAAAGCCCTCCGACTTAAACTCGATGGCAGGCGCCACCACCGCATTGGCAAAGCCGGTGATGGGCACCAAGGTGCCGGCGCCGGCGTGCTTGGCAATATTATCAAACACCTGCAGACCGGTCAAAATGACCGCCAGCAGAATAAGGCTCACCGATACGGTCAAACGGGCGATCTTTTCCTCTGCCCCTGCTGTGGTCACCACCTGAAACAGCGCCTCGCCCAGCGTACAGATGGTGCCACCGATGAGAAACGCCTTGGCGCAATCCTTGAGCACCGGAGAGCCGGGAGAAGCCTTTTTGCTGAGCCGCTTGTATTCCTTGGGAGATACCTCCATGACCGTCACGCCCTTTCCTTTTTCCCCAGTATGTCCCAGCCGATGAAAAACATACGGAAATCCTGCAAAATAACTTTACTTTTTCTCTTATAAATAGTACAATGGAGATAAATATACATACTAATCATGAAAGGAGGGAGCCGCCATGGAAAAATGGGATCTGCTGGACGAAAACGGCAACCCCACCGGTGCTACCATCACCCGGGGTGAACAGCTGCGTCCGGGGCAGTACCATCTGGTGGAACACATCTGGATCGTGGATACCAAGGGGCGTATCCTTATCCAGCAACGGGCTCCCCATCTGCGTCTGATGCCGGGGGTCTGGGCGGCCAACTCCGGCAGTGCCATCTCCGGCGAGGATAGTGAAAGTGCCGCCCGACGGGAACTGTTTGAGGAGCTGAGCATCCGTACCATGCCGGGAGAGCTGATCTACGGCGGACGGATGCGGCGGCGGAACTCCTTCACCGATCTTTGGATCCTGTACCGGGATATCGACCCCAGCACCCTGCGTCTGCAGAAGGAGGAGGTAGCCCGGGTACGGTGGGTGGAACCGGAGGAGCTATGCGACATGATCGCCAACCGCACCTTCCATCACTACGGCACCGCTTATTTTCAGTTTGTTTTCCGCGCCATCGAACGGGGGCGGCGTACCCTCTACGTCACCGATCTGGACGGCACCCTGCTGCAGGATGACAGCACCCTTTCCGACTACACGGTGGACACCTTCAACCGGCTCATTAGCCGTGGTATGATGCTGTCGGTAGCCACCGCCCGGGGTACCATCGGGGTACAGCTGGTAGGGCTTGACCGCATCCATTTCCGGGTGCCTCTGGTGATGCTGGGAGGCGTACTGCTGTACGACTTAGCCCGGCGGCGGATCATCCACAGCTGCGAGATGTCCGCCGACACGGTAAAGGCCATCCTGTCGGTGTTCCGGAAAGCGGAAAGGCATCCGCAGCTGTATCGGCGGCGAGGCAACGAGGTGCACATCTACTACACCTCTCTGCTGCCGCAGGAGGAAGGCTTTATTCACCGCGCCACTGCCGACGGGCACACCTTCCAGCAGTACTACCATCGGGTATCCCATCTCAAGGATAGCCCGGCCATCTTCTTTAGCTGTCAATCTCCCTACGACCGCCAGCTGTCGCTTAAGGAACAGCTGGACCGCATTCCCGGCATCCGGACGGTGCTCTACCAAGACACCTATACGGAGGACAACTGGTTTCTGGAGGTCTACCGGGAAGACGCCGGCAAAGATCGTGGGGTAGAACGGCTGCAGCAACGGCTGCACGCCGACCGGGTGGTGGCCTTTGGGGATAACGTCAACGACATTCCTCTGTTCAGTGTAGCTGATCTGGCGCTGTGTGTACAGAACGCCTCCCCGGCGGCTATGGCCGCCGCTGACCGGCAGATCGGCGCCAACTCCGAGGACGGGGTGGCCCGGTATCTGCACGCAATCTATAACCGAAAGCTGTGACGTGATCAATGACCAAGCTACTGATACGCCTCTTTGTCAAAGAACCGCAGGACACCGCCTCCCCCACCGGACGACTGCATTATGGTCGATTAGCCGGGCTTACCGGACTGGCATGCAACCTGCTTCTGTTTCTGCTCAAGCTCACCGCCGGTCTGCTGTCCGCCAGCGTAGCGGTGATTGCCGATGCCTTTAATAACCTCTCCGATGCCGGATCCTCGGTGGTCACGCTGGTGAGCTTTAAGTTCGCCGGACGACCGGCGGATGCCGAGCATCCCTTTGGCCACGGGCGCATCGAGTACCTGTCCGCCATGGCGGTAGCGGTGCTCATTGTGATCGCCGGCTTTGAGCTGGCAACCTCTGCCTTTGACAAGATCCTGCACCCCACCCCCGGTGATGCCGGGTGGCTGACCCTGATTTTTTTGGTGGTGTCCATTGGGATCAAGCTGTGGATGGCGCTCTTTAACCGACACATTGGCAAGCGCATCCGTTCCGATACCCTGCTGGCCGCCGGCATTGACAGCCGCAACGACGTCATCTGCACCGCCTTGGTGCTCATCAGCACCCTCATAGGTCGCTACACCACGGTCAACATTGATGGCTACGTGGGTCTGGCGGTGGCCTTGTTCGTCATGTGGTCGGGCTTCACCATCATCCGGGATACCATCTCTCCCCTGCTGGGACAGAAGCCGGACCCCCAGCTGGTGCAGGCCGTTGAGGACACGGTGCTGGCGCACCCGGAGGTAGTGGGCATCCACGACATGATCCTGCACGATTACGGCCCCGGACGGGTCATTGCCTCCCTGCACGCCGAGGTGCCCGTGGGACAGGATATGCTGGTCAGCCACGACGTCATCGACTGCATCGAAAACGAGCTGATGGAGCGCTTCAACATCCTCTGCTGTATTCACATGGATCCGGTAGACACCGATAATCCACGCACCTTGCAGCTCAAGGAAATGTCCATTGGGCTGTTAAGCGACATTGACAGCCAATTGAGCCTCCACGACTTCCGGGTGGTGGCCGGAGAGACCCATACCAACCTCTTGTTTGACGTGGTGGTGCCTTACGATTATCCCCACCGGGATACCCTGCCGGCTCGCATACAGCAGGCCGTGTCGGCGCAGGATCCCTCGCTGTTTACCGTCATTCGGCTGGAGAGCGAATTTGCCACTAAGAATTGACCGGGTTTTCAGGACAGTTTTCCCTTTTATAGGATGTCAAACTATGGTAGAATCTGTAAGGGAGGTTTTATGATGATTAAGCAGAGCTATACCGTATCCCTGGCCGACGTGATGAAGGAGACCTTACTGACGGCGGTATACATGCCCACACCGCCGGAGGAGCGAATGATCGCTTCCAGTGACGTCAATCGTCCCGGCCTGGCCTTGAGTGGATACTTTGATTATTTTGACAACGAGCGCATACAGATATTGGGAAAGAACGAGTACGGCTTTCTCGAGAATCTGCCCAAGGATCTGCTGGCCACCCACATCGATGAGCTGGTAGCCACCAATCCGCCGGCCATCATTGTCACCCGTGATCAGCCCATTCTGCCGGAGCTGCTGGACTCCTGCCAGCGTCACGGGGTACCGTTATTGTCCAGTAAGGAGTCGACCTCCGCACTGATGGCGGCGCTCATCGCCTACCTCAACGTACAGTTGGCACCTCGCATCACCCGACACGGTGTGCTGGTGGAGGTGTACGGTGAAGGCGTACTGCTGCTGGGGGACAGCGGCATCGGTAAGAGCGAGACGGCCGTAGAGCTGCTCAAGCG
>SVPB01000023.1 GCA_015066065.1 Oscillospiraceae bacterium | reverse complement strand
CATACATCATGATCACCTCCTTTTATTAAACCACAAATAATCCTCGGTTGCAAGTATAAATCACCGTTGTCGGGAGAGGATATGGATGGGGAAGGAGGCAAGGATCATGGACGATAAAGAACGCAAGCGTCCCCGGGTGATTCCACAGCCGGATAAGGTACCGCTGGTGGATCCGATACTGGCGGCACGGGAGATGCGTGCTCCCGGTGCGCAGAACATCACCTCCGACGTGGATGGGTGGTATACCGGCACCGGTGCAAAAGGGGCGGCGCCCGAGCAGGACGCGGACGATCTGTAAAAAAAGACGGTGGGAAGCCAATGCGGTTTCCCACCGTCCTTTTTGCACCATATTGGTTCTACCGGCTGGCGCCACCGCCGCCAAAGCCGCCGCCTCCGCCACGGAAGCCACCGCCACCGCCGCCAAAGCCGCCGCCCCGGTGACCGCCGCCGATGAAGAAGCCGGGGAACACGTGTACCCCTTTGCTGCGCAGGAGAGCCATCACCGCCAGGGCGATGATCACCGCCAGCACTTCCATAAGCCCGATCTCCTGCTCTTGAGCAGGCAGGGGCTGATCGGCGTACTGGCTTTTGGTCAGGCCGTATTCGGCCAGCACCTCGTTGACGCACACGTCATAGGTGGCGGTTAGCGCCGCCGCCCAGGCGGCACGGTCATCATAGTGAGGTACCAGATAATCGTCCAGGATGCGTCCTGCCTTGGAGTCCGGCAAGGCACCCTCCAGACCGTATCCGACCTCGATGCGGCTGTGGGGGCCGTCTACGGTGAACAGTAAGAGCAGACCGTTATCCTTTTCCTCGTCCCCCAGCTCCCATTGACGTGCCATGCCCAGAGCATACTCCTCCAAGGTTTGTGACCCGGTATCGTTGACCGTCACCAGCACCAGCTGGGCGCCGGTTTGCTGTTCCAGCGCCAGTCCGGCCTGATAAATGGTTTTTTCCGCTTCCGGGGTCATCACATCGGCAAAGTCATTGACATAACCGGCTTGGGTGGGATCGGGATAGGCTGGCTCTCCACAGCCGGCCAAGCCAAGACATAGCCCGAGACACAGACACAGTACCGTCAGCCGTTTAATCACCGAAGTTTACCTCCGGCACCTTATGGGCATCGGCATCGGCTTCAAAGTACTCGGCGGCATCAAAGCCGAAAAGCCCTGCCAGCAGATTTTTGGGGAATCGGCGGATAGCCGCATTGTAGCTCTCCACCGTATCATTGTAGTCCTTACGAGCCACCGCAATGCGGTTTTCGGAGCCGGCCAGCTCATCCTGCAGAGCACGGAACTGCTCACCGGCAGCCAGGTTGGGGTAGTTTTCGGTCACGGCGTTGACGAAGATGTCGATGGCGCCGTCCAGCTGGGCATTGGCGGCCGCCTGCTCCTGAGGGGTGTCGGCTTTGTTGACCGCCGCCCGGGCTTCGGTCACCGCCAGATAGGTCTCCTTCTCAAAGCTCTGGTACTCCTTGACCGTCTCTACAAAGTTGGGGATCAGGTCCGCCCGACGCTGCAGCTGGGTCTCGATGGTGGAATACTTGCTGTTGACCGCCTCCTGGGCATCCACCAGCCCGTTGTAGCCGCTGATGAGCAGGATCACCAGCAGCAGTACAGCGGCACCCACGCCGATCCAGATCCAAGCCTTTTTACTTAGTTTTTTCATGATGAAACCTCCTTATGGTTTTCTGATTTATAGTATACCGATTAAGCCAATTCGACATTTTCTATCGTTCCCTTGCGCTTTTTCGGTTATACAGCCAGCCATTATTTGACAATGGAACGCTTGTATTCGCTGGGGGTCATGTTGGTGTGCGCCTTAAAGCATTTGGCAAAATACTGGGGATCGGTATAGTGCAGCTGATCAGCGATACGGGCGATGTTGCCGCTGCCCTCGCGCAGTAGGCGCTTGGCCTCCTTGATCTTGAGGGCGTTATAGTACCGCATGATGCCTCCTGGCTTATACCGGGCAAACAGCTGCTTGACAGCGCCTTCGCTCTTGCCCAGCCTCCGGGCAATATCCGGGACGGTCAGCTTCCCGTAGACGTTATTCTGCAACAGCTCCAGCAGTTCCTTGACGTCGTACGGAACATCCACCCCGTCCACCACGTAGCTGCGCCGGGCTTTTTTGGTCAGCACCTCTTCGGTGTGGCGGTACAGCCGGATGAGAAACACCTCCAGCAGGTTTTTGGTCAGTTGGCTGCTGCCCACCGGGGCATCCGGCCGCTTCTGCAGGTTCTGCAGCAGGGGGTTTTGCTCGTCCTCCAGCCGGTAGCAGGATAAGCCCTCGGCAAACACCTCGCTGAGCAAGGCCCGTTCCGACGGATCCAGCCGGAAGATCTTGCCTTCAAAGAAGCGCATGGCACGGCTGCGGCATTGGAAGGTGAGGATGCTGGCGTTGGGGGCGTCCCGGTCGTTGCCGGACAGGTTGTGAAACTCGTTGGGCTTGTGGAAGGTCATCTCGCCGCTTTTGAGTACAAACCGGTTGCGGTCGGCGGTGCAGATCATTTCTCCTTTGTCAATGTACACCATTTCCCAAAAGTCGTGCCGTTCGCCCTCGTAGCAAAAGCTCTTGGAAAACTCCATGTAGAAGATGGTGATGATCTTTTCCACATGGATGAGTCGCTCAAAATCGAGACGTGTAAATTTATCTTCCACACCGGTTCCCCTTTGCCTTAAATTACCCATATTATAACCGATTTTACATTCCAATGCAAGAGAAAAATGGCTATAATGAAGATAGAATTTTAAAAGGAGGGTCATCATGTATACTGTACTGGTCATTTCCTGCCATCCGGACGACATGGAGATCGCCTGCGCCGGCACCCTGCTCAAGTGTAAGGAGCGCGGTGACCGTGTGGTGGTCTGCCATCTGTCCAGCGGCAATCTGGGTCATGAGATCATCCCCCCGGATGAACTGACGGTCATGCGTGCCGGCGAAGCTAAGCGAAGCGGCGAGTTGGGCGGCTTTGAGGTCATGTGGGGCGGCTTTAACGATCTGGAGATCTACGACAACAACAAGGAAGCCCGTGATAAGGTAGTCAACGTCATTAAGGCGGTGGACCCCGACTTTATCATCACCCATTCCCCCGACGACTATATGCCGGATCACACCGCCACCTCTAAGCTGGTGTTTGACGCCTGCTTTACCGCTACCCTGCCCAACTACCACACCGAGGTGGAGGGGCGTGCCCGTTTGGTGCCGGTGTACTACATGGATACCCTGGCCGGTGTCAATTTCAATCCCACCGAGTATGTGGATGTGACGCCATACATTGACAAGAAGCTGGAGATGCTCAACTGCCACGAGTCCCAGATCGTCTGGATGCGTGATCACGACCACATCGACTTCCCCGACATGGTGCGCACCTGCTGTCGTTACCGGGGCTTCCAGTGTGGCGCTGATTATGCGGAGGGCTTCCGCCAGTGCCAGGTGTACCTCAAAGGCACCACCAAGCGTCTGTTACCCTAATTTAACTTTACATAAGGAGGACGACTGTTATGGATTTTAATTCTACTGTAAAAGGCTCTGCCCTGGAGGGCTTCTACCCGGCTGGCTGGGATTTTGCCAAGATCGACGCCTGCATCGACGCCCCTGAGACCATCACCAACCGTCAGCCCCATTGGAATGAGGGCTTCACCCCCATCCAGTGCGACAGCCTGGGCGAGTTTGAGACCTACATGGGTCACGAGATCGCCCTGCAGATCAAGCTGGCCCGTGAGAAGGGCGAGAAGATCGCCTTCATCCTGCCTGTCGGTCCCATGGGCATGTACAAGTGGGTGGTGTACTTCATCAAGGCCTGGGGCATCCCCTGCGACCACGTGTACACCTTCAACATGGACGAGTGGGCGGACGGCGAGGGTAACACCCTGCCCAGCGACAACCCCGGTGCGTTCCAGTACGCCATGGAGCAGGCACTGTTTAACCCCCTGGGCGAGCTGACTGTGCCGGCCAACCAGCGCAACTTTGCCACCAAGGACAACCTACCCACCTATCCTGCCAAGATCGACGCTCTTAAGGCGGAGGGTGCCAAGCTGGTGCTGGTGTACGGTATCGGCCGTATGTGCCACATCGCTTTCTGGGAGCCTACCTTTGCCGCTGACTACGACACCGCCGCCGCTTGGGAGGCAGCTCCCTATCGCATCGGCGCCAAGATCCATCCTCTGACGGTGGAGCAGAACGCCCTGACCAGCTTTAAGTCCCGTACGCCTCTGGTGCCCTGCCGTGCCAACACCATCGGCCCCGGCATCTTCATGCGTGCGGATTACGCCATTGGCGGTGCGGACGGCACCCTGGGCCGCGGTATGCAGTGGCAGGGTCTGTCTCTGTGGATGACCCTGCGCCACGAGACCACCCCCTGGATCACCTCGACCTACATCCCCAAGCTGGCCGGCAAGCTGTTCTTCCTCAAGGATCTGGCCGGTCCTCTGGAAGCGGAGTGTAACTGATATGGGTGCGGATAAATACGGCATTGCCGTAGCCGGCACCACCCTGGTGGATAAGCTCAACACCATTGCGGCTTATCCTGCCTGCGGCGAGTTGACCAAGATCAGCGCCGTCAACCGGGCGGTGGGCGGCTGTGTGCCCAACGTGGGCATTGACCTCAAGAAGATCTGCCCCACCCTGCCGGTGTACGCCATCGGCCGGGTGGGTGCCGACGACAACGGCGTCTATCTGCGTGAGGTACTGCAGGAGAACGGCCTGGACGTATCCGGGCTGCTCACGGTGGAGGAGACCACCAGCTTTACCGAGGTGATGAGCATCCCCGGCGGTCAGCGCACCTTCTTCACCTATGCCGGGGCGGATGCAGGCCTGACGGCCGACGACATCCCCCTTACCGGTGCGCTGCCCCGGATACTGCATCTTGGCTATTTCCTGCTGCTGGATAAGGTGGATAATGGGGAAGGCTTGGCCATTCTCAAGAAGGCTTCGGCCGCCGGCATTGCCACCTCCATCGACCTGGTGAGCGAAAACTCCGACCGCTATGCGCTGGTACGTCCTTGCTTACCCTACACCGACTACCTCATCATCAATGAGATGGAGGCCGGCCGTCTGGCGGAGCTGGAGCCCACCGTGGCCAATCTGCCTGCCATCGCCCAAAAGCTCATGGAGATGGGGGTGCGTCGTAAGGTGATCATCCACTTCCGGGAAGGGGCGGTGTGCTGTTCCGAGCAGGGCATCACCACCGCCGGCTCCGTTGACGTTCCCCGGGAGGAGATTGTCGGCACCACCGGCGCCGGCGACGCCTTCTGTGCCGGTGCGCTGTACGCCATCCACGAGGGCTACGACGACAGGGCCATCCTGGACTTTGCCGCCTGCACGGCGGCCATGGCACTGCGTACGGCGGACGCCACCTCCGGTCTTTGTACCAAGGACGAGATCGAAACTATTTGTCAAAAGTATGGGAGGATCCAATTATGCTGGTAAACCTTAACGATGTATTAAAGCAGGCCCAGAAAGAGCACTACGGTGTGGGTCTGTTCAACACCACCGATACGGATATGCTGGAGGCGGTCATTGCCGCCGCCGAGGAGCTGCGCTCCCCGGTCATCATCGGTACCGCCGAGGTACTGCTGCCCCACGGGGAGCTCAAGCTCATCGCCCCCTCCATTCTGGCCGCCGCCAAGCGTGCCAGCGTGCCGGTGGTGATGCACTATGACCATGGCCTGACCTTTGACCGTTGTATGGAGGCCCTCAGCCTGGGCTTCTCCTCGGTGATGTTTGACGGCTCGACCGGCAACTACGAGGCCAACGTGGCGGCCACCCGTGAGATGGTCAAGATCTGCCATTCTCTGGGCGTTTCGGTGGAAGGCGAGATCGGTCACGTGGGTCAGGCGGCCTCCGGTGACGATCAGCTGACCGATATGTACACCACCCCTGAGGAGGCGGTTGCCTACGTGAAGGATACCGGTGTGGATGCTCTGGCGGTGGCGATCGGTACCGCCCACGGTGTGTATAAGAAGAAGCCCCAGCTCAATCTGGAGCGTCTGTGTGCCATCCGTGCCGCACTGGATACGCCGCTGGTGCTTCATGGCGGCTCCGGTCTGTCGGATGACGACTTCCGCAACACGGTGCGGGACGGCATTGCTAAGGTGAACATCTTCACCGACCTGTGCCTGGCCGGCAACAAGGCGATGGCCGACGGTCTGGCCGCCGGGGAGGAATACCTGGTCATCCGCAACCGCAAGGTGGAAGAGATAAAGAAGACGGTGATGAACAAGATGCGTCTGTTCGGCTGTGCCGGCAAGGCGTAAATAACGAAAGGAGTGACCGCTGTGAACAAGATTCGATGGGCGGTTATGGGTGCCGGCGGCATTGCCAACATCCGTGGCATTCCCGGTTTGCTGGAATGTGAGCAGGTGGAATTGGTTGCCGTGATGGATAAGTCGGCCGTTGCCGCTGAAAACACCGCTAAGAAGTATAACATTCCCCATTGGTTTACCGATGAGGAGGAGATGCTGCGCACCGTTCCCTGCGATGCGGTATACATCGCCACGCCGGTTCCTTTCCACTATAGTCAGGCGATGCTGGCGCTGCAGTACGGCGCCCACGTGCTGACCGAAAAGCCTTTCGTCATGAAGGGGGAGGACGGTCGCACCCTGCTGGAGGCGTTTAAGACGGCCGGCAAGCATCTGTCGGTGGGGTACATGATGGGACGCCACAACCTGCACCAGAAGGCTAAAACCATCCTGCATGAAGGTGGCATCGGCGACCTGACGCTGGTGCGGATGCTGTTTACCTGCTGGTACCCGGATATCCCCGGTGCCTGGCGGCAGAAAAAAGCGCTGGGCGGCGGTGGCTGTATCGTGGACCTGGCGGTGCACTGCATGGAGCTGTTCACCTCCATCACCGGAGAGGATATTCAGGAGGTCAAGGCCTACTACGGCACGAATACCTTCCAATACGAGGTGGAGGACAGCGCGGTCATTGCCTTCCGCACCGCCTCCGGTGTGATGGGCCATATTGATGTTAACTTTAACATCCCCGATGGCATTCCCTCCCGTCTGGAAATGTACGGTACTGCCGGCAGCATCGTGGCAGAAGGCACCTTGTCCCAAACGGAGGTGGGCATACTGCGGTACGCCTATAAGCCGGACAATGAGTACGATGCCAGCATGTCTTCGGCGCTGGTGGAGCCGGAGCTCTTCTACGGCGAAAGCGGCAACCTCTACCGCAAGCAGTTTGAGGCTTTCAATGAGGTGCTGAACTCCGGCAAGAGTGACTATACCATGGCGGAACGGGCGCTGAAGATCCAGTATCTGACCGACGAGATCTACGCCAACTAAACAAGGATAAACCGGGCTTTCACGCAGGTGAAGGCCCGGTTTTTTATATTGGCTGAATCGTAAGATAATACGATTTTCTGTTGAAAGACAGGAAGATACCCTCTATCTTTCAGCGGAAGAATCCGTTTATAATAAGGATAAACAAGAACCACAAAAAAGGAGGGAGCCGTATGCATTACGAGACCTTTTGCCGGACGATGGGGATCTCCCCCTCGCCAGCGCTGGAAGCCCGTTATCAGCAGGCAGAGGCAGAGGGAGAGCTGGTTCGCTTGCCTCCCGTTGACCGGTTGGATGCGTATTTTCCCACCTATCATGGGCAGGTGGCCGCCGCCGCCCGGCAGATAGCCGCCGACCCGGCCGCCCTGCGGTACTATAACCTCCTGCGCTTGGGCTATTTTTCGTCTGCCGGCCCCTTTCTTTCCCCTAAGGAGGGCGACCTGGTGCGCAATTTTGCTCCGGCTCTGGTTTTGGCGGCCCATTGGCCTGAGGCCCAGCGCCGCATGGAGGAACGGGGGATAGGGGAGACGGACGGTGCCCGGATCCGGGCAAAGCTTGGGAGCTTTTTGGCCGATCACGAGGAGAGCTTTGGGTACCCGGCGGTGTCCGAGATGCTTTTTTACTGGTCGGTGCATTATCTGCGGCCGGATCTTTACCCCATTGGTTCACTGGAATTTGAAGTGACCACCATGGCGCCGGGAGAAACCGTCTTTCGTCATCGGGTGACCGGGGAGGCGGTGTGGCTTCTCGATCCGGAAGAAACCACCACCGCTTACTCCGGCACCACCTACCGCCGGGGCGGCAAGGCTGCCGACCCGGTGACGCTTCTCAAGGAGGAGTATGTCTTGTGGGTGGCTCCCGGAGATGACATTCTCAGCGTACACATCCCCAAGGGCGCCGATGTGTCTGCCGCCAGCTGTGCGCAGACATACCGTCAGGCGGCTGCGTTTTTTAACAAGCATTATCCCGAACGGCACTTCAAGGGGTGGTATTGCCGTTCCTGGCTGATGGATCCGGCGTTGACCGAGGCGCTGCCGTCCGGCTCCCGTATTGCGTCCTTTCAGCAGTTTTACAGCCGCTATCCCTACCCCAGTGACGGGAACGAGGTGTTTGTGTTTGTGCACCCCACCCCCTTTGCCGACTACAACGAACTGCCGGAGAACACCTCGCTGGAGCGCATGCTTAAGCAGCGCTACTTGAACGGTGCCCCGATTTATCGCTATGCCGGATTACATGAGATGGAGGTCGATTGATATGGATACCTATTCCTTTGCTGCATATGAACTGCGGCGCTTAAGTGCCGCCATGGACATCGCGCCGATCATCACCCTGACGGTGGATGCCGATGCCTTTGATGCCGGGCGGTTTACCCGGTTTGACCCGATGCTGGACGATGCCTTTACCGTGACGGTGCAGGAGGGAACCGGCCGTATTGTGGCCACCAATCCCCGTGCGTTGCTGATGGGCGTGTATCATTTCTTCAAGAAGCAAGGATGCCGCTTCTTCCATCCGGGACGGGAGGGGGAATACATCCCCGTCACCGGCCGGGTGCTGGACTGTGATGAGACGTGGTATGCCTACACCCGGCACCGGGGTACCGAGGACTATGGCTGTAACGGCGGCATCGATGGCCTGCTGGAGCTGATCGATTGGCTTCCCAAGGTGATGATGAACACCTTCTTTATGGAGCACACCTCCCACGTTTCCAACATGAACGTGTGGTACCTTCACCGGGACGACCCCTTCCGTCGTCCGCAGACGGTGACCCCGGAGCAGCACGAGGAATGGGATCGGCGGATGTTCCAGGCTTGCCGCCAGCGAGGGGTCCTGTATCACAGCGGCGGCCACGGTTGGACGGCCATGCTCATGGACGGTATCACGGAGCTGAAATCGGCGCAGGAAATCAGTCGGACCAACGACACCACCCCGTGTCTTAATCCGGAGATCTTGGCCGAACTGGACGGCAAACGGGAGCTGCTCAAGGGGGTCCCCCTAAACACCAACCTTTGTCTCTCGCAGGAGAAGGTGCGCCGGGCGTTTGTCAAGCAGGTGTATGCCTACGCCCAAGCGCACCCGGAGATCGATTACCTGCACATCTGGCTGGGGGACGCTTTCTCCAACTTCTGCGAATGCGACAATTGCCGCAAGCTCACCCCCACCGACATGTATGTTACGCTTCTCAATGAGATCGACGAGGAGTTTACCCGTCACGGTTCTCAGCAGAAGCTGGTGTTTCTGGCATACTTTGAGCTGTTGTATCCCCCGGTCACAAAACGGGTGGGTAACGAGGAACGGTTCACCTTGCTTTTTTGCCCCTACGGTCGGGATTTCTCCAAGCGGTACCGGGACTGGGAGGTGCGGTGGGACGGCCCCAAACCGTACAACCAGTACCTGCGCAGTGATATGCACATGGGAGAATATTTGGAACAGCTGCGTCAATGGAAGGAACAGTTTCACGGAGATAGTCTGGTTTTTGACTACAATCTGTACGAAAACGCCTCCCATCTGGATATGACCAACCGGTTGCAGACGCCGGTGATCACCGATGACTGTCTGTATCTGCCGGAGCTTGGTCTCAACGGCCGCATTGAATGCGGTGACACCCGGTTTATGACCCCCTCGCCCATCCTCTGGAGCGCCATGGCGGACGCCCTGTTTTATGGGACAGCGCTGGAGGAGAAAGCCTACTATGAGGACTACTTTGGGGAAGGACAGCCGGTGTTTGACTACCTGCAGCGGTTGGAGGAACGGTTGCCCTACCGGTATCTACGGGGCGGCAACAAGGCGTTAAGCGAGCAGGAAGCAGCGGACGTCGTTGTCGCTCGGGAGCTGCTGCAGCAGTTACGGGAGGCGTTGTTCCGCCACAATCCGGAGCATCCCTTCCACCGCCGGCACGCCGCCTATCTGCAGGAATACCTGAACCTGATGGAGCTGGTACTGGATATCCTGCTGGAACAGCAGGCCGGCACCGATGACCCCGATCGGCGCATCCGGGATCTGCAGATGGCCGCCTTCCGGCTGGATGCTTTGTTTCCACACACCTTTTCGGCGAAAAGCTTTTATCTGCATTTTCGCTCTCGCCTTTATCCGGGACGAGGATAAAAAACGAAGATGCCTCGTGGGGCATCTTCGTTTTTTTAGTTCAATCCTTGTTCGCCTACCCGGTCGAACAGATGCTCTACCGCTTGCCGCAGGGGGGCGTTCTCCTCTGCCTGCAGATCGGGATCCACGCTCAGCAGATGGGCGGCGGCCATCTGCGCTCGGTTGAGCAGGGGCATATCCCCCAGCAGATCGGCAATGCGCAGCTGGGGCAGTCCGTGCTGCCGGTCACCAAAAAAGTCGCCCGGTCCCCGGAGCTTTAGGTCTTCGTCAGCGATCTTAAACCCGTCGTTGGTACTGCACATGGCGGTGAGCCGCCGGCGGTTTTCCTCCCCGGTGCTGTCCGAGATAAGGATGCAGGTGGAACGGTGCTTGCCCCGGCCAACACGGCCACGCAGCTGATGCAGCTGTGCCAGGCCAAAGCGCTCGGCGTTTTCCACCACCATGATGACGGCGTTGGGCACGTCGACACCCACCTCAATGACGGTGGTAGCGATGAGCAGCTGGATCTCTCCCCGGGCAAAGGCGGCCATGGTTTCTTCCTTCTCGGCGGTCTTCATCCGGCCGTGGAGCAGCCCCAGCCGGTACCCGGCAAAGGGGCCGGCGGCCAGCTGTTCAAACAGGGTGGTGGCGGCGTTGAGGTCACTGGGCTCTTCTCCCTCCTCCACCAGAGGACAGACGATGAACCCTTGCCGCCCTTCGTCCAGATGCCGCCGCACGTAGCCGTATGCCCGTTCTCGCTTGGCGGAGGAGATGGCGTAGGTCTCCACCGGCAGACGACCGGGAGGCAGCTCATCCAGCACCGATACGTCCAGATCACCGTAGAGGATGAGGGCTAAGGTACGGGGGATGGGGGTGGCGGACATGACCAGCATATGGGGGTTATTCCCCTTGGCGGCCAAACAGGCCCGTTGGTGTACACCAAACCGATGCTGTTCATCGGTGATGACCAGGCCCAGCCGGGCAAACCGCACCGCATCGGTCAACAGAGCGTGGGTACCCACCACCAGATCCAGCTCGCCTGCCTCCAGCGCCTGCCGTATCTGCCGCCGTTTGGGAACAGACAGAGAGCCGGTCAGCAGACCTACCCGTACCTCCTCACCCAGCAAGCGAGACAAGGTGGAGGCGTGCTGTTCGGCCAATATCTCGGTGGGCGCCATCATGGCCGCCTGCCAGCCTTCCCGGATGACCGAATAAGCCACTCCGGCGGCCACGGCGGTCTTGCCGCTGCCCACGTCTCCCTGTACCAGCCGAGACATGGGACGGTCGCCGGCCATATCCTGCAGGCAGTCCGCAATGGCACGGTTCTGTGCGCCGGTGAGGGTGAAGGGCAGGGCGGCGGTGAAGGCGGCGGTGTGATCGCGCCTGATACGGACGGTGTTGTCTCCCCGGGAGCGTCCCTTGAGCCGCATGAGCCCTACCTGCAGGACGGTCAGCTCTTCAAAGATCAGTCGTTCCCGTGCGGCTTCCAGCGCCAGCTCGTTAGTGGGGAAATGGATGCTGTGCAGGGCGGTGGATAGGTCGCATAGCTGTTGCTTTTCCAGTAAAGTGGGGGGGAGAGGATCCGGCAGGGTGGCGGCATTGACCAGCGCCAGCGCCTGACGGACGTTATTTTCAATCATCCGGGCGGTCAGCCCCTCGGTCTGCCGATAAAGAGGGCGGATCCGCTGTCCGGTGGATGCCGGTTCGATAAGAGGGGAGGTCATTTCATAGTGGCGTCCGCTGGGGATAACGGTCCCAAACAGCAGCAGTTCATCATCGGCGTGCACCTTGGCGGCGGCAAACCGGTTGTTGAATAGGGTCACGGTGATGATATCCCGGCCGTCGGATACCCGGAATCGGTAAAGGGTCATCCCCTGGCGCACCCGATGCTCGGTGGGGGCGGCCAAGGCCCAGCCCCGGATACAGCAAGGCTCCCCGGCAGGGGCTTCGGCGGCCCGGACGGTGCGTGACCAATCCTCGTAGGCCCGGGGATAATACCGCAGCAGATCCTCCACCGTGTGGATGCCCAGCTTTTCATAAGCCTTGGCGCGCTTGTCTCCGACACCGCCCAGCTGGCGGACGCTCTTATCCCGCAATGCCATCCTGTTCACCTCTTTCCCATTCATTATAATCAAAAAGCCACAAGAATGCAAGATTCTTGTGGCTTTGCGGTTTATCAGAAGCTTTTGCCGTATTTTTTGCCGGTGAACTTGGCCAGCAGGAAAGAGCCGCCCTTCTTGAACCAGTTGACCGGTTCCATGTTGACCACCGGCGCCTCTACGCAGTTGAGGGGGTTCTGCTCCATCCACACATCTAACAGCAGCTCGCTTACCCGGCCAAAGAACCGGGCGTGGAAGCTGTCGTAAGCGCTGGCGTCTACCCTCTTTTCCAGCTCGAACAACACGTCAAACAGGAAGGTGCAGTAGGCGTCCACGTGCTCCTTCTTGAGGATAAACATGTTGAACATATGGGCGCTGGTGCGCTTTTTGAGCTTCTGGAAAGCCGGCAGGTAGGCCGGGTATTTTTCCGCCAGAATCTCGCCGGCGATGTCCAGCGGCTCAACGTAGCAGGTGTGCTCGTAGTGGGAATACAGCGTCTCAATATAGTACTTGCGCTTGCCGGGGAGGATGCCGTCCCGTCCTTCCAGCAAGGTGGCGGCCTGTGCCCCGGTAAGCACCCGTTCCATAGGCTTGCCCCGGCGCTTACCGCCAAAATGCCGCCGATAGTGTGCCAGGCCGATGTAGTCGGCGTCCAGGTTCTTCCAAGCCCAGTACAAGCCGGTCAGCTCGCAGAAGGTGGCGTTCTTTTCGGAGATGTTCTCCCCGGTATTATCCGGCTGGAATCCGATGGATTGCTTGCCGGCAGCTCCCACGTGCACCGGCAGATACATGGGATCCTCCGGCATGGCGTAAGGCTTGTGCGTGGCGACGATAACCTTGATATCCATAGTTGTTCCTCCGTATTAAACAGCGCCTTTGCCAGAAAACACCCGCTTGACGGTCATGAACAGGATCTTGATATCCATGCCCAGCGACACGCGGCCGATGTAATACAGCTCTTGCTGCTGGCGTTCCTTGTTCTTGTACGAGGATTCGTTGCGTGCCACCGCTTGCCAGTAACCGGTCAAGCCGGGACGCACCGACAGCAGACGGGCACGCTCCTCCAGGGTGTAGTTGCCCTTCAGCTCAGCGTCCAGCAGAGGCCGGGGCCCCACAATACTCATATCCCCTCGCAGGATGTTAAACAGCTGAGGAAGCTCGTCCAGACTGCTCTTGCGCAGCTTATGTCCCAAGGGGGTGACCCGAGGATCGTGTACCAGCTTGTATTCCTTCTTGTACTCCGCCATCTCCTCGGGGGTGAGGAAATCCTCCAGCCGTTCTGCGTTGGGCATCATACTGCGGAACTTGTAGAGGGAGAAGGGCTTGTCCCCCTTACCCATACGGGTCTGGGCGTAGAAGGCTTTGCCGCCATCCCGACGCACCAGAAGGGCGATGATCAGCATCACCGGCCATACGACCAGTAGTGCCAGTATCGACAGAAAGATGTCAAAGAACCGTTTGAAGAAGAAATAAATGCCATGCTTTGGTATGTTTTCCATGACGAGAACCTCCCTTACTCTTGGGCGTCATTGCCGGTGGGATCGGTCTCTCCGCCGGGCTCGGTAGGATCCGTTTCCCCACCGGGCTCGGTGGGATCGGTCTCTCCGCCGGGATCGGTAGGATCGGTTTCCCCACCAGGATCGGTAGGATCGGTCAGCTCGGTGCCTGTCCCGGTACCGGTGGGATCGGTCAGCTCACTGCCTGTCCCGGTACCGGTGGGATCGGTCAGCTCACTGCCTGTCCCGGTACCGGTAGGATCAGTCAGCTCACTGCCTGTCCCGGTACCGGTAGGATCGGTCAGCTCGGTGCCCGTCCCGGTACCGGTGCCGGTGGTCGTGGTCAACGGGATCTTGGAAGCGGTGGTGGTATAGGGCACCTCCACCTCATAGATATACTTGTGCAGCTCGGCTGTGGCCAATCCCATGTCGTAGCGCCATACCCAGCCCTGGCCGTCGTTCCAGTTGCCGCCTTGGGCCTTGCACGCCGGCGAGGGAAGACCGAACTGGCTGAAGGCCGGGTTGGCGGACAACGCCCAGGTGGCAATGTCCAGCATTTCGCCGTCGGTGAGGGTGGTGTGACACATACCCAGTACCGTAGCAATCAGGTTGGGCATCTTGAGGAGGGACACGTCCTTTACCTCGGCAAACAGCGCCTGCAGCACTTCCTTATGGCGGTTACCGCGCTCCAGCTCGGAGCCGGTGTACCGGTCTCGGGAATAGGCCAGCGCCTGCGCGCCGGACAGCCGTTGATAGCCAGGCTGAACAAACTTGTAGTCAAATCCAAGCTGCAGCAGCTCCGGTGAATACTTGTTGTTCATGACCCTGGCCTCGGAGGCATTGACGTCGATCATGATACCGCCGACCTCGTCCACCAGATCTACAAACTCAAAGAAGTTGATATACACGTAGTCGGTGATGTTCATGCCAAAGTTACTGTTAAGGGTCTGTACCGCCAGCTTGGCACCGCCCCAGGCGAAGGCGTGGTTGACCTTACTTTCGCCGTATTTGTCGGTTTTGGTACCGATATTGACCAAGCTGTCCCGGGCGATGGAGGTCATCTTAATGGCTCCGTGGTCCCGGTCGATGGACAGGATGATCATGGCATCCGATCGGCCGCTTTCGCTATCCGTGCGGCTATCCAGGCCAAACAAGGCGATGTTCTGCACGCCGGTCTTGTCGACCAGGGCCTCGTTGATGGCTAGGTCGGAGGTATCCAGCTTACTCTCTTGGGGGGCCAGAGAACCAAACTTAAAGTAGTTTATCACGAAGGGGAGACCGGCCCAGATGAGCACCGCTAACAGCAGCGAGGATGCCGAGATGATGGTGATGGTGGCCCACAGCGGGAGCCGTTTCTTGGTGGGTGCGGCTTTGGCGGCCATATCGGCCAGACCGACCATCTGTGGTTCTTCGCTGACCACATCCGGCTCGATCGTCTGGGCGGCACCGCAGCGAGGGCAAACGGTGGCGCCTTTGCGTAGGGATTTGCCGCATTCTTTACATGTCATGAGATTCCCTCTTTTCATGTGATCGTGGATCTATCCGGCAGACGGAAGGCACAGCACCGCCGTAAAGGGGATGGTGGGCCTCCTGATAAAAAGCGAGCAGGCAAACAGGTGACCGTGATGGGGGATAACCTCCCTGTCACGGGACACACTGTGCATAGTACGCCGCTATTATAGCACAGTCGACCAAATTTTGCAATCTCTTTTTATTTTCGTGTCAGAACCGAGTGAAAATGGCGGACGCGCCTATTCTCTTTTGTGCCACTCATGCCCTCATAGTGTCTCCCATCGGCGGTGTTGTATACACCGGCAGACCGTCCGGCCACCGCCACCATTTTTGCATTTTTTGAGGGCTGGGGGGAGCGATGAGGAAACAAAGCCCCGGACAAAAGAAGGACCATCGATAGGTCGATGGTCCTTCTCCTTATATCTGTTCCGGTTCCACAAAAAACTCCACCCCGTCGGAGAGGTTGCGCACGCCGTAGGGCATCCCGTGAGCCAGGGCAATGGCCGCTACCACACTCAAACCGATGCCGTTGCCGCCATAGGCACGGGTACGGGCCTTGTCCACCTTGTAGAAGCTCTCCCATATCCGGGGCAGCTCCTCTGTAGGGATGGGATCGCCGGTGTTGATGACGGCTATGCGCACCCGTCCTTCGGGAGCAGGCTGCAGGGACACGGTGATCCGCCCAGCGTGGTTGACGTGATGGATGGCGTTGGTCAGGTAGTTTTCCAGCACGTTTTCCATGAGATACGGGTCCGCATATACATAGCAAGGGGTGTCCGGCGGCAGGGTAAGGGCAACCTCCTTGGCGTCCAAGCGATCCTGCAGCCGCCGTGCCAGATTCCCCACCAGCTCGGTCACGTCAAACCGTTCGATCTCCAGCTGACCGGCGCCGCCCTCCAGCTGCATGAGCAGGGTCATGCGGCGGAGCATCTGGGAGATGCGGTGCGCCTCCTCCTCAATGACCGCACAGTAGTCCTTCTGCTGGGCGCCGCCGGCGGCGATATCCTCCCGTAATCCTTCCGCATAGGTGCCGATGAGGGCGATGGGGGTTTTTAGCTCATGGGAGACGTTGGCAATGAACGCACGCCGGGCCTGGTCCTGCGTCTCCTTTTGGCGAATGTCCGACAGAAGCCGGACGTTGGCGTTCTTGAGCTGGGTGACGGTATCCTCCAACGCCCGGGACATGGCATTGATGCTGTCTCCCAGGGCACCGACCTCATCCTGCGCCCGTCCGGTGTACCGGCCGGTAAAATCCAGCCGTGCCACCCCGTCTGCCACCTTGACCAGCTGGCGGATGGGGCGGGCGTACCGCCGGGAGATCACCCACACCGACAGCAGTCCGACCACCAATGCGATACCGCCAGTGATGATCAAAAACCGGTTGGTGACCGCCACGCTTTCCTCAATGGCGGCGATGGGGGCACGCAGGTAAAGATGAGCGCCGTTCTGCAGGGTGCCCACCAGCAGGATGACCTGATCCCGTGGATTGCCGTCCGCCATGAGCCGATCTTCTCCGGCGATGGTCATCTCGTATGTGCCCGGCTTATACTCGATCGTGCCGGGCAGCAGAAACCGTTCCTTATCAAAGGTGGAAAACAGCAGTTGCCGGCCTTGCCACACAACCGCATCGATGCCATCGGTATCCCGTAGGTTCAGCAGCTCTTGCCGGAGCTGTGCCCGATTGTCCGCCGTGCGGTTCGCCGTCAGGAAGGCGTCCTGCAGGCCTTGTTGCTTCTGGCCGATGTAGTAATCCTTGAGGGCAAAGGTGTTGAGCAGCCACAGCGCCACCAGCACCGCCACGATGCAGCCGCCTACCTGAGCGAAGAGCTTCCACACCAGGGAGTGGATGCCGGTGCCCTTACGCCGGGGGCTCACGGCTGCTCCTCCACCGGCTGGGGATCAAACTTGTAGCCGATCCCACGGATGGTGCGGATGTGTTCCCCTTGCCCGGCCAGCTTACTGCGCAGCTTCTTAATGTGGGTGTCCACCGTCCGGGCATCCCCGTCATAGTCATACCGCCACACGTTCTCCAATATCCGATCCCGGGACAGGGCGATGCCGCTGTTGCTGATGAGATAGGTCAGCAGCTCAAATTCGGTATACGTCAGGTCAACGGGCTGTCCGTTGACCCGAACCACCCGTCCGTTGGTGTCCACCTCCAGCCCGTCCAGCGCGGTGATCTGCCCGGTGGGCTGACGCTGCTGCCGCCGCAGGACGGCCTCAATGCGTGCCAACAGCACCTTAAGGCTGAACGGCTTGGAAATGTATTCATCAGCGCCGCAGGAAAACCCTTGCAGCTCGTCCTCCTCTTCGCCACGGGCGGTAAGCATGATCACCGGTACCGTCCACCGCTGCCGGACACGGCGGCACACCTCAAACCCGTCCATGTGGGGCATCATCACGTCCAACAGCAGCAGATCGGCGCCCCGACGCTCCATCAGGCTCAACGCCTCCAGACCGTCGGAGGCTTCCAGCACGGTATACCCTTTTATCTGCAGATAATCCCGGATAATCCGCCGCATCCGCATCTCATCGTCGGCGACCAGAATGGTTTTGGCTTCTTCCATGGGTCGTCCCCCCTTTTGATCCTCAGTATAACATGAAAATGTGTCTTAGTTGTGAAAAGAATGTGTATTTTCATATTGAAAAACCGATGAAAAGAAGGTAGAATAGATGGTGTAACAGAGAAAGGAACGATGCTCATGAAACGCTTGTTGTGTGTATTAGCCTTGTTGCTGGCGTTTACCGCCATAGCGGTGTCGGCGGCCCCGGCGGCACAGTATGACGCCGATGGACGGGTAGCCGCCATTACCGAGCCGGCAGAGGGGATATTGCCCCTGATCTATTGCCGGGGCGATCAGGACCTGACCGCCGCCGAGGTGACCTGGGAGGCAGGCCATGCCGGTCAGGGGGCTCTGCTGGATGGCATGGGCGCTTATTTTCGTTCTGATGGCACCCTGCTGCAGCAGGAATCTCTTAGCTTCAGCCTCTGGGTCAACTGGCTGGATGCGGCGGCCGCCCCTACCGGCCAGCGACTGCTCACCCTGCGCAGCGGCAACCGTATCTCTCCCTACATGGCCTTGTCTCCCAATGGGGGCGAGCACACCGAGGGCCTTTGCCTGGAAATGCAGGCAGGAGCAGAAACGGTGGCCCTGACCGCCGACGTGCCCATGGCCTTGACCGCCGGGTGGCATCATCTGGCGGTGGTATGGGAGGGCACCGCCCTGCGGCTGTATCTGGACGGCAATCTTCTGGATGAAAAGACCGCCCCCATCAACCCCACCGTCTTTAACCCCCAACAGCTGTGTGTAGGTAAGGGCATGCGGCAGGGGGAGACCGGCTACTTCCACGGCACGGTGGACGAGGTGCTGCTGTACAGCCGTGCACTGACCGAGCAGGAGGTGCGTGATCTGGCAGGCGTTACCGGGGATGCCACCCCCATGGATCCGGCGACCCCGCCGGCTGATTCCCCCGACCAGATGGCGCCTACCCAGCCTGCCGCCGATTCTCCCGATCCGCTTCAGGCGGTGTCCCGGCTGTGGTGGCTGCTCATTCCGGTGGTGGCGGTAGCGGTACTGCTTGCCTGCTGGCGGCCGTGGAAACGGCGCCGGCACCGCCGTGGCAGTCGGTATAAGCTCCACTAAAGCAAAAAGGCCGCTGTTCGTGAGAACAGCGGCCTTTTGTGACGGGCTAATTACTTAATGATGATGCCCATGGTACCGGGAGCCACGCCGGCGGCGTTGGACTCGTCGGTGTCGATGTGCATAGCCAGAGCGTACTTGTCGCTGACACGCACCACCACGTCACCAAAGGTGAGGGTACGGCCTTCGCAGGGGATCTTGACCTCCACGATCTGCTTGTCGGTCAGGCCCATGCGCTCGGCATCGGCGGTGGTCATGTGGATGTGACGCATAGCGGCGATAACGCCCTTGTCGATCTCCACCTCACCGCAGGGGCCTACCAGCTTGCAGGCGCCGCTGCCGGCGATGTCGCCACTCTCCCGGACGGGGGCGGCCACACCGATGGAACGGGCATCGGTCAGGGACAGCTCTACCTGCGTCTCGGGGCGCACCGGACCCAGGATGGACACGCCGGCGATGGTCTTCTTGGGGCCGACCACGTCCACACGCTCAGCGCAGGCATACTGACCGGGCTGGGAGAGATCCTTCTTCTTGGTCAGCTCGTAGCCGGCGCCGAACAGGGTCTCCAGATCTTCCTTGGACAGGTGAATGTGACGGGCAGAGGTTTCTACCAGAACTTCCATAGACATAGTTATGTACACTCCTTATTTTAGGTTTCACCCTATTGTACCGCAAAAAGGCTGGTAATTCAAGAGGAAATATGGTATTCTGTCAATAAAAGTAAGCAAAGGAGGCGTTTGTATGGGCGATTGGGACGTGTTGAGGGACCAATGCGCCGCCTGCACCGGTTGCAGCCTGGCCGCCACCCGGCAGAACGTGGTGTTTGGCGTGGGGGTGACCGATGCCGAGGTGCTGTTGGTGGGGGAAGGTCCCGGGGCCAACGAGGACAGGCAGGGAGAGCCCTTTGTGGGTGCCGCCGGACAGCTGCTGGACCGGATGCTGGCCGGGGTGGGCTTTTCCCGGCATCATAATGTGTATATCGCCAACATCGTCAAGTGCCGTCCGCCCCAGAACCGGGATCCTCTGCCGGAGGAGCAGGATGCCTGCATCGGTTGGCTGCGCCGGCAGACCGCTTTACTGCGCCCCCGGATCATCGTGTGCCTGGGTCGGGTGGCCGCTTGTCGTCTGATAGATCCGGCATTTAAGGTCACCCGTCAGCACGGTCAGTTTGTGTGCAAAAACGGGGTGTGGATGATGGGTACCCTGCACCCGGCGGCCCTGCTGCGCAACCCAGTGCAGAAGGCGGACGCCTTCCGGGATCTGGTGGCTTTGCGGGATAAGGTGCAGGAGGTATGCACGCATACGGCTCTGTGGTGGGGAGAGATGAATGAGCCGAACCGGCCCTAGGGGGGGCAGATGGTGCCGCTTTCCGGTTTTTGCCATGGAAAGGATACTTGACATGCCCCGTTGCTTGTGTTATGATGGGCGTAATGATGCGGAGGTGTATATAATGGTTAAAACATGTAAAAGATTAATGGTGCTGGCGGCGGTTTTCGTTCTGCTGGTAGCCTGCCTGCCCACCGTGACGGCGGCGCCTGCAACGGATACCCTGGCCGGCAAGCGTGTTCTATTTGTCGGTGACAGCATTGCGGCTGGCTGGCGGGATACCGGCTACGGCCACAAGGATATGACGGCGAAGGGTGGCTGGTCGCTGCGTCTGGAGAAGGATTACAACATGAAGGTCACCCATGCGGCGCAGCCGGGTCAGTCCATCACCGTTATCCCCGGCCGCGGTTGCATTCTTCCTCAGATGCGGCAGTATAAGTACGATCCTTTCGATTACGTTATTCTGCAGGGCGGCTTCAATGACTGCATGGGCGAGAACAAGGCCGGCAATGACAACATGAACGCCATTCCCGCGCTGGGTATTGTTGCTAACTCCTTCAACGTGTCGGATTTTGACAGATCCACCTTCAGCGGCGCTTTCGAGGAGTTCCTGTACTACGCCACCAATGACTATAAGCACATGAAGATCGGCTTTATCATCACCTACAAGACCCCTCTGTCGCAGTACGGCGGCATCACCAACGGTGTGCGCAAGACCAACGAGGGGTACACCCAGCAGGATTACATCAACCGGCAGAAGGAGCTGCTTACCAAGTGGGGGGTCCCCTACCTTGATCTGTGGGGCGGTACCGCCTCTGACGGCAAGAAGTACAGCGGCGATATCATCAAGGTCAATGAGAACGGCGTGCATTTCCCCGGCGGCAACGATAACATTCATCTCAATGCGGCCGGTTATGATGCATCCATGCCCTACATTGCGCAGTGGATGACCGGGTTAGAGACGTGGACGAAGGTGCCTGAGACCACTACCAGGGTCATCCCCACGATCGCCGATAAGCCCACCACCACCAAGGCGAAGGATCAGCCTACCACTACCACCACGACCGCCCCCGTCCAGTCCCCGTTGGACGGCGATACCACTACTACCGAGGGTATCACCACCACCACCGGCACCCGGGCACCCACCAAGCCGGCGGCTACCGTGACCGCTACCCGCCCGGTTGAGGAGACGGAGACCGAGGAAGCTCCGGAAGAGAGCAATACGATGGTGTACGTTATCCTGGCCGTGGTTGTTGGCTGCGTTATTTTGACGGCCGTGATCGTGATCCTCGTACTCTTAAAGCAAAAAAAGAAATCTTGACAAAGTGACACAAATATGCTATGGTAAAAACCGATAATGACGGTGACGGAGAGAAGTACCGCCGCACAGGCACCCACAAGCGAACCGGGGATGGTGGAAGCCCGGCAGGGAGGCAGCGACGGGAATAACACTCCCGAGTCGCAAACTGAACGCCCATGGGGTCAGTAGGGGAGCCGTAAGCCGCGCGTTAAGCGGAGACGCCTTGTTGGAGGCGGAGAGGTTCGTCCCTTGAGGACGGGCAATTTAGGTGGCACCGCGAACGCACGCCGTTCGTCCTAAAGAGTAGGGACGAACGGCGTGTTTTTATTTCTGTAAGGAGTGGTATTATGAAACACATTGACATCAAGAAGCTGTATACCGATCCGGCCTATGTGGGTCAGATGGTGACCGTGTGCGGCTGGGTACGCACCTCCCGGGATTCCAAGAACGTAGCGTTCCTGGAGCTCAACGACGGCACCTCGCTCAAGCACCTGCAGATCGTACTGGATAAGGAAAGGATGCCGGAAGTGAGCGCCTTCATGCCCATTGGCACCTCCCTGAAGGTGGAGGGTACGTTGGTGGCCAGCGAGCGCAACGGGGTGGAGGTCAATGCCACCGCCGTGACCGTTCTTGGCGCCTGCCCCGGGGAATACCCCTTGCAGAAGAAGCGCCACACGCTGGAATTCCTGCGCACCATTCCGCATCTCCGGGTACGCACCAACACCTTTAACGCCATCTTCCGGGTGCGCAGTGTGATGGCGGATGCGATCCATCGCTATTTTCAGCAACGGGATTATGTGTACGTCAACACCCCCCTCATCACCGCCAGCGACTGTGAGGGTGCCGGTGAGATGTTCAAGGTGACCACCATTGGCTATTCCGAGGACTACAAGTCCGCCGAGGATTACTACGCCAACGACTTCTTTGGCAAGCGTGCTGGCCTGAGCGTGTCCGGTCAGCTGGAGGGCGAAATGGCGGCCATGGCCTTTGGCAAGATCTATACCTTTGGCCCTTCCTTCCGGGCGGAGAACAGCAACACCCCTCGCCACGTGGCGGAATTCTGGCACGTGGAGCCGGAGGTGGCCTTTGCGGAGCTGCCGGACATCATCGAGATCGCCCAGGAGATGATCAAGTATATCATCGCCGACGTGATGGAAAAGTGTCCGGAGGAGCTGGCCTTCTTTGAGAAGTTCTTTGAGGCTGGCCTGCGTGATAAGCTGCGCAGTGTGGTGGACAACGACTTTGAGGTGCTGGATTACACCGATGCCATCGCCATTCTGGAGAAGGCGGACGTGGACTTCAAGTACCCGGTCAGCTGGGGCTGTGATCTGCAGACCGAGCACGAGCGATACATCACCGAGCAGGTGTTTAAGAAGCCGGTGTTCGTCACCAACTACCCCAAGGATATCAAGTCCTTCTACATGAAGCAGAACCCCGATGGCAAGACGGTAGCCGCTACCGATCTGCTGGTGCCGGGCGTGGGTGAGATCATCGGCTGCTCCGAGCGTGAGGCGGATCTGGATAAGCTGCTGAGCGCCATGCAGGAGCGAGGCATGAATCTGGAGGACTACGGCGATTACATCGACCTGCGTCGCTTTGGCTCGGTGCCCCATTCCGGTTTTGGTCTGGGCTTTGAACGGATCATCATGTACGTCACCGGTACGGCCAACATCCGTGACGTGCAGCTCTTCCCCCGTACGGTGGGGAGCATCCGATAATAAGGAGTGACACTTATGGTACAGTACGTACCCGATTACGATCCCAAGCTGGATCTGCGCCAGACCCAGCAGGCTATCAAGGTCATTAAGGATACCTTTCAGGTGCTGTTGGCACAGAACCTGCATCTGGAACGGGTCACCGCCCCGGTGCTGATTCTGGGCGGTACCGGCATCAACGACGATCTGAGTGGCGTGGAGCGCAAGGTGGATTTTACCGTCCGGGAGATGAACGAGGCGCACGCCGAGGTGGTGCAGTCGCTGGCCAAGTGGAAACGGGTAGCGCTGGGACGCTACGGGTTCCGCCCCGGAGAAGGCATCTACACCGATATGAACGCCATCCGTCGGGACGACAGCATGGATAACACCCATTCCATCTTCGTGGATCAGTGGGACTGGGAGAAGGTCATCACCGCCGAACAGCGCACCGAAGAATACCTCAAGCATACGGTACGCCGTATTGCCAAGGCGGTGGCGGACACCCATCGGCTGTTACAGCAGAAATATCCTCTGCTGACAGCGCCTATCAGCGAGGATGTGTATTTTATCACGGCTCAGGAGCTGGAGGATCGGTATCCCGATATGACCGGCAAGGAACGGGAGGACGCCATCACCCGGGAGCACGGCACCGTGTTCCTGATGCAGATCGGCGATCCTCTGCGCAGCGGCCAGCCTCACGACAGCCGTGCCCCTGACTATGACGACTGGACGCTTAACGGCGATCTGCTGTACTGGAACGGAGTCCTGGGTCATGCCCTGGAGATCAGCTCCATGGGCGTACGGGTGGATGCGGCGGCCTTAAGCCGTCAGCTTACCGCCGCCGGGGCGGAGGATCGTCTGGTACATGCGTATCATCAGGGAATTTTGCAAGGCAGCCTGCCGCTGACCATCGGCGGCGGCATCGGGCAATCCCGCCTGTGCATGCTGATGCTGGAAAAGGCCCACGTGGGAGAAGTACAGGTATCCATCTGGCCTGCCGACATGGTGGCGGACTGCGAGCGTCACGGCATCCCCTTGCTGTAAAAATATTTTTTCGTACGACAGGATTCAGCCGTTTTCTCCAGACGGCCGATGTATACTGGTATGTGCCGTTGAGAAGGCACATAGGATGTACAAGGAAAGGATGATGGTATGGACGGTTTTATTACCTGGCTGCGCTCCCTGCTCCCCGGTGAAGTGGTGGCTTTTCTCGTATCGATGCTTCCCATCATTGAGGTGCGCGGTGCTATTCCGCTGGCTTACGCTTGGGGCTTATCTCCATGGCTGGCCATGCCGCTGGCGTTTTTAGGCAATATGCTGCCGGTCCCCTTTATTCTGTGGTTCATCACCCCTATTTTTGATGCGCTCAAGCGCACCCGTCTCTTTAAGCCTTTGGCCGAAAAGATGGAGCAAAAGGCGCTGGGCAAGCAGGACAGGCTGGCAAAGGGCTATTTCTGGGGCCTAATGCTGTTTGTGGGCATCCCTCTTCCCGGCACCGGCGCCTGGACGGGCGCATTGCTGGCGTCCCTGCTGCGCATTCCGTTTAAGGTGGCCTTTGTGGCCATTACCCTGGGCGTGGTGATTGCCACCCTTCTGATGACTGCCTTCTCTTACGGTCTGCTGGACGTTATTATCGGCTTGTTCTAAGCCGCGTCCCGGACGCATATATATCCCATAGCCGGTGCCCACCGGCTACTTGAGAAAGGGAAGGAATGGTATGTTTATGGAGAGAACGAACCGTTATCACCCGGAGGGCAGCTTACTCAACACCCCGGAGAACCGGGCCGCCACAGCGACCATGACCGCCTTGATGCAGGCCGAAACCGACGGCACTCTGCTGGAAGGCCGGGCGGTGCGCTGTGATGTGGAACACAATCTGTATGTACAGCCCCCTGCGGTGAAGGCATCATCCCCCGTGCCGAGGGGGCGCTGGGGATCGCGGAGGGCACCACCAAGGACATTGTCCTTATCACCCGGGTCAACAAGCCGGTGTGCTTCGTGGTCGTTGGATTCCG
>SVPB01000022.1 GCA_015066065.1 Oscillospiraceae bacterium | reverse complement strand
CGGATAACCCGAACCAGTTTTTAAAAGGCGGATATTCCGTTCACCCATCGTTAAAATACTCACGAATACGGCAGTATTCGCTGCGTTTTTGCCTCGGTTGACCGAAAATCCGTTCTTTTAAAAATCTCCGACCCCAAAGGGGGATGGTTTCGAGGGATTTTTGGTCTTCTTTTCCGCCGGCAGGCTGACGCCTGCCAAGGGAAAAAGGCCGAAAAGCGCCGAAAACAGCCGCTTTGGGGCTGGTTCGGGTCATTCATGTCACCCTAGTCAACATGACATTTGGGTTCCTGCTTATCCGCCCAGGCACTCCACCGCTCCAGATCGGCATCGGTGATGGTGGCAAGGCAACCACACTTGAGCAACACGGCCTTGCCTTGGTATTGCCCAAACTGGATCAAGGGCATATCCGCCACGTCACCGTTCATGACCAGCTCCACCGTATAACGGCAAGCTTTTCGCAGTGGGGCGTCCGCCTCTCCAGTGGCCAGCCGTTCGTAGGTCAGGGTGTCGGTAAAAGCCAGGAACTCCCACAGCTCCTCCATGTCCTCCGGGCTTTCCAAGGCGATGGTGACGCCAGTATAGCCGTTCTGCTTACGCACGAAGTACGCTCTAATATTGGCGTGATCCTCCTCCCCGGTGATGGCCTCCATCCGCAGGAACATCTCACCCTTTTTGAAGTAATAAGGATAGTCTTTTTCGGAAGGCTGCAGGGGGATCTGCAGCCGTGCCAGCATAGCCCGGGTCTGCTGCTCCGCATCGGCGGGGATGGCGCCGACCTCCTCATCGTCCATAAAGGTAGCGATGCTCCCCTGGTGGGTCACCCGATGGAAAATATGCTCGGTGTAATCCTCCACCAATGTAAAGGTACTTACGAAACGCAGCCCATCCTCATCGGTGTACAGACCGGTCACGTCCAGGTAGATGTGGCCGTTGCCCTCGTAGGCCGTTACGTAGGAGGGGTAGCGCTCCAGCACCGGCTCCAGGGCGGCCAAGGAGGTTACCTGACCGTCGCTAAGCAGCTGGGTAAAGGCGTAGTAGGGCACCTGCTGACGGCGGCGTTCCGCCTCCTCGGGATCCTCCCGGGGGCCGTTCAGCGCGGTGTAGCCCAGCAGCAGCTCATCGGTGCTGTCATCCAGCCACAGGGTAAACAGCACCGAACGGGCGGCCATCTCCCCCACCTCCGTCTCCTGCCGGAAATCTTCGTCCACCGCTACCGCCTCATCGGCGCCGGTGAGCAGATCACGCACCCGGATATAGTCCTCTCCCCGTACGTAGTAGTACACGTACCGGCCATCGGCGCTGACAGTATGGGCATCCACAAACCGATCGTACAAGTAGCTATAACGGCCGGTCTCCCGATCGTACAGCCGGAGGCGATAATTGATCCGGACACCAAAAGAGGTGTTGAAGTCATCGGTCTTTTGTACCTGCCAGCGGTACTGACCGGGCAGCCCGGCCTCGGCGTAGGGAACCGTCTGCCCGGTGGCCAGATCGTGCACCGCATAGCCATCAGGGTTCTTGATGAGCAACCGGGTGGTACCGGGAATCTCCGCATGGATCTCTCCCGTAAAAGTCCTACTCTTGCCGGTAGCGATCTCATACGCCACGGTGGTGCGCCGGGGGCTGTTGACCGTCTCCGGCCCTCCACCGGAGAGGGTGAACAGCACATATCCACCGTCATGGGACAGGTGGCCGTCGTCCATGGGGGTGTAGAGATACCGGCCCCCGTTGTCCCGAAGCACGCTCCGGGCGTCCCCGGTGCGCATATCCACCAGAAACAGCTCATCCCGATCACCGCCCAACCGGGGAAGCACCACGTAAGGGCTGGTGCCCATGGCGGTGATACCGGGGCACTGGTGCAGCGACATCGGCAGCTTCTGCAGGGTATCGGCGGCGATATCGTAGCAGTAGGAGGGACGGGAACCGCCGTTCACAGTGAACAGCACCCGTTGCAAAGCCGGATGATAGTAGTGAAAATACACCGCCTTATTTCCCAAACCGTGGCGCACCAGCGCCTCCTGCACCACGTGCTGGGCGCAGAAATAGGTCTGCTTCTCCATGTTGTAGAACACACCCTCGCAGGAGGCATGCCCCTCCACCGCCGCCGGGTTGGATACCTGCATGGTACGGACGCCAACATAGGTACAGGTCCGATCGTAAGCTGTCCCGGTGCCGGCGTGCCGTAGGGCCACCAGCTTAACCGACGTGTGCTGTACAGGCGCCACATCCGGAGTAGGGGTGACCACCAGCTCCTCCCCACCGGAAACGGCGGATGACTGGGGAGAGGTCGGCCAATACCGCATCCCCGTAAGGCAGGCGCCCACCAGCACGACAGCGGCCGCGGCCGCGGCTGTTACCCGGCGCCATACCATCGGTCGGGCGGTGGAAATTTCGCCAGAAAAAGGCAGTCGGTCAGCGATGTCCGGCGTGGCCTGCCGGCGGAGACGCTTGATTTCTTTTTTCCATCCACGGTAAGTCATTACAAAACCTCCTCTCGGTGCATTGCTTGCAGTAAGTTTCGCACCTTACGGCGAGCAGCACGGCAACGGGTCTGCACCGTGCCCACGGGACAGTCTAATCCCCGGGCGATGGCCCAATAAGTGTACCCATCCAGATGATGCAGGGTGAAGGCCAGTCGCTCCTCCCGGGTCAGGCAAGCAAGGATCGTCTCCACGGTGTGTCGCTCCTCCACCGCCGCCGCCGGATCCTCCTCCACCACAGCAGGGATCTCCTCCATCGGCTCTACACGGCCGCCGTCTCGTAGCTTATTAAGACAGCGATGACGGGTAACGGTCAACAGCCACGCCCGGCGGTGACGTACCGGTTCGCCCCCACTCAAGGCAGTATGATAGGCCAAAAACACATCCTGCATCACGTCCTCTGCGGCGGCAGAATCCTTAAGGTAGGTCAAAGCGGTGTGATACACCGCCACGCGCTCCTCACGGTAGGCTTGCTCCAGTTTATCATTCACGGTCTTCACAGACACACCCCCTCACTGTGCTATGCTGTCGTATAAGAGACACATAAGAAGCGTTTTTTGTTTTCCTTTTTTCCAAAAATTGTACTATATTTTTGGAAAAAAAGCAAGCAAAGCGGCCCTGTGCATGCACAGGGCCGCTTTGTATCGGTTAAGATGTTACGCTTCCTTCTTGTTGGTGACCACACGGATGGCAAACAGCACCACCACCAGCAACACGGCGCTGGCCGCCAGCACGATCCAGGGATCCTGGACGAAGCCGGCCAGAATGTAGCCCACGAAGGACACCGCCGCCACCGTCAAGGCATAGGGCAACTGGGTGGACACGTGGTTGACGTGCTCACACTGCGCACCGGCGGAGGACATAATGGTGGTGTCGGAAATGGGCGAGCAATGGTCGCCGCACACCGCACCGGCCAGGCAAGCAGACATACCGATGATCATCAATTCGCTGCCAGCCGGGAACACGCTGAGCACGATGGGAATGAGGATGCCGAAGGTGCCCCAGGAGGTGCCGGTGGCAAACGCAATGGCACAAGCCACCAGAAAGATGATGGCCGGCAGGAAGTTGTGCAGGGCACCGGCGTTGGCCAGCGCTCCTTCTACGAAAGCGTCAGAGCCCAGAAGACCGGTGATCTCCTTGAGGCCGGTGGCCATGGTCAGGATGAGGATGGCCGGCACCATGGCGATAAAGCCCTTGGGGATGCAGGCCATGGCTTCCTTAAAGGTCACCAGACGGCGGCAGATGAAGTACAGCACGGTCAGCACCAGCACCAGGATGCCGCCCAGAGGCAGACCCACGGTGGCATCGGTATTACCGAAGGCGCCAATGAAGTCGCCATCCTTATCGCCGCCGAAGAAGCCGCCCACGTAGACCAGAGCGATCACCGCCACAACGATGAGCACAAGGATGGGAAGCAGCAGGTCGATGACCCGGCCACGGGAGTTGCCCTTTTCTACTTCCTCGTTGGAAACCACTTCGCCGCCGTTGGTGAACAGGTCACCGCCCAGAGCGTTGCGCTCATGGCGGCGCATGGGACCGTAATCCAGCTTCATCAGTACGATGGCGATGATGAACACAAAGGTCAGCAAGGAATAGAGGTTATAGGGGATAGCACGCACGAACAGGCCCAGCTCAGAAACCTCGTTGCCGGCAGCGTCAACCACACCGGAGGTGTATTCGCTCACCGCCGCCGCCCAGGAAGAGATGGGGGCAATCATGCAGATGGGAGCCGCCGTCGCGTCAATGAGGTAGGCCAGCTTGGCACGGCTGATCTTGGCACGGTCGGTGACCGGGCGCATGACCGAGCCTACCGTCAGGCAGTTGAAGTAGTCGTCGATGAAGATAAGCACGCCCAGCACAAAGGTGCTCAGGGAGGCGCCCACCCGGGACTTAATGTGGGTAGCCGCCCAACGGCCGAAGGCGGCCGAGCCGCCGGCCTTGTTGATGAGGGCCACCAGAATACCCAGCACTACCAAGAACACGAAGATGCCGGCGGTACCGGACACAGCCGCAATAAGAGCATCCTCCAGGATGGTATCCAGGGTAGCGACCGGATTAAAATTGGTAGCAAACAAAGCGCCGCACACGATACCGATAAAGAGGGAGCTGTAGACCTCCTTGGTAATCAGCGCCAGCACAATGGCGATGAGAGCCGGCATCAGGGACATGAAGGTGGCATAATACGGGCTGTCCGCCACCACCTCGGTGGCACCGTTGCAGGTCTCGCAGGTGCCCACGGCCTCGGTACCGCCATGGCCCTCGCACACGGCGCAGACGCCGTCATCCGTTTCGCCTTCGCCCTCGCAATCCACACAAGTATAGGCATAGGACGTACCGTCCACGCAGTCGCCGCAGTCCACGAGGGTGGTCTTCTTGAGGGTGAAGGAGCACACCACCACGGCTACCAGCAGCAACGCCACGGTTGCAAAAATGGTAATCTTCCGTTTCATAACAATCCTCCTCTGTTAAATGAAAAAGCGGCGAATACACCAGAGAGTCATCCGCACACCTTTCCATACTACGCTCATTATACGGGGTATCCCCCGGCTTGTCAAGTCACAAAACAGTTTTTTCGACAATGGGTTGATTGATGCGCTTCTATATGGTAATATAAAACTGACTATGAAATAAGGAGGGGCGGCCATGCCCTTTTTACCCATCAACAGCGACGACATGCGTGACCGTGGCTGGGAGTGTGCCGATTTTGTGCTCATTACCGGGGACGCTTACGTGGATCACCCCAGCTTTGGTACGGCCATCATCTCTCGGGTGCTGGAGGCGGAAGGCTTCCGGGTGTGTATCCTGTCCCAGCCCCAGACGGAGGAGGATTACCGCCGTTTTGGCCGACCGCGGCTGGGTTTTCTCATCAACGGGGGCAACATCGACCCCATGGTAGCCCACTACACCGCCGCCAAGAAGCGGCGCAGTGAGGACGCTTATTCCCCCGGCGGCAAAGCCGGGCTACGCCCCGACCGTGCCACCATCACCTATACCCAGACGGTGCGGCGGCTGTACGGTGACGTGCCCATTTCCATCGGCGGTCTGGAAGCCTCCCTGCGACGGTTTGCCCATTACGATTACTGGGACGACCGGGTACGCCCCTCCATCCTCATTGACAGCGGTGCCGATCTGCTGATGTACGGCATGGGGGAACGGCACGTGGTGGAGATTGCCCGGCGGCTGGATGCCGGAGAGGATATCCGGTCACTGACCGATATCCGGGGAACCTGTTATGCGGTGCCGGCGGCGGCATACCAGCCTTTGCCGGCGGCGGAGTGCCCTTCCTATGAGCTGGTGAGTGCCCCTACCGACAGCGGTAAGCGGCAATACGCTATCTCCTGCCGCATCCAGCAGGAGGAACACGATCCCGTCCGGGGTAAGGTGATCATCCAGCGTCACGGCAATCGGATCCTGGTACAGAATCCACCTTCCCTCCCCTTGACGACCGAAGAAATGGATCGGGTGTACGCCCTGCCGTATATGCGAAACTATCACCCCTCTTACGAGGCGTTAGGTGGTGTCCCGGGCATTGCGGAGGTCAAGTTCTCGGTCATCCACAACCGGGGATGTCTTGGCGCCTGCAACTTCTGTGCGCTGGCGTATCATCAGGGGCGGATCATCTCCTCACGCAGTCACGACAGCGTGGTGCAGGAGGTGGAGGCCATGACCCGTATGCCGGACTTCAAGGGCTACGTGCACGACGTGGGCGGCCCTACCGCCAACTTCCGGCACCCGGCCTGCGAGGGACAGCTAAAACGTGGCGCCTGCAAGGATAAGCGTTGTCTGGCTCCCACCCTCTGCCCGGCCGTCAAGGTGGATCACGAGGATTATCTGACCCTCCTGCGGCGACTGCGGCAGGTACCGGGGGTCAAGAAGGTGTTTATCCGTTCCGGTATCCGGTACGATTATCTGCTGGCCGATCCGGATGAACGGTTTTTCAAGGAGCTGATCCGCCATCATGTCAGCGGCCAGCTCAAGGTGGCGCCGGAGCACGTGTCCGACCGGGTCCTGCGATACATGGGCAAGCCCTCTTTCAAGGTGTACGAACGGTTTCGCCAGCGGTTCTATGAGCTGACCAAGAGCGACGGCAAAAAGCAATATCTGGTGCCCTATCTCATGTCCTCCCACCCCGGCAGTACGGTGGAGGATGCCATTAAGCTGGCGCAATTCCTCAAAAAAGAGGGCCTGCATCCGGAACAGGTACAGGATTTCTATCCCACCCCCGGCACTATTTCCACCTGCATGTTCTACACCGGACTAGATCCGGCCACCCTGCAGCCGGTATACGTGCCTCGCTCCCCTCGGGAAAAGGCGGAGCAACGGGCGCTGCTGCAATACTATCGGCCGGAAAACCGACAGACGGTGCTGGCCGCCTTGCAAAAGGCCGGGCGGCGGGATCTCATTGGTACCGGGCCCGGCTGCCTGGTAGCCCCTGACCCTCAGAGCCGGCAGGCCGCCCCTCGCAAGCCGGTGGATAAGAAAAAATACAGCCGCTACAGCCGCAAGAAAAAATAAGCTTTTTTCAGGGAAAATAGTGCAACCTTTCGAGACAAATGTGCATGGACAAGGCCACCACCGTGGGGTACAATGAAGCCAATAAACCGTGTCAAAAAAGGAGCGATGACCATGCCTACCATCTGCGAGACCTTAACCCACGACCTGCCCTATCTCAAGCGTTATGAGGTAACCATCCACGAAGGGGATACCCAGGTGTGCGAAGGAGCCATTCGCTTTGTCTACACCCGTTATGGGGACGATTTCATCAAGACTATGACGGTGAGCGGCGTGGCCACCCCTCTGGAGCATCGCCGCCACGGCTACGTGCGTCAGCTGTTCGACCGTTTTTACCAGCTGGCGGAAGAAAACGGAGCGGTGGTATCTCTGCTGCATCCCTTCTCCTTCTCCTACTATCGCAAGTTCGGCTACGGTAAGGTAGCGGATCACCTCATCGCCCGGTGCCCCATCCGGCTCATCGACTTTGTCCCCCGCTGCTGCGAGCTGGTCAAGTACACCGGCACCGAGCAGCAGCTGCAGGATCTCATCCACATCTATAACACCTTCTCTGCCAACCGACAGCTGATGCTGCGGCGGTTTGACAACACCTATTTTGCCAAGTACGATACCTACATCCGGTACGAGGACGGACAGCCGGTGGGGTACATCGCCTACACCGCCCAAAAGACCTTGTACATCAACCATTACGAGGACGGTCTGTTGTCGGTCAAGGAGCTGGCCTACACCTCCCCCTCGGCCATGAAGGCGCTCTTGGGCTTTATCCGCATGTACGAGGGAGAGCTGGACGACGTGGAGTTTGCCAACCTCGCCATGTGCCCCGAGGTGGAGCGGGCGTTACAGCATTACACCCACACCCGCTATCAGATCCTGCCGGATATCATGGCCCGTATCCTTGACACCAAGAAGCTGCTGGAGGCCCACCGGTACCCCGACCAGCCCGGCACCTTCCGCATCCGCATCACCGACACCCTTCCCACCGTGGACGGAGCGTTTGAGGTGCACTATGGCGGCGGGTCTGTGCAGGTAGAACGTCTGGCCGACGATGCGCCGGTGGATATGATCGCCGATGCCGGTGAGATGGCTCGTCTGCTGTACGGCTACGACGCCGTCACCGCCCGGGAAGCCGCCTACAGCGACGCCATCACCGTCTGCGGCAACGCCGACGACTTCTTCCGAGCCTTCCCCAAAGCGGTGGGCGGCATGTACGAACACTTTTGATGAGGTGATTAGCGTGAAAGAATGGCAACAGCCGGTGACCACCCGGCGCTATCTGCAGCCACCGCAGTCCCAGCGCCTCCTCACCCTCTGGCGTGAGGGCAAGGTCATGCTAGGCGAAGCGACAGCACACCCCGGCCCGGTTATACACGAATACGCCACCGAACACGCTTGCGGACTTTGGCCGGTGGTGGGCAAAGAACCAGCATCCGCCGACGTGACCCGCACCGAAAGCCGCATCTGTCCCGACGGTACACCCGTTCATACAGTGATCAACCGATACGGTGATCTCGCCATGACGGTGGAGGCGCTGGGGGATACCCGGCGGGCTGCCACCGCCTATCTGAAGATCACCCTACAGAACGTCGGAAGCCTGCCGTTAAGCGAACGGGTGGGCGTTTATCTGCGTGCCGGGCAGGAGGAAGCCTTACTCCCCGGCGCACCGGACTTTTACCGTCACTACGATCCCGATCTGTCGGTGTGGCAGGCGCTGCCCGCCACCTTCCGTCGGGAGGGGGACGTCTGCCGGGACGGAGACTACTTTGTCACCTTTACGGGGGAAGTCCCCTTCGACTATGACGAAGCGTCCGGCCTCTTATACGCCGACATAACCCTGCCCGCCGGGGCTGACCGGACGGTGTATCTCACCCTGGGCAAGGGCGAGACGGTGTGCCGCCCCTATGATGAACAAAAGGCCGAGACGATCGCCTACTATCAGAAAGAGCTAGGGCGTCTGGTGCCCCTGCCCCCTGCCCTGGAAGCGGAGCATGGGTCGCTCATCCGCCATCTGACCGTGCAGATGCTGCAATGCTTCACCCGTACAAAAGGCAAAGAACTGGTCATCTGCCGTCAGGGTGGCTTGCAGCGTCATATGTGGGCCTTTGAAGCGCTGTACGTGCTGGAAGCGCTGGATCAGCTGGGCGACTTTGACGACTATGTAGAACCGGCCATCTCCCTTTACTTCGAAGAGATGCAGCAGGAAGACGGCGAGGTAGTTCCGCTGGGACGTTATTGGGCCATGGCCAGCGCCATGGCGCTGTACAGCTTTGCCGATCACGCAATCAAGGTCGGCAACCGGTACTGGTGCAAGCACCGGGAGGCCGCCCTGCGTGCCTTTGCCTGCATCCAAAACACCCGTGCCTCCACCAAAGAGCAGGTGGGGGTTCTGGTAGGGTTGTATCCGCCTCGCCCCAGCTGCGACTGCGAGCTGGTGTTCCAGTCCTGGACCTTCACCGACACCATGAACCTGATCGGTCTACGGCGGTTTGCCGACGCAGCAACCCTCTTGAACGACCCCCTCGCCGCCGAGATACGGGCAGAATACGATGCCTATCGGGCGGTGGTGCGCCATTGCTTTGACGTGGCCAAGCAGAAGAGCGATCCCGCCGAGGGAATCGCCCTGTCCAGCTTTGTCCCCGACTACACGGGAGACGAGACCCTGTTCGCCTTCTCCCCCTTTATCGGCACCGTCACCGCCGCCCTGGAGCTTGACCGGGAGGATGTGGAGGGGCTGACCCGCTATATGCGTAGCAAGGGCCGCATCCACGAGGGCCTCTACTGGCGGATGCCCGACCACCACTACAGCAAGGACGCCGACGGGGTGATGCGGGTATGGTACACCACCCTGGAGGAATATTATTGGTTTGACACCTTCCTGCGTCTGGGAATGACCGAAGAGTGCGAGGCGATCATCGACAGCACCCTGCGGTATTCCATGTCGCCGGAGTATCTGATGCAGGAACGGTATCATCTGCGGGATCCTTATTTCTGCCCCTGGAGTCCCAACGCCTCCGCCAACGGACGGCTGGTGACCATGCTGCTCAAGCTATACCGGTAGACCATCCTCCCCAATGAAAACCAGGGGTACAGCGATGGAATATCTATCCTAAAGTGAAGAAGCCCGGCACCTAAACGGTGTCGGGCTTCTTTGATTATTTCTCCAGCAGGCGGTCCATGATGGAGGGGCCATGCTCGATGTATACACCGGTAGCGGCGGCGGTCTTTTCGGTAAAGGTCGAAACGCCGTTCAGCTGCTTGCGGCTGTCGTAGATGAGGAAGGGAACCGGGTCGCCGGCGTGGGTCTTGGTCAGCAAGGGGGTAGGATGATCCGGGCAGATGAGGATACGGTAGTCCTCTCCCGTGGCATCCAGATACGCCTTGACCTTCTGCAGGATCTTCTCGTCAATGAGACCGATGGACTTGACCTTGTTGTCCGGCTCACACCGGTGCCCACACTCGTCGGGAGCTTCCACGTGCACATAAACCAGCTCGGTGCCAGCCCGGAACGCCTCAATAGCCGCCTCCGCCTTGCCGTCAAAGTTGGTATCGATATAGCCGGTAGCACCTGCCACCTCAGGGGTATCCATACCGGCGCAGATGCCGATGCCCTTGAGCAGATCCACCGCCGAAATGACGCAGCCGGATACCCCATTTTTCTCTTTAAAGTTGGCTACCACCGGCTTGGTGCCTTCGCCCCACAGCCAGATGGAGTTGGCCGGCTTTTCGCCCTTGGCAACACGTGCCCGGTTGACCGGGTGATCCTTGAGCAGCTCGTAGCTCTGCTTCATAAGCGCCACCAGAGGGGCGGCGTTGGGAGACTGGCTGAGGTATTCCCCCACCACCCGGCCGCTGATATCGTGGGGCGGGGTCATGGTGCCCAGATCGGTGGTGCCATTCTGCACCACCAGGCAATGACGGTAGCTGACACCGGGATAGAAACGGTAAACGTCGTTACCAAAGGCCTCCTGCACGGTGGCAATGATCTGACGGGCTTCTTCGGTAGAAATGTCACCGGCACAGTAGTCCACCATGGTTTTATCCTCGTAGTTTTCCTCATCCGAGAGGGTGACCACGTTGCAACGCAGGGTCACGTCGGTATCCTTGAGATCAATGCCGATGCTGGCCGCCTCCAACGGAGAACGACCGGTATAGGATACCGTAGGGTCATAACCCATGACCGACAGGTTGGCCACGTCACTGCCGGGCTTAAGGCCGGTGGCCACCGTCTTGCACAGACCCACCTCGGACACCCGAGCCAACGCATCCATCTGAGGCTTGACCGCCAGCTCCATAGGGGTCTTGCCATCCAGATAATCGGAGGGTGTATCGGCCATACCGTCACACAAAAGAACCAGATATTTCATACACTTACCGCCTTTGATCGTAATATGGCCATTATAATCCCAAATGGCCGGATTGTAAAGAATAAATGCACCGTTTTTTATACCCCCACCTCGATCTGACACATTTTCATGGTGTCCAGCGCCGCCTGATGGGTGGCCGGAGTCACCCCGGCACAACAAGCGGCGTCCACCGCCACCGGCATTTCGGGGAAATGAGCCTTCAGAAGCAAAGCATTGGACACCACACAGATATCGGTGCACAGCCCCACCAGCTCCAGCGTAAACGGTTGGCCATCAGCGGCATCGGCGATTAAACCGGGGAGCTTCACCGAGCCGAAGGTGGGCTTTTCCACCGCCGTATAGGGGCGCTCGGCCAACGCCGAGGCCACCACCGCATCCAGCTCCCAGCCGGGGGTGCCTTTGATGCAATGGGGTACCGGGAGATGCCGTCCTTCGGCAGTATCCATGTATCCGGTCTGGTGGGTATCGAAGGTGACAAAAATGTCTCCGTCAAAGGTGCGGATCTTCTCTGCCACCTTATCCCGGATGGCCACCGCCTCTGCGGTGCCCAAGGCACCGTCCACAAAGTCCTTCTGCATATCTACCACGATGAGAAAACGCTTCACGTCATTCACTCCTTTATTTGATAACCCACCATGCGCAGGGGATATGGCAGGCAATACGTAGCCCTTGGCTCACCTTTATTCTATGATACCACAAGCAGGACCGCTTGACAAGTACAGAAGAACGACAAAAAAGAACCGTCTCCCATCGGGAAACGGTCCTTTTTTTGAAAAGATTAGCCGGTGATACCCACGCGGTCGATGGACTTAACGAACTTGCGCTGGATGATCATGTAGAAAATCAGCGGTACCGCTAAGAACAGCAGACAGCAGGCGCTCTTATAAGCGACGTACAGGCCCTGACCGGTGTTGATACCGTGCGCAGCCAGCAAGGTGCCGCACTGGTTCATCAGCACCGACAGCGGACGGTTTTCGTTCATGAAACACAGCTCCGCCAGGTAGTTCTCATTCCAGTACCAGATGATGGTCAGCACGGAAACCGTAACAATAACCACGCTGGAGGAAGGCAGAGCAATGCTGAAGAAGGTACGCACCGGACCGGCGCCATCCACGTAAGCCGCGTCTTCCAGCTCAGCAGGGAGACCAATGAAGAACTGCTGGTAGATGTAGATGATCATGCCGGAACGGATACCGACGCCAAACAATGCCGGTAGCCAATAAACGAAGGGGGTATCGAAGATGCCCAGAATACGGTAGTTAACCGACAGACCGATACTGTACATCTCCAGGGGAACCAGCAACGAGAGAATGAGCAGCACGGTGGCGATGGACTTACCCTTGAACTTAAAGCGGGCAAAGCCGTACGCAATGAAAGCGCACATCATGATTTCCAGAACCGCACTGACCATCTGCAGGATGACCGTCTGGCCCAGGCTGCCGAAGGCCTCCACGGAAAGTCCCTCCTGAGCCATCAGCTCAAAGTCGGGGAAGCCCATGATGCGCAGGCTTTCGGAAAAGTTCTCAAAGGTGTATTCCAGCGGCAGCCAAGTATGGCTGACGTCCAGGAAGTCGGCGGATGTCTTGATTGCGTTGGTGACCATGAACAGAATGGGATACAATACGATATAACCCACAATGATCAGGAAAGCCAGACGCATCAGGGAGACGGCGCCACTCAAGGACTTCTTGCGGATCTTGTCCGCGGTTCTTCCGTTAATGAAGTTCTTAATATTTTCCATATTCATCAACCCCACTTCCGCAAGAACGCATAGTTGTAAATGAACAGCAGCAGCGCTATGATGGCGCCAACGATCAGGAAGTAGAACCACAGCATGGCCGAGCCCTGACCGGCTTCCATGTTGTTAAACTGGCCCAGTGCCTGCTTAATAACGGGGTTGGTCTTGGAGATGATGGTCTCCACCATGGTGAAGATAACCACCAACAGCATAGGCCGCAGCAGCATAGGCAGGGTAACGAACCAGAACTCTTCCCACTTGGTAGCGCCTTCCACCTTAGCCACCTCATACAGCAGATCCGGAATGGACTGCAGACCGGCGATGAACAGAACGATCTGGATGCCACTCTGCCACACCATCATAAACAGACCATCCAAGGCGGAACCGAGGTAGTCGTTGATGGCGGGAGGCAAGCTCAGGCCTTCCAGAACCTCGGTAAAGTCCATCATGGCGAAGGAAACCGAATCGGCCACCGCCACGTCGGTAGCGTTGCTGCCGGCAGCTTCCAGGAACTGCACCAGAGCAGGACCACTGGCCATGATGACCGGGATGAAGTACATAGCACGGAAGAACAGACGGCCACGGAAGTTGTTGTTAAGCAACAGCGCCAGAATCAAGCTCAGCACCAGAATAAAGGGCAGTGAGACAAAGAAACTGGAAATGGCCGCTGACAGGTTTCCGGTGTAGTTGGGATCGATGTTCAGGATGAAATTGAAGTTTTCCGTACCGACAAACTCGGTCTCAACACCGGTTGGCTCAAAGTGAAGCTTGGAAAAGCTAAAGATTGCAGACTGGACAATGGGGTAAATGAAGAACAGCAGCACGCCAATGATCCAGGGAGCAATAAAGATGTACCCGTAACGGGCTTTTTTGGTTTCCAGGCCGATCGGCCGACGAACACGTTTGGTCATCATTCTGCAACCCTCCCTGTAATCCAGCTGTCGGCAGGCACCTTACCGTAGTCGGTCTGAGCTTCCGTATCGCCCAGGTTGACCACGGCGTACACGCCGTTGCTGTAACGCGTGACGGACACGTCGTCGCTGATGACGTCATAGCCCGTGATGGTCGCTCCTTCAATGCTCTCCAGATAACCCTTAAGGGTATCCGCCGTGTCAAGGATCTTCCCCTTGTTGCCCTCGTAGCTACTTCCGTAGATGAAGGTGTGCTCGGAAGTGATGAGCTCCTTATCATAGTTGTAGGTCAGGGTGTAAGAGGGAGCAATACCGGCACGGACACAGCGCAGCAACGCATCCTCCTCGTCGGCGGTCAGATTGATGGACACGGAGTTCATCGGTACATAACCGCGCAGTACCAGCTGATAGAAGGGAACGTCGTAATCGCTGAAGTCAAACAAGGAGGAGTACAGCGGTGCATCCAAGATAGTATCCGCATTGACAGCAGCATACACGTTGGGAGCATCTGCCAGATAGGTGTGGCCCTTCTCCTTGGTCTTATTGATGATGCTCAGCGCATCCTCAATCATGTTGGCGCAGGCAGAATAGGCGCCGGTCTGATAGTCGGAGTAAACAACGCTGGAGAGAGAGTCATAGGAGATACCCTGCAGACCCATGGAGGGGAATTCCTCCATCAGCTCTTCAGCGGCGCCCACCAGATAGTCACGACCCATCAGATAATAGCGCACGTCATTGTTGGTCATACGAGACAGCACCCGATGGGGGTTGAAGTACGCCGTCTGCTGGTTAGACCACACCGCACCATGGTTGTCAACGGTATAGCCGTTGGAGCCGTCGGTGAAGGTGATGAGGTTGAAGTCCATAAACCACGGAACCTTCAGCTCCTTCATCTTTGCGGAGAGGCTCAGCATGCCGGACTCGCCGCCCAGTTTGCCGGCGGTAGTGAAGCCACCGGCATAGGTGCCGATATCCGCGCCGGATTCACCGAAGCCAACCAGGTCCACGTAGAAGTCGGTGCCCAGCTTCTCGGCAAAAGCGGCGGTCATCTCCCCCGCCTGCTCGGTGGTAGTCATGGGGAACAGCTTGCTGGAGGGCAAGCCCAGGAGCGAATCCGGCTGAACCACGCCGCCAATGTACTTGAGGGCCACGCGCTTCTCCTCGGTGTTGACCTTCTTAAGCTCACCCTTCTTAATGAGGTAGTTGCGATAGGTCTCCGCCATGCCGTTGATGTTCGCCTTGTCGCCGCTAAGAGCGTAATAGGCCACCGATATTACCTCGGGATTGATGTAATCGGCAAAAATACGGATGTAGGCGGCCGGGGTGGAATAGCCTCTGGGAGGAACCACCTCATTGTAGCCGCGGAAGGCGAAGGAAGCGTATACACTGGAATAGCGGATGTTCTCCGAACCGACGTTCCAGTTAATGGCCGCCGACTCCGCACCGCCTTCGATAACAGCCAGCAGCGCTTTGTCACCCTTCTTGACGCCGTATACCGGCATGGTCACCTGCTGGCGCTTAGACATAAACGCATAATTCTGGATGATCAGATCGCGGCCATACACCGGCAGGCTGCCGGTATCACCAACCGTATCCACATCGTTAGGCTCGATGATGGTGCCGGCACCGTCCGGCATAAAGATCCAGCTGTCCTCGGCGCCGTTCTTCACACCACACATGAACGGGGCGATGGATACGCCGGTGGCCACGTTTTCACCGTTATCGGCAATCTTGGTAGGATCCACCGAAACAGTAAAGCGATCGCCTTCCAGCTTGTAATCGACCGGCACCATGATCTCGAAGTTGTAGAAGTCATATACCACCCGCAGACCGTTTTCGATCTTCATGGTATACACGCCACTCTCGATGTCGTCGGCACGCTCGGCACGCACGGCATCATTGTAAGACCAGGCACTCTCCTCCACCATGTTGGTGGTGTTCTGGTAAAACACCTGGATGGCAGACTCAACCTGCGGATGGTTCTTACGTCTGATGCCGTTCTCATCCGGCTGCAGGCTGATGGACTCGATAGGCGTCTGCCCCCATACGTTGCCGGTCGCCTTTTCAACAAAGCTGACACGCTTGTTCTTTTGGTCCCATTCCAGCTGCCAGGTGTCGTTTTCTGCCACGACACCGGTAGAGATTTCCTCGGAATTCTGGGCGTAGGTTACCTTGCTGTAACGCAGAGTATCGATAACCTTAGCGTCTTCCAGAGAAGATCCGCAGCCGGCAAAACTGATGCAGAACAGCAGACATACGACTGCCGCCGCAACGCGCATTGTTCTTTTCATTTGCGTTCCTCCCTTTCTGTTATCGATACTTAATCTCGACAAACACCGTCGCCACCCAGTTCCATACCTGCTGTGCCAGCAGGAATACCAGGAAGATCAGGAATACGATGATCAGCATGGCCACAACCGTCAAGGCGGTGGTGCCGAGGAAACGACCAAACTCAAAGTCGTGTATCCGCATGATGGCTATGATCATCATAAACGCCGTGTACAGCGTGAATGCCGTAGCGATCAACTCGACGAACACGAATTCATCCGGCACCAACACATGAGTGCAAACCAGAGAAATGACCGACGAGAAGATCTGGGGAATCAAGCAGTAGCAGGTCACAATGAAGATCTCTTTGAGTCGGCCGATACCGCCCAACAGAACGCAAACCATCCAGTTGGCTATGGTAAACAGGAGCACCAGGCCCACCGAACCGAACAACAAGTACAGAGAGTTAAAGCTACCTGCATCGAAGTGGTTGTAAGCAAATCCGGTCGAGGTGGCCGAAGCAAAGGACAGCAGATAGTAGATCACCAGAATGGCAAACGCCAACAACAGCGAGCCTTGCTGCTTCTCCTTGACCAAGCGGAAGGATTCCACCGGGTGGGCGACGCAGCCCAGCATGACCTTGAGCTTTTCATTCTTGATGAACTGCCAGCCCTTCTTCTTCTTGAGAATGCCCAGCACCAGCAGACCGGCAATCAGCGCCACCGCGCCGACAAAAACCAGGGTAAAGTTCTCTTCCAGGAATTTCTGGCGGAGCTTTACAAAAGCGTTGGAGTAGGTCTCACGGTCCAGAGCCAGCTCGGCGTACATGGCGGCCTTCTCGTTGTCGCCGATGGTGTAATACGCCTTAGCCAAGCCGGCATAAGCCAGCTGACAGTTCTGGTCCTCGCCAATGATCTCTTCCCACTCGGGAATCGCATGCTCGAAGTCGTCCGCCAGCGTCTTGAGCTGCGCAGAACGCATCTTCTCGCCAAAAGCAGTGATTTTATAGACGTTGACGGTTCTCTTATGACCGTCGCAGACCAGAATGTCACTACCCAGAACAGCAATGGCCACAGCGTAACGGTTGGTGCCCTGCTGCCAGTGCTCACCCAGAGCGCCGCCAAAGACGGAGATCAGGTTACACTCTTCATCGTACATGTACACACGGCCGTAACCGTTATCAATGATGTAGAAGAATCCGTCGCTGTCCACCGCAACACCCACAATACTCTGGGTAACGGCAGTGTTCTTAAAGGAACCGCGCTCGGGGTCGGCAAAATTATAGCCTTCCTTGCCGGAAATGTCAGCGCCGCCGGGGTTCATGATGCTGATCTGTCCGGTCTGAATGGCGCCTTCCTGTATACGGCCGGTAGCCGTGTAAATAAAGTCCTCGGGGCCAACCACCATATCAACAAACTGGTACGGCAGGCTCAGCTCCTCCTGACTCTTTTTGACGTCGTTGGAGAACAGGCGGTCAAACAGGTTAGACAACACGTCCAGCACGGTGGCCGGCACCTTGTTGGCACCGTAGAAGCCCAGGAACTCCATGGAGGGAGAGTACACCAACGCACCGTAGTAGGAGCCGTCGCAGGATACATAAGTGTAGTCCTTGGAGTCAACGGCCACCTTTTGGGGTTTGTACTCAAAGTCTTCGGTAATCAGCGCATGCTTAGGCTTGCCCAGACAGAAGGACACGTTACCGTCCATGTCGGAAACCAAAACCCGGTGCGACTTGGTATCCGCCACATACAGGGTATCCTCTTTAACAAAGACACCAACGGCGTCCTTATATTCCAGGCTGTCGCCCTTGCGCAGGATGACCTCATCATTTTCGATTACGTCCTCACCAACGTAGGTCAGGGCACCCAGCGTCTTGATGAGCTTGTAATCTTCGTCCAAGATGTGGATCTGACCGGCACCACCGTCCAGAATGAACAGACGATTTTTTTCGTCGGTGCAGATATCGGTCAGCTCGTCAAACAGCGGCAGACCCAGACTGTCGGCTGTAATCGCTTCAGCCGGCACGTACAGGGGCTTGGCGTAGGTGGCGCTGGGGCCTTTCATCTCGCCGTCAATCCAGTAGTTGTAGGACTCGTACACGTTTTCGGCAGAGCCGGCAGAGGAACCGGGACGGGTAATAGCCGCCACGGGGGAGGCTAAGAGGGCGACCAGCATGACCGGCAGCAGCAGGTACTTGACAGCCAGCTTTCTAAAACTTAATCTTTTCAAGCTCTACCCCTCCTTAACCCTTGATACCGGCGCTACCCATGGTCTCCTTGATACTGCTCTGTGAGATCAGGTAGACGAGGATCGGCGGAATCATCATAATAACGTTAGCGGCCATCGAGGCACCGGTACGGGCAATACCGCCGGCACCGATGGTGCCCAAAACGGTGGGCAGGGTCTTAAGAGCTTCGGTAAAGATCGTGCCACCGGCAGTCAGTGACCACATGTCACGGAACGCAAACAGTACCAGCGTCAGCACGCAGGGGCGAACCATGGGGAACACGATGCGCCAGAAGGTGCTGTTCCAGCTGGCGCCGTCAATACGGGCCGCTTCGATGATGGCGTTGGGAACGTAGCCATCCATGTACTGCTTCATTAGGAAAACGCCCATGGCCGATGGTATGTGCGGCAGTATGTACACCCAATACGTATCGATAATACCCATACCGGTATAGATGAGGTAACGGGGAATACCCAGGGTGTAGGCGTTGAACAGCAGGGAGTACTGGATGATCATAAAGATGATCTTGCCGTGCTTAATGTCCGACTTGGCCAGTACAAAGGAGGCCATACCGGAAGCCAGCACGTGCAGGACGGTACCCACCACAGCCAGCATCACACTGTTGCCCAGATAACGGGACAGCGGAATGGACAGACCGGAGATCAATTCCGGCAGAATGGTGTAGTTTTCGATGGTGGGACGTTCAACGGTGATCAGCTTGGGAGGGAAGATCAGCAGCTCATCCAAAGGCTTGAAGGAGGTGACCACACTATACACCAGCGGCAGAACAGAGAACGCACCAAACGCAAACAGGAACAGGAAGAACATGGTGTTGCCGAAGCGGGAACGGGTGTACTTACGCACCTGAACACGGGTGTTCTTATCCTGCGGAGTGAAGATTGCTTTAATTGTCTTCCACATATTAAGAACCCACCTTCTTCAGCATTCTTGCGATGATCGAACGTGTGCCGACCATCATGAGGAATAGTATAACGGACAAAGCCGAAGCGTAGCCCATCTCGTAACGCACGCCACCCACGTCGCTCAGATAAGAGACGATGGTATCGGCCACGTAACCGACGGTGGGATAACCGGCCAGCATGGTAATGGTACCGCTGATGGAGAACGCACTGGCGATCTGCATAACGGCACTGAACAGTAGCATGCTGGACATGCCCGGCAGGGTGATGTACCACAGCTCCTGCCAACGGTTGCGGATGCCGTCCACGGCGCCAGCCTCAAACAGCTCCGGATTGATGTTCTGCAAACCGGAAATGTTGGCCAGGAAGGAGGTACCCATACTCATCCACAGCTGCACGATCACCACGATGGGAACGATGTAAGCTTCTGTTGACAGCCATGTGATAGGAGCTGTAATCAAGCCAGAGGACAGCAGGATGTTGTTGATGTAACCATAGCTATCCGAGGCAAATAACAGCTGCCAAATGGTCATGGCGCCACCCACCAGAGAGGGGGTGTAGAACATGAAGGACAGGAAGGTACGCATACCGGGCCGGAACTCGTTGATCATCCATGCCAGCACGAAGGAAAGCAGGAAGCCGGCAGGACCGGTCAACACGGCCAAAACAATGGTATTCTTAAGAACGATAGGGAAAATGTCGTCCTGGATAAACATACGCAGGTAGTTGTCCAAGCCGGCAAAGGACGGCAGGTTCACCATGTCGAAGTTGAAGAAGCTCAACACGATGGAGGACAGAACCGGCAGCACCGTCATGATGACGAACAGCACTAAGAACGGCGCCAGAAGTGCCCACAACTGCCACCGTTCTTTAACGATGTCAGCGAAACTTTTTTTCATTTTCTTACACCCCTCTTACGCGTCCGGATCCAGATCGATGTACTCCTGGGTCTTGCGCTCGATCTCCGCGTCGCAGATCTCAGCCCAGTCGATGATAGCTTCCTTACTGGAGGACTTACCATCCTTGGTGGCCCAGAAGGCCTGGTCAATGGAACGGCCTACGTAGTAACTACCGGGAACCTCGGGAATCTCTTCCACATTCTGCCACTGCTTGTTGATCACTTCAAGCGCCTCGTTGTCCCAAGACATACGACCGACGCCTTCCATGTTGGCAGAAGCCACACGGCCGGTCTCACCTAACACCGCTTCGCACTCCGCAGAATAGCGATACTGGGTCTCAGCAGACACCCACCACTTGATGAACTTCCAGGCGGCTTCCTTGTCCTCACTGGACTTCATGATGGTGCAGGAGGTGCCGGAACCGGCAGTCACGTTGTTGATGCTGCCATCCTCCTGAACGGTGCCGGGGATGGGAGCGATGGTCCACTTACCGGTGATTTCCGGAGCAGCCACCTTGTAGGTCAGGTAGCTGGTGTAACCCACGATGCCGATGGGCATGGTGCCCACACGGAACTTCTGGGTGAAGTTGGCTTCCTGATCCAAGCTATACTTGGTGTAGTACTCGGTCCACTCGGTGAACGCCTGAATGGACTCGGGGGCACGCAGGTTGGTAGCACTCTTGTCGTCCAGATACATCTTGCCGCCCTTCTGCAGAATCAGGGTAGGCAGGAAGGAAGAGCTGTTCTTGGCGTAAGGCAGGTAGACGCTCATGTTGTTACGCTGCAGAATGCCCATGGCGGTCTTGAACTCGTCCCAGGTGGTGGGCACTTTAATGTTCAGATCATCCAGGATGTCCTTGCGGTAGAACATGACATCAAAGCCTTGGGTATCCGGCAGACCGTAGCACCCGTCACGGTAGTAGTACGGCAGCTCAGCGCCGTCGTGGAACTGCTTGAGCTGCTCCTCGTAATCATCGAAGAACAGTAGGTTATGCAGCACGCCACGCATAGCCAGGTTAACCGTCTCACTTCGTGCCATATGTAGGTATAGGTCTGGGGAGTTGTTGGAGATGATACCCTGTACCACGCTGGCGTTAACCTGCTCCACCTTAACGGCGACGTTGTTGTTGGGGGTGAAGCTGTCCTGGATGAGGGTGTTGAGCACCTTCACCTGGTCGCGGCCCCAGTTAACCCAGATCTTGACCACCGGCATGTTGCCGTCGCCGCTGACCATGGTAGAGGTGCCGTCCGTAAAGGAATCGATGAAGCGGCGGATGCCGAACAGCAAATCCTCCCAGAAACCAGCCTCGGGGGTAACAAACTCCTGCTCAGGGGCAGCCAGAACGATCTGATCCAAGCTCAGATCCATGGCGGTGATATCGTACAGCCAGGCGCTCAAGGTCTGGTGAGCGCTATAGTAGTTAGTGATCTGCAGGTGGGCCTCGTAGTAGTCGTCGTGCATGGCCCGGAGGATACGTGCCATGTTGTTAACGGCGCCCTTAAGCTCACCGTTAACCTGCAGGGTGGTGCCGATCTCCTGACCCAGTACATCCAGCCTCTCATAGTTGGTCTTAAGAGCTTCCAGGAAATAGGGGATCTGCTTATGCAGCTCGTAGTCACGGTTGGCATCGGGGGACTCACTGGTGATCATAACCATATCCAGATACAGACCGCCCAGCTCATCCACGATGGTCTTCAAACGGGCAAACACTTCCGACACGTCGCCCAAGGTCACAGCCATGGACATGGTGTGACGGCCAGCCTCCAGATAAACCAGATAAGGATCGGTGTCCTCTCCTTCGCCGTTCTGAGCGCCCAGCTGCTTAAAGGTCCAGCCGGTGCCGTAGGGGAAGGCGATGTGAGAAGCCTCCTCAAAAGGAGTCTTGCCGTCAATCTTCAGCCAGCGGTAGGTCTGACCGTTGGTAACGGTGGCCTGCTTATAGGCGAAGCCGATCTTGTAAAGACCGCTTTCCTTGACATCAAACTCCCAGGTGATCTCCTGGTTAGCCGCCATCCAGCCGGTGCCGCCCATGTGGTTGATGAGGGATTCCTCCGCGCTGTGGGGAGAAAGGCTGGCACTGCCGTTATCGGACTTAGCGGTCAGAGAGTAATCGGAGCGATAGAGGGTCTTCTCCGCTTCGATGACAATCTGCTTGCCAGTATAGTTCTTGTAGCCCTTTTGCTTATACCCGGCGTCCACCTCGGCATAGCTCTGGCGAACCTCAGGGGCCTCCAGCTGGATGCCAGCCACGTAGAACTGACGGCCGGTCGCCGTCATGGTGAATACATGGGCGCCGGCGGTCAGATAGAACACGTACGGCTCCCGGGCAACGCCCATATAGTCGTACAAGCGCTGGGTGAGCACACCCTCTACCTGCTTCTGGGGAGCGCTGACCTGGTCGCCGTTGGACAGCACGCGAATCCCACCATCATCCTCCCACAAAGCGGATACGGTCATCTCGCGGCACTCGGCAAAGGGCATTTTGCCGTCCAGCAGCAGCTCGAACACGTAATCCTCTGCCGTAGCCTCAATGTTGGCAAAACGGACAGCCAGGTTGTAAGCGCCGTCAACGGGAGCGTTAATCACAAAGCTGATGGTGCTGTTGACCCGGACGTCGTCCTTTTTCTCATTAATCATGTGATACAGCGTGCCCATGCTGGGGTCTTCCTTCACCGTAACGTGAGAGGACCCCTCTGCCTGATACACACTGTCCTTAACGGAACCTGTCGCCATGGCAAAGGTGCCGGCAGCCAGATAATCCGCATAAGGCATCACGTCGGACGCCGCATCAGTATCGACCGTACCCGTCGTGGGGACGGTCGGAGCCTCCGGCTCCGCGTACACAACGACGGGTAAAGCAGTCAGCATGACAAACAGCGCCGCAACAAGTGCTAAACCTCTTGTGACAACTTTCATAACTTCTACCACCTTAATCACTAATCGAAACGAATAACTGACGTTCTTCCACCGGGAAGAGGGATTATGTGAAACGGCCGCGCCGTCCAGATAAAAGAGGGAAATAATATAAATAGGTATACATAAAGAGTTTCGCCTCGAAGCACCGAAAAACCCACCCTAAAGAAGGGCGCAATTATCCCCGGACGCTTCAGATATCTCATTGTAACACAGATTTGGTCAAACTGCAAGAGGAATTTGGCGATTTGTTCCATAAAAAGACATAAAATTTGTGAATTTTTTCGTCATTGGGAGATGATTTTGTGCAATATAGATAATTGGCTCTCCAAAATGTGGAAAAAATGACGAACAAAAATTCTGTCGCCAAAGACAAGAAAAGACAGCGGCGACCACGTGGTCGCCGCTGTCCTGAAGCAGATTGGTTAAGGCGCTTTCGGAGTATACTGAACGATGGGGCCGGAATAGTCGGTGCGGCGGGTCACCCCTTCATTGTGCCAAGTAAACCGGGTCTGGTAGCCTTGCTCGTCGTACTCATACTCCGTCCGGGCAGACTCTCTGTCTCCGTCGATATAATGGACGGTCTTGGTCAGGTTGCCCTCCTTGTTGTAGGTGTGCACCGTTTTACCCGTTACCTTGTCGTCCTGATCGTAATTGGTAAGCCGGATCAAGCGGCCATCCTCATCGTATTTTCGCTTGGTATTCTCGGTGATATCGCCATTTTCATCACGGGAGACACAAGACAGCAGGTTTCCTGCGTCGTCATATGTGCACACGCGCTCCCCCATCAGACGGCCGCTTGGCCCGTAATAACACTCTTTGGTGAGATTCCCCTGCTTGTCATATTGATACGTTATTTTGTTGGAAAGCTGGTCGTATTCGTCATAATTATTGACCAGAATCTTGTTGCCGTTCTTGTCATACTGGGTCTCCACCTTGCCGGCCAGCCGTTCGGCGTCGTCATAATAGACACTGAGCGTTTCCTTGCCATCCTTATTATACTCTCGGACCTGTTTGCCCCGCACGATACCGGCCTCGTCGTACCAAACGGTAAGGGTCTCGTTGCCCTTGTCGTCGTACCGATGTTCCGTTCTTCCGGTTACCCGGCCCTCTTCATCAAAGGTGGCCTCTTGAATCATATTGCCAGCATCATCGTACCGGTACTGGGTGCGGTCATTCACCCGCCCATATTGATTATAGGCGACAAAAGAGAGCCGCTTGCCGTCCTTATCATACTCATTCTCGGACTTGTAGTAGACAAATCCGTCTTCGGTGTACTGCACGTAAAGGGTAGCATTGCCCTTCTTATCACGTCGGGTTTTAGAGGAGAGAAAGAGCCTGCCGCTTTCACCAGACGTTATGTAATCCTCTTCCAATTCATAAGTAATGTTAAAGCACGCCAGCTTTTCCTCGCTGTCACGGTAATCTCCCAAGACACGCAAGGTCTGATACGCATCAGCGTAGTCACCGTCCTCGATGGCGTTAAGGGCGCTTTGGTAGCGCCATTCCGGCAATCCAAACAGGAAAAACGCGCCTACCAACAAACCCAACACCACCAACGAGATGAGCCAGGTGAAAATTGCCTTTTTGTGCTTCGCAAAAAAGCTGCGCTTCCCGGGAATCTGCACTTCCTGTCCGCAGTTGCGGCAGAAGCCTTCCAGCATCCCCTTATCGGTAGCAGATTTGCGAGGAGACAGAAGGTCATGACCCCGGGGCGGAAGGGGCTGTTCTTCCCCCAACCCACAGCGAGAACATTGCCGAGCCTGTCGGCCGTCCTCGGTGCAGGTAGGATACAGCAGGATGTTCCAATCGCTCCAAGCATGGCCTGTTGCCGGCACCGGTTGATCCGCCACATCGCCGCATACGGCGCAACGATAACGATCAAAGCCGCCTTCGGTGCAGGTGGGCGCTTTTTGCTCCAACAGCGCATAGGCGTGGGGGCCTTGGGGGGTATATTCCGCCCGATATTCATACCCACAGGCGCACCGATACAAGGTGTATCCGTTTGCCAGACAGGTGGCCGGGACAACCGAAGCGGTAAATGCGTGCACGTGATTGGCATTCATCATACGATCTCCTCCTTCTGTTTTTATTGTAACACGTAACTACTATGAATACAAATTAAAATATTGTCATATAAATGAAGATTTTGTAATATTTTTCCATCTTCCCGAAAAATAAGCACAACTGACTGATGAGGGGGGCTACCGCAGGTAGGTGCGCAGGGGAACGGAATCCCCCGTCGCCTGGCGGCGACAGCCCCCTTTAGGCAAGGGGGCCTTTGTGAAACGCCTATCCTATCTGTCATCTGGCATCTGTTATCTATTATCTATTATCTATTATCTAACACAAGAAAACACCCGATACGCATGGCGTATCGGGTGTTTCTTGTGTGTTGGCACCTACCTATCGTTCCGGGCCGCTTCCAGCCAAGTATTGTCGGCACGAGTGGGCTTAACTGCCGTGTTCGGGATGGG
>SVPB01000083.1 GCA_015066065.1 Oscillospiraceae bacterium | reverse complement strand
GCTGCTGGCATTCGCACATTTGTGGGCGGAAATATTGGACGCGCCTTGCTCCCGTATGTGTTTGAGATTAGCTCCGATGACGCTGCTATTGTGGAGCTGTCCAGTTTTCAGCTGACGGGTATGCAGCAGTCTCCCCATGTTGCCGTGGTCACGAACGTGGCTCCCAATCATCTGGACTGGCATACGGATATGCAGGAGTATATCGATGCCAAGAAGAATTTGGTTCTCCATCAAAAACCCGGCGATCGCACGGTGCTCAATGCTGATAACGCCATCACGGCTTCGTTTGCCACGGAATTATCTGCGTCGCACGTGTGTTATTTTTCACGACAGACTCAGCCTGCTAATGGCTGCTTTCTGGATGAAAATGATCGCATCCTCATGCGCGAAAATGGTGTAGATACCTACGTCATGGATGCGGATGATATTCGTATACCCGGGATCCATAATGTAGAAAACTACATGGCAGCCATCACGGCAGTATGGGGGCGTGTGTCGATTGAAAAGATACGCTCTTTTGCCAAGGCCTTTGGTGGGGTTGCCCACCGGTGTGAGCTGGTCCGTGAACGTCGTGGGGTACGCTGGTATAATGATTCTATCGGCTCCAGTCCCTCTCGTACCATGGCCGGACTTCGCGCTTTCAAGCAGAAGGTGATCCTGATTGCCGGCGGTTACGACAAACATATCCCCTATACCCCCTTGGGCCCGGTAGCGGCTGACAAGGTATCTTCTGCCATTTTGTTAGGTGCTACTGCAGAGGCCATTGAGATGGCTATTCGGGCTTGTTCTGCACTGCCGATTTACCGCGTTTCTACGATGGAAGAGGCCGTTTTAAAGGCAGATGAGATTGCCCGGGAGGGCGATATTGTGTTTATGTCACCGGCAAGCGCCAGCTTTGACATGTACCCCAATTTTGAGGTGAGGGGCGAGCATTTCCGCCGATTGGTCTTGGAATTGCCGGAATAAACGGGAAGGAATTATTTACATGGATACCTTGTTTCGTGATCTCCAACGTCTATGCAACGCGGATGGGGCTGCCGGTCTTAACGACATCGTTCGGGTAGCTTCCGAATTGCTGGAGCCTTTTTGCGATTCTATTTACACCGATGCGATGGGGAACTTGCTGGCGACCCGTCATGGCAATGATACCGCCTGCCCGCCCGTTATGTTGCAGGCGCATATGGATGAGATTGGTATGTTGGTGACTCATATCGATGACGGTGGATTTGTACACGTAACGGCTGCCGGTGGTGTTGATAAACGCATGCTTGCCACCCAGTCGGTCTGTGTTCATGGCAGCCGGAAGATCAAGGGTGTCTTTTGCTCGGTTCCACCTCACCTTCTAAAGGAGGACGACAAGCATTCAGTGCCTGAAGATAACGCCATCGATATAGGAATGGAGGCGGCTGCTGCACGGAGCTGCATCCCGTTAGGAAGTCGGGTTACCTATGCGCCAAATTATGCGCGACTGGGAGACAGCACCGTTACTTCCAAGGCGTTGGATGATCGCTGTGGTATGATGGCGATCATTGACTGTCTGCGTCGTTTGCAAGGTGTGCGCGCCAATGTCACGGTTGCGTTTTGCGTTCAGGAAGAGCTGGGCTGTCGAGGCGCTGCTGTGGCTGCACGCGCCTTGATGCCGGAGTATGCTTTCGTAACCGACGTAAGCTTTGCTTTGGCACCCGGTGAGCAGCCTCGGGAGTGTGGTCGCCTGGGGGAAGGCGTCATGATCGGCCATTCTCCTATTTTAGATCAGAAATTGACAGATATGGCTATTCGTCTGGCGGATAAACACAACGTGCCGTTTCAACACGAGGTGATGGGGGGGCGTACCGGTACGGACGCGGATGTGATCAGTAATAGCAACACCGGCATCCAAACGGCACTTCTCTCCATTCCGGAGCGATATATGCATTCGCCCGTTGAGGTGGTTGACCTACGAGATGTTGCCGCCGCAGGTGAGCTAATGGCATTATGTGTGGAGGAGGTGTCCCGGATTGGATAAGCTTCTGCTGAAGGAACTTTGCAACTTATCAGGTGTGTCCGGACGGGAGGATGAGGTTCGTCAATGGATCCTCGCCCGTATCGATGCGCTTGCCACACCGCACGAAGTAACCGTTGACGCTATGGGGAATGTGATATTGCATTTAATCGGTCGTGAACGTCCGTCGAAAAAGCTTTTACTTGACGTTCACATAGATGAGGTTGGCGTTATAATCTCCCACATCACTGAGGATGGCTATCTGCAGTTCGAAACCGTAGGTGGCATTGATAAGCAGTCGCTGTTTGGCTCTCGTATACGGTTCGCGGAACATCTGGGTGTCATTGGAGGAAAGGCCAAGCATCATTGCGTGGGGGAAGAACAGGACAGGCTGCCCGATGCACAGGATATGCTCATCGATATTGGCGTTTTTAATCGAGCGTCTGCCGAGGATAAGGTGCAGATCGGCCAGGTCGGCACCTTTGCCGTTGCGTTTGAAGATTATGAGGATACCGGGTTCTTTGTGGGCAAAGCGGTGGATAATCGCATCGGCTGCGCCTTGTTGCTGTCGTTAGCACAGACACAGCCGCCGTATGATATCTGGTTTTCGTTTACCGTTCAGGAGGAAGTGGGCCTGCGTGGTGCTGGCGTCGTATCCAATGTGGTGCGCCCGGATATTGCCATCGCCATCGATGCTACAACAGCCCAGGACACCGTTGGCAGTTCCGATGAAACTTGCGTTTGCCGTGTGGGCGGCGGCGCTGTCGTTTCCTTCGCAGATGGTGCAACGCTTTATGACAGTGAGCTTTATGCCACCATTCGCCAAATAGCAGATGAAAACGGTGTTCGAACCCAGACTAAGAACCGGATTTCCGGTGGAAACAATGCCGGAGCTATCCAGCGCTCTGGTGTTGGTGTCAGGATGGCGGCTGTGTCGCTTCCGACACGTTATATTCATTCTTCTCGATGCGTTGGCAAATGGGAGGATGTGCAGGCTATGGAGAATTTACTCTCGCTGCTGATGGAGAGGCTGCCACGATGATTCACGCTATTTCTGCGTCACAGATCCCGTCTATTCACGGTTCGGAAGGTGCGATCCGTATCCTTTCTTTGGCCAAGGCGTACGGCGATGAATCCGGGATCGTGCAATACTACACCGATGACGTCGGTGGTTATGCTGCGCTATTTGATGGAACGGCTATCGTACACCGTGTGTCTGATCGATCGGATGAGTGGGTCGCCTTTTTCAGCTTTGTTCCGCACGTTCGTGCCGTTCGATGTGATGTTAAGTTCGCTCAATGCCTGTCCCAAGTCTGGAACCGGCCTGTTGACAGCGGCATTTTAATGTCCTATAACGGTGCACGTCCTGCCGAACAGCAGACGGAAGATTCTGTCCGGTTGGATGATCTGTACCCGTTACTTAAGACGGGCTTTCCGTCCTTGCCGCCCTTTGACAGTTGGTACGTCGATGTATCTCACCGGATTCGCCACGGCCATTGTCATTTGGCTTGTATTTCTCTTGATGGTTCGCCCGTTAGCAGTGCTATGACGGTAGCTGAAGCTGGAGAAGATATTTTGCTGGGTGCGGTGGTTACAGATCCGAATTACCGTCACCGCGGATTAGCCGGACGTTGCGTTCTCAGCTTGGTTCGCCGCTTTTATGGACGAGCCGTTTACATAGCGCCGATCAATGAGTCGGCGGCCGCATTATATAAACGCCTCGGCTTTATCGAAGCCGGAAACTGGGCGCAGGTGACGCGCTGATACTTTGGAGGATACGATGGATACGACTTTTTTTCAGGTGGATAACCGCCTTGCTGCGTTTTCGGATGCAGCAGAATCGATGGCCGCCTCCGCATTGGAAGCCATTGATAGCATAACGGAGTATAACCAGCAAAAGGTGTTGTCTGCCTACATACGGCATCGGGTCAGTGAAGCGCATTTTGTGCCTACCACCGGCTACGGATACGGCGATCACGGCCGTGATGCATTGGATGAGATTCTGGCAGATATCATGGGTGCGGAGGATGCGCTGATTCGGCACAGCATCGTATCCGGCACACACGCTATTACTATTGCGCTGTTTGCTATGCTGCGCCCGGGAGATACCATGCTGGCAGCTACCGGTGCGCCATATGATACCCTTGAGCAGGTGATCGGCCATAAAGCGCCTTCTGCCGGCTCATTGGCCGAATATGGAGTGGGTTATAGCGAGGTGCCTCTTACTCCGGATGAGCGACCGGATTTGACGGGGATTGAACGTGCCCTGCAGTCTGACGCCAGCATTCGTTTGGTGCATATTCAGCGCTCTCGTGGGTATTGCACCCGTCCATCGCTGACCATTGACGATATTGAAGCCATCGTGAAGACGGTGCGCGCCGTGCGTAATGATGTTGTCATCTTTGTCGACAATTGTTACGGCGAATTTGTGGAGAAACGG
>SVPB01000021.1 GCA_015066065.1 Oscillospiraceae bacterium | reverse complement strand
GCCCTTGCCCTTATACGGCTCAGGCGGGCGCTTCTCGCGGACTTCCGCAGCAAACTGGCCAACCAGCTGCTTGTCGGCGCCGGAGATGATGATCTGGTTGGGACCGGGAGCCTCGATGGTGATGCCGGGGATCTCCTCGACGAACACCTGATGGCTGAAGCCCAGGTTCATGACCAGCGTCTTGCCCTGCTTCTGCACACGGTAACCGACACCGTTGACCTCCAGCTCCTTCTTGTAGCCTTCGGTCACGCCGACCACCATGTTGTTGATGAGCGTACGGGACAGACCGTGCAGAGAACGGCTCTCCTTCTCATCGTTGGGACGGGTCACCAGCACTTCGTTGCCGGCAACCTCCACCTTCATCAGCGGATGGATCTTCTGGGTCAGGGTGCCCTTGGGGCCCTTCACGGTCACCAGGTTAGACGCATCCACCTTGACCTCCACACCGGCGGGGATCAGGATCGGTTTACGACCAATTCTAGACATTCTCCTCTACCCCCTTACCAAATGAACGCCAGCACTTCGCCGCCCACGTTCGCTGCACGGGCGGCCTTGTCGGTCATAACGCCCTTGGAAGTGGAGACGATCGCGGTGCCGATGCCCTTCATGACACGCGGCATATCCTCGCTGCTGGAGTAGATGCGCAGGCCGGGCTTAGACACACGGCGCAGACCCTGCAGAACGGGGGTGCGGGAAGCACCCTGGTACTTCAGGGCAATGCGGATGATACCCTGCTTGCCATCTTCGATGACTTTGTATTCTTTGACATATCCCTCGTCAACAAGAATCTGGGCAATAGCCTTCTTCATGTTGGAAGCGGGGATATCCACCGTTTCGTGCTTCGCGGAATTCGCATTGCGAATGCGCGTCAGCATATCGGCGATAACGTCGGAAATTTGCATGACCTCAACCTCCTTGTAAATTTAGCTATTGCTTACCAGCTTGCCTTCTTCACGCCCGGGATCTCGCCCTTGTAGGCCAGCTCACGGAAGCAAATACGGCAGATACCGTACCGACGCAGGTAGGCGTGGGGACGGCCGCAGATCTTGCAGCGGTTGTACGCCCGGGTGGAGTACTTAGGCTCCGCCTGCTGCTTGAGCTTCATAGACGTCTTTGCCATCGTATTCTCCTCCTTACTTCTCGAACGGAGCGCCCATCAGGGTGAGCAGCTCACGGGCTTCTTCGTCGGTGGTAGCGGTGGTGACAAAGCACAGGTCCATGCCACGCACCTTGTCGATCTTATCGTAGTCGATCTCGGGGAAGATCAGCTGCTCCTTGAGGCCCATGTTGTAGTTGCCACGGCCGTCGAAGGAGTTGGCGTTGATGCCGCGGAAGTCACGCACACGGGGCAGAGCCACGTTGAACAGACGATCCACGAACTCATACATACGCTCGCCGCGCAGGGTGACCTTGGCGCCGATGTTCATGCCCTCACGGAGCTTGAAGTTAGCGACGGACTTGCGGGCCTTGCAGACCACCGGACGCTGACCGGTGATGGCGGACAGATCGTTGATGATCGCGTCCATGATCTTCGGATTGTCACGAGCTTCGCCGCAACCCACGTTGATGACGACCTTGTCCAGCTTGGGGATCTGCATGACACTCTTGTAGCCGAACTTCTTCATCAGGGCAGGAGCGATCTCGCTTTTGTACATTTCTTTCATTCTCGACATGCGCTCATACCTCCTTACAGGGTCTCGCCGCACTTCTTGCAGATGCGGACGGAACGCTCTTTACCGGCGTCATTGGTGATCTTCTTGTGCGCCACACGGGTGGGCTTTTTGCAAGCAGGGCAGATAACCTGCACCTTGTCGGCGTACAGAGCACCCTCGGCATCCACGATGCCGCTGGGATCGCCGGGCTTGCGGGGCTTGACATGCTTCTTGATCATGTTCAGGCCCTCAACGATGACCTTGCCCTCCTTGGGGCTGACAGCCAGGACCTTGCCCTGCTTGCCTTTGTCGTCGCCGCTGAGGATCAGGACGGTATCGTCCTTTTTCACATGCATTTTGTTACTCAATTTCGACACCTCCATTACAGAACTTCGGGAGCCAGGGACAGGATCTTCAGATAATCCTTGTCACGCAGCTCACGGGCCACAGGCCCAAAAATACGGGTACCGCGGGGGGTCTTGTCGTCACGGATGATGACAGCCGCGTTCTCATCGAAGCGGATGTAGGTACCGTCCGCACGGCGGACACCCTTCACGGAACGGACGATAACGGCCTTGACCACATCGCCCTTCTTCACTACGCCGCCGGGAGCCGCCTTCTTAACAGAAGCGACCACCACGTCGCCGATATTGGCATACCTCCGACCGGAGCCACCCAGAACGCGAATGCACATCAGTTCTTTCGCGCCGGTGTTATCGGCCACTTTGAGGTAGGTTTGCTGCTGTACCACAGTTTTTCCTCCTTTCAAGGAGCACCATTTTTATCACACCAACCCCGCTGACTACGCAGGCCACGAGACGGTATGCGGTGCAACTGACAACTTATTTCGCCTTCTCGATGATCTCGGTGACACGCCAGCACTTGTCCTTGGACAGGTGACGGGTCTCCATGACCGCCACGCGGTCGCCCACGCGGCACTCGTTGTTCTCATCATGCGCCTTCAGCTTAACGGTGCGCTTGATGATCTTCTTGTACAGGGGATGCCGGACGTTGTCCTCAATGGCGATGACGACGGTCTTATCCATCTTGTCGCTGACGACGATACCGGTACGGGTCTTTCTCAGATTCCGTTCACTCACGTTAAACTCCTCCTTCCGTTACGCCTGAGCCTTGAGCTCGCGCTCGCGGATAATGGTCTTCACGATGGCGATCTCCTTGCGGGTGGCCTTCAGACGCATCGGATTTTCGAGCTGGTTGATGGCGTTCTGGAACCGCAGGTTGAACAGATCCTTCTTGAGGTCCTCCAGCTTGGTAGCCAGTTCCGCATCCGTCAGTTCACGGATCTTCTCGATATCGGTAGATTTCATGCCTGCTCACCATCCGTTTCTTCCTTGAGGACAAATTTGCACTTGATGGGCAGCTTGTTGGCGGCCAGACGCAGAGCCTCACGGGCCACGTCCTCGCTCACGCCGGCGATCTCAAACATCACACGGCCGGGCTTGACCACAGCCACCCAGTACTCGGGAGAACCTTTACCGGAACCCATGCGGGTCTCGGCAGGCTTCTGAGTGATGGGCTTATCGGGGAAAATCTTGATCCAGACCTTACCGCCACGCTTGGTGTAACGGGTCATGGCGATACGGGCGGCCTCGATCTGGCGGGAGGTGATCCACGCCGGCTCAAGAGCCTGCAGGCCGAACTCGCCGTAGGTCACGGTGTTGCCGCTGTGGGCCTTACCGGTCAGGCGGCCTCTGTGCACACGGCGGTACTTTACTCTCTTAGGTAACAGCATTACTTGCGGCCTCCTTCCCGACGGGGTTTGGCAGCGCCCACCAGCACCTCGCCACGGTAGATCCACACCTTGATGCCGATCTTGCCGTAGGTGGTGTTGGCCTCAGCGAAGCCGTAGTCGATATCCGCACGCAGGGTCTGCAGCGGAATGGTGCCCTCGTGGTACTGCTCCACGCGGGCGATCTCGGCGCCGCCCAGACGGCCGGAGCACTTGGTCTTGATACCCTTCGCGCCCAGCTTCATGGCACGGCCGATGGTCTGCTTCATGGCACGACGGAAGGAAATACGCTTCTCCAGCTGCTGCGCAATGTTCTCGGCGACCAGCTGCGCATTGACGTCGGGGTTCTTGACCTCCACGATGTTCAGCAGGGTCTCCTTGCCGCCCAGCATCTTCTGGCAGGTGATGCGCAGCTTGTCGATCTCGCTGCCGCCCTTACCGATGACGATGCCCGGCTTGGCGCAGTGGATGTTGATGCGCACACGGGAGGCGTCACGCTCGATCTCGATCTGCGCGATGCCAGCCTCATACAGGGTCTTCTTGAGGAACTTCCGCAGGTTGTAGTCGGACACCAGCGTATCGCCGAAGTCGCTGTCCTTAACGAACCAGCGGGAATCCCAGTTCTTGATCACACCGACACGAAGGCCGTGAGGATTAACTTTCTGTCCCATACTATACCTCCTCCTCGCTTATTCCATCTCTTTGAGCACCAGGGTGATGTGAGAGGTCCGCTTTTCGATGCGGTACGCACGACCCTGAGCACGAGGACGGATACGCTTCATAATGGGGCCGGGGCACACCATCGCCTGGGCTACATACAGACTGTTGCGGTCCATGTTGTAGTTGTTCTCGGCGTTGGCAATAGCGCTCTTGAGCAGCTTGGCTACCGGCTCGCAGGCAGCTTTGGGGGTAAACTTGACGATCGCCTGGGCTTCATCCACCGGCTTGTTGCGGATGAGGTCGAGAACGATCTTAACTTTGCGAGGCGAAATACGGACATACGTGACTTGCGCCTTTGCTTCCATGATGGTACTCTCCTTTCAACCGCTTATTTCGTACTCTTGGAGCCGGCGTGGCCCTTGAAGGTACGGGTGGGGGCGAACTCGCCCAGCTTGTGACCGACCATATCCTCGGTGACGTACACCGGCACGTGCTTGCGACCGTCGTGGACGGCGAAGGTGTGACCGACGAAGTCGGGATAGATGGTGGAGGAGCGACTCCAGGTTTTGAGGATGCGCTTCTCACCGGCCTTGTTCATCTCTTGGATCCGCTTCAGCAGCACAGGCTGTACGAAAGGACCCTTCTTTACGCTTCTACCCATAAAAATTGATCTCCTTTCGCATTACTTGCCGTTGCGGCGCTTGACGATAAACTTATCGGAACGGTTGTGGGTCTTGCGGGTCTTGTAACCCAGCGCAGGCTTACCCCAAGGGGTCACAGGGCCGGGACGGCCGATGGGGGACTTGCCTTCACCACCACCGTGGGGGTGATCGCAGGGGTTCATAACAGAACCGCGCACGGTAGGACGCCAACCCATGTGGCGCTTGCGGCCGGCTTTACCCAGCTGCACGTTGCTGTGATCCACGTTGCCCACCTGGCCGATGGTGGCCATGCAGTTGAGGGGCACGTACCGCATCTCACCGGAGGGCAGACGGATCATGGCCAGGTTGTTTTCCTTACCCATGAGCTGCGCCATCACACCGGCGGAACGAGCCAGCTGAGCGCCCTTGCCGGGGTACAGCTCCACGTTGTGGATGAAGGTACCGGTGGGGATGCTGCTCAGGGGCAGAGCGTTACCGGGCTTAATGTCGGCGTTGGCGCCGGCGGTGATCTGATCGCCCACCTTCAGGCCGGCGGGAGCGATGATGTAGCGCTTCTCGCCATCCTCATAGGTGATCAGCGCAATGTGTGCGCTGCGGTTGGGATCGTACTCGAGGGTGGTCACGGTACCCACGACATCCAGCTTGTTGCGCTTGAAGTCGATGATACGGTACTTCTGACGGTTACCACCGCCACGATGGCGGATGGTGATGCGGCCATAGCTGTTACGGCCGGCTTTCTTGTTCTTGGGAGCCAGCAGGCTCTTTTCCGGAGCTACCTTGGACAGCGCGCTGTAGTCAACCACGGACATACCGCGACGGCCCGGAGTAGTCGGCTTATAAGTCTTGATAGCCATTCTATTCACTCTCCTATATTCAGGCTTTTCTGGCCTGGCTTAGCGGAGGCACCGCCCAGGGCGGCTTACGGCCTCCATACATTGCCTTACGTCTAATCGGTGGATTAGAACATGCCGTCGAAGAACTCGATGGTCTTGGAGTCCTCGGTCAGGGTCACAACGGCCTTCTTCCAGTCGGAAGTGTAGCCCTCGAAGCGACCCATGCGGCGCTTCTTGCCCTTCATGCTGATGGTGTTGACCTTGGCGACCTTCACGCCAAAGATCTCCTCGCACGCCTTGGCGATCTCGATCTTGTTGGCGCCGTCGGCCACACGGAAGGTGTACTTCTTCTCGCCGAGAACCGCCACGGACTTCTCCGTGATGACGGGAGCGAGGATTACGTCACGAGCATTCATCACTTGTATACCTCCTCCATCTGGGCCACGGCATCCTTGACCACGATGAACTTGTCGCAGTTGAGGACGTCGTAGACGTTCAGGGTGTTGACCAGAGCCGTCTTGACACCGGGGATGTTACGGGCGGACTTGATGACCTTCTCGTCCTTCTCCGGCAGAACCAGCAGCACCTTCTGGTTGTCCGCCTTGAGGGCGGCCAGCAGGGCCACGATGGACTTGGTCTTGATCTCCTCAAGAGCCAGCTTGCTCAGCACCAGCATTTCGCCGGCGGCCACCTTGGAGGAGAAGGCCGACAGCAGAGCCAGACGGCGCACCTTCTTAGGCAGAGCAAAGCGGTAGCTACGGGGCTTCGGGCCCAGCGCAATACCGCCGTGGGTCCACTGGGGAGCACGGGTAGAACCCTGACGGGCGTGACCGGTGCCCTTCTGGCGCCACGGCTTCTTGCCGCCGCCGGAAACCTCGGTGCGGGTCTTGGTGGACTGGGTGCCCTGGCGCTGATTGGCCAGGTAGTTGATCACGGCACTGTGCATCACAGCAACATTGGGCTCAATACCGAAAACGGCATCGCTGAGCTCCAGGGTGCTGGTCTTGCGGCCGGACATGCTATATACGGATACGGTAGGCATCAAAAACTCCTCCTTTCTCAAGCTTTCTTGACGGTGTCGGAGATGATCACGATGCCCTTGCGGGGGCCGGGGATGGCGCCCTTGATGGCGATCAGGTTGTTCTCCACGTCAATCTTCACGATCTCCAGGTTCTGCACGGTCACACGCTCGGCACCCAGATGGCCGGCGCCCTTCATGCCCTTAAAGACACGGGCAGGGTCGATGGGGCCCTGGCCGCCGGAGTGACGGGCCACGGGACCGGTACCGTGCGTTTCCTTGAGGCGGCCGTAGTTCCAGCGCTTGATAACGCCGGCGTAGCCTTTACCCTTGCTGGTGCCCACCACATCGATGTGGTCGCCCACAGCGAAGGTGTCCACCTTGATGATGTCGCCCACGTTCACCGCATCGCAGTCCGCAAAGCGGAACTCACGCAGGGTGCGCTTGGGAGCCACGTCGGACTTGTCGAAGTGACCCTTCATGGGCTTGTTGACCTTCTCGGCCTTCACGTCGCCGTAGCCCAGCTGGACAGCGGCGTAGCCGTCGTTCTCGACGGTCTTCTTCTGGACAACCACGCAGGGGCCCGCCTCAACGACGGTCACCGGAACCACGTTGCCCTTTTCGTCGAAGATCTGCGTCATGCCGACCTTCTTGCCAATGATACCTTTCTGCATTGTCTATACCTCCTTGGTTATTGGTTGATTCTTATACACCTTATATATAGCCGGCCGTGGCTTTCCGTCAGACGGAGTTCCCGGTGCGGCTGGGGGCGTATCGGAACCAACGTGACCTCGCTTTCGTGGATGATGGCAAGCCGTGATTACAGCTTGATCTCGATGTCCACACCGGCGGGGAGCTCAAGGCCCTGCAGGGCCTCAACGGTCTTGTTGGACGGTCTGAGGATGTCGATCAGACGCTTGTGCGTACGGGTCTCAAACTGCTCACGGGCATCCTTGTACTTGTGAACAGCGCGCAGGATGGTCACCACTTCCTTCTCGGTGGGGAGTGGAACGGGACCGGACACACGAGCACCGGTGCGGTGCGCGGTCTCCACGATCTTGCTGGCGGCCTGATCCACCAACTGATGATCGTAACCCTTGATGCGAATACGGATTTTTTCTTTGACTGCCACTTAAAACGCCTCCTTAAAATTTTAGTTGGCGGGCGACGCTGTTTCCGTACACACAGCCGGGTGTTCCCACCCAGACCGATGAAAAAACCGAAGTCTGTACTGCTTACAGACCCCGGGTCGGCACAGCGTCCTGCACACAGGTGGCCCACCGTTGACGCAAGAGGAGCCGCCATCGTCCGTTGGGCAGACGATAAGGCTCTTTTGGTCGGCCACTGCACACAGTATTCTTTCGCCCGGTTTGAAATCGGACATACTCCGCGGAAAAACCGGCTTCACAGAGCCGCAACCTCCCGCATCATCGCATATCGTGCAGTCGTGCGTGAGCCGAAAACGAGGCATAAAAACCCCTTGTTTCAAACTCGCGCCAGACTATGATACCGCAAATCAATGGAAAATGCAAGCGTTTTTTTGCATTTTTTGAAAAAATTTTCACAGGGTTTTTTTGCCCACAAGATGTTGTGTTTTCCGGCTTTTTGCGCCACAAAATGAGGAAAATGCAAAAACCGCCGCCCCCAAGTGGGGGCGGCGGCCAGAAGGCTATTCTTATTTCTGCAGGAACTTCTTAAGGTTAAACTTGGTGAAGCGGATGTGCTTACGACCCACGGTGTAAGCCATGTACACGTCCTCGCCGTACACCTTGTAGAAGGCGTAGAACAGGCTGCTCTTCATGTCTGCCACAAAGACCACCTCGGACTTGGAGATGTCGTCCTTGTTGATCTTGAGCATGCCGAAGCCGTCACGGTTACGGGGCGCATGGAACAGATACAGCTCACCGTCGTACTCGATGAAGTCGGAACGGGACTGGCAGTCACGCACGATGACGGGCTTCTCCCACTTGCCGGTCTTGAGATCCAGCACGGTCAGGAAGCCGTGGAAGCACTCCAGCTCCTCCTGACGCACAAAGTAGTACACCTTGTCGTCCAGCACGTAGGTGGCGTTCTCCCACTTGGAGAAGTTGTCAAAGTCAGGACGGGACACGTACTCCCAGGTGATGAAATCCTTACTCTTGATAACGGCAGTCCACAGGCCAGAGTAAGCGCCGGAGTAGTAGTAGGTCTCGCCGTTCTCCACACGGGTGGACATCTTCTGCATGATGCCGATGTCGGAGAAGAAGCGCTCATGACCGATGCCGTTGGCGGACAGCGCATTGATGATACCGGTGGTGCAGAAGTCGTTGGTCACGTCGCCAACCTTGAAGCGGTTGACCTGCACCGGGCCCATGGTCTTGGTCTTGACGTCGAAGGTGCGATAGAAGCGATAGTACTTCTCGGTCGCCGCCGTCCACAGGATGTACAGGGTCTCGTCATCCTTGTGCATGAGGATGGTGTCATACACCATCTTGATGGGCTGGCCATCCACCAGATCGCCCACCTTCTGCACCGTCAGAACGGTCAGGTCGGAGGGATCCTCCAGGGAGCAGTAGGCAATACGGGCTTCCTGCTCGGTGGGGGTCTCGCCGCCGGCAGAGGTGTTGGCATAGTAGGTCATGTACACGGTGCCGTCAATGATGGTGAAGGTGGGCACGTGCACCATCAGGTCTATGTTCTCCTCGCCATGCTTCTGGCAATACTCCTCGGAGCGCTCGAAGTCAGCAATAAAGTTATTGGTGATCTCCTCCACGACCTTGTCGCCCAGAGCCACGGCTGCCGCATCGTCGGTGGGACGGATGTACGCGCCATAGTCACGGATGGGAAGGTTAGGGATGTGGATCTCCGGCTTATCGGATACGATATCGGGGGTAAATACGCCTGCCATAATAAAGTCCTCCTTTTATTGGGTTTGGCTAATTCCTATTATATAGGAAAAACGTAGTTTTGCAAGTAAAAAACGGAAATTTCTGAGCAAAAACACCAATTATGTCTCAAATATTCGCCGTTTCTTTTGCACCTGTCGCCTTACTACCACAAATGTGGTCAAAATCGCCCCCCTTGCCTAAAGGGTAGCCGTTTGCGGTGCTCACAAGCGGCTACTCCCCAGGGGGAAAGGCTTTGGGGGACGGTCAAGGTGGGGTTAGGGCCACAACAGGCTTCCCCTTGGGGGGAAGCTGTCAGCGCAGCTGACTGATGAGGGGTTTCTTCCTGCAAAAAAATGCGCTGCCGGTATACGGCAGCGCATTGGATGCTCACTTGCGGGCAGGCTTGACGTTGGCGACCGGTGTAATGTCGCCGTCAATGGCGCCGTTGGCTTCTTCAAAATCTCGAATGTGCTGTCGTATAAGCACCAGCACCTGACTGTTGACGCTTCTGCCCTCATAATCGGCTACATAGGACAGCTTGCGCAGCATTTCTTCTTCGATGCGGATGGAAACGCTTTTAACAGACATAAAATCACCTCAAAATAAATATATTATGTATTTATTTTAGATGTATTATGTGTTATAATGGGGCATATGGATATACTGTATATCTATAATATTAAGGAGGTGGACACAACGAGCATTTGGAACGAGGCCGTCACCTGCTGTTTTATCGGAAACCGGGAGATCCAAGATACCCCGACCTTGCCGTTTGCGGTGCCACCGCAAAAAACAACCGCCGGGCGTGGGAACCCACGTCCGGCGGTTTGTATTCGGGTAGGTGAAACTTACTTCAGCTCGACCTTGGCGCCAGCCTCTTCCAGCTTGGCCTTGGCAGCCTCGGCGTCGTCCTTGGACACGCCGGTCTTAACAGCCTTGGGAGCGCCGTCAACCAGCTCCTTGGCTTCCTTCAGACCCAGACCGGTCAGCTCACGGACAGCCTTGATGACCTGGATCTTGTTGGCGCCGGCATCCACCAGCTCCACGTCGAACTCGGTCTTCTCCTCAGCGGCGGCAGCAGGGCCAGCCACAGCGGCAACAGCAACGGGAGCCGCAGCAGAAACGCCGAACTCCTCCTCGATGGCCTTGACCAGCTCGGACAGCTCCAGAACGGTCAGCGCCTTGATCTCTTCGATCATAGCAGTGATTTTCTCAGACATGATTCATTTCCTCCAAACAATTTGTAATTTTTTGTGGTTTATGCCGCCATTATTCGGCAGCAGGGGCCTCGGCAGGAGCCTCGGCAGGGGCTTCGGCAGGGGCCGCCTCTTCGGCGGGCTCCTTCTCGGCGATGGCGTTGAGGGCCACAGCCAGGCCACGGATGGGGCCGTTGAGGACGCTGAGCAGCATGGACAGCAGACCTTCCTTGGAAGGCAGCTTGGACAGCTCCACCACCTTACCGGCGTCGATCACTTCGCCGTCCATAAAGCCGGCCTTGACCTTGAAGTTGTCCTTGCCCTCGGCGTACTCGCAGAGGATCTTGGCGGCAGCCACGTAATCGTTGCTGAGCGCCAAAGCGGTGGTGCCTTCCAGCACGTCGTCCAGACCATTCAGCTCGGCGGCCTCGGCGGCACGCTTGAGCATGGTGTTCTTGACAACGGCGTAGTCAACACCGGCCTCGCGCAGCTTGCGACGCAGAGCCGTATCATCCGCCACGGAAATACCGCTGTAATCCACGATCACACCGGCCACCGCGCCGTTGATCTTCTCGGTCAGCGCAGCCACGTAGGCCTGCTTCTCTTGCAGAACTTTTGCACTTGCCATTGTTTGTTTCACCTCCGAATAACAGGATGATTGCCATTCATCCCAAAAGAAAAACCTCTCCCGTGGTTCCACAGAAGAGGTCATAACTCTCAGTTGCCCCGTAAAGGGGTACCCGTTGTTAAGCTCTCCTCGGTAGGCGTTTGCACGTTAGGCGCCGGGGGGCGCACCTACTGTCTGTGGTAGAACAGCAATCGAGTATTTTACTCACGGTGCGTAAGCACCGGATGAGCCTTGTCCTTAGCCGCCCAGCTTGGCGGTGTTGATCTTGACGCCGGGGCCCATGGTGGAGGCCACGGTGCAGGACTTGATGTACTGACCCTTGGCAGCCGCCGGCTTGGCACGCACGATGGCGCCCAGCAGGGTGTCGAAGTTCTCCTGCAGCTTCTCAACGCCGAAGGAAACCTTGCCGATGGGGCAGTGGATGATGTTGGTCTTGTCCAGACGATACTCGATCTTACCGGCCTTGGCCTCGGTCACCGCCTTGGCCACGTCGGGGGTCACGGTACCGGCCTTGGGGTTGGGCATCAGACCACGGGGGCCCAGCACCTTACCCAGACGGCCCACCACGCCCATCATGTCGGGGCTGGCGATGACCACGTCAAAATCGGTCCAGCCGCCCTGGATCTTGGCGACCAGCTCTTCAGCGCCGGCGTACTCGGCACCGGCGTCCAGAGCCGCCTGCACCTTGTCGCCCTTGGCGAATACCAGCACGCGGATGCTCTTACCGGTACCGTTGGGCAGAACCACCGCACCACGGACCTGCTGGTCGGCGTGACGGCTATCCACACCCAGACGGACGTGAACCTCCACGGTCTCGTCAAACTTAGCCTTACCGGTCTTGACCGCCAGGTCAATGGCCTCGGCTACATCGTATTGAGCGTTGCGGTCGATGAGCTTGGCGCTCTCGACATATTTCTTACCATGTTTCATTGGTCTTTCCTCCATTGTGGTTAATCGGAAATCGGGTTCCTCCCACGTATTCTATCAGTCGACGACGGTGATACCCATGCTACGGGCGGTGCCGGCGACCATGCTCATCGCAGCTTCGATGGAAGCGGCGTTCAGGTCGGGCATCTTGGTCTCGGCGATCTTGCGAACCTGCTCCATGGTCACCTGAGCGACCTTGTCCTTGTTGGGCTTGCCGGACGCCTTCTCGATGCCGGCGGCCTTCTTAAGCAGAACGGCGGCAGGGGGCGTCTTGGTCACGAAGGTGAAGGAACGGTCAGCATACACCGTGATAACGACGGGAATGATCAGACCCGCATCGTTCTTGGTACGCTCGTTAAATTCCTTGGTGAAAGACATGATGTTGACACCGTGCTGACCCAGCGCAGGGCCAACCGGGGGGGCCGGAGTCGCTTTGCCGGCCGGGATTTGCAGTTTAATGTAACCGCTGATTTTTTGAGCCATTTTTATCGCACCTCCAAAATTTGTGGTCAGGCGGAATCCACCGCCGACGGCGGTCTTTTCCTCCCACAGCCGGAAGGGTGTCCGGCGCACAGGTAAGGGGTCGGTGACCCCGAACTTTCATCCTACGGGCAGGCTTACTCCATAAGCTCGGCCTGCTCCAGCTCCAGCTCCGCAGAGGTCTCTCTGCCGAACATGGAGATCTTGACACGGACCATGTTGCGTTCCATGTCGATCTCCTCCACCACGCCGGAGAAATTCTCCAGAGGACCGTCCACGATCTGCACCGTGTCGCCCACCGCGTAGTTGATGAGGATCTCTTTCTTTTCGACGCCCAGCGCCTCGACCTCCTGCTCGGTTAACGGAACAGGCTTGCCGTTAGGGCCAACGAAGCCGGTACAGCCGCGCACGTTGCGCACCACAAACCAGCTGTCGTCCGACATAACCATCTTCACCAGCACGTAGCCGGGGAAGACCTTGCGCTCCACTTCCTTGCGCTGGTTGTCCTTGACCTCCACCACCGTCTCGGTGGGGACGCGCACCTCGTGGATCCAATCCTGCAGGTGGCGGTTTTCCACGATCTTCTCCAGATTGGTGGCTACCTTGTTCTCATAGCCGGAGAAGGTGTGTACCACGTACCATCTTGCCTCGTCCATGCTGTGCCTCCTACCTTACAGACCCTGCAGCAGGCTGATCAGGCCACCCAAGGCCAGGTCGGCCACCACAATGATCGCACCGGTGACGGCACACATGGCCAGCACCACGCCCACGTTGCGGATAACCCCGGGGATGGCCGGCCAGGTGATCTTTTTCATCTCGCTCTTGGTGTCACGGAAAAACTTCTTGACACGCTCGGGGATGATGGAGCGCTGCTCCGCTTCACAGCGGGCACGACCCACAAGGTACAGCACCAGACCCACCAGCGCCGCCGCCAGAGCGATGACGAAGAAGGTCTTCTCGGTGGTCAGGGTCTCCTTGTCAAAGAACAGGGACAGATAACCGCCAAAGCCCAGACTACCCAGATAGGAGAAGATGTCAGACGCGTTGCTGAGGAAAAGGATCAGGCTGGTCAGCCCACCGGCGACCAGTAAAATGAATCCCCAAAGAAGCATGTTAAATTTCCTCCCTTTGCGTACTTTATCTTACTTGGTTTCCCGATGCAGGGTGTGCTTGCGGCAGAACCGGCAGTACTTGTTCATTTCCAGTCTGTCCGGATCGTTCTTCTTGTTCTTCATGGTGTTGTAGTTGCGCTGCTTGCACTCGGTGCAGGCTAAAGTGATTTTGACTCTCATAACGGTACCTCCATGGCCAAAAGCCGGAATTTTGTGAACCTCCCTCGTGGGGACTCCACCCAAAAATGGGCACAAAAAATAAGACCCCATTTGAGGTATCTCAAAGTATACCCCATATAGGCCCCTATGTCAAGAGTTTTTTCGCAAATCCTTCATAAATTTTTACCGTTCCCTCCATCTTGTGGACGAGCTTCCCCCACACCACTAAATGTAGATTTGCCTTATTATAATAAGGTATATATAAAGAGAAAACCGGGCGCTCCGCAGAACGCCCGGTAAGATTATATGTGACAGGTCACGATGCGGTTGTTTTCGGCCGCATCGAAGGCCGCCTCGATGACCTGCAGTACCCGCATCATCTGCGGATGGGTCACCAGCTGGGTGGCGGTGCCGTCCATGGCGGCGGTGAAGTTACGGTAATACGTATGCACGTCGGAAGTAGGCCTCTCCAGCCGATAGGTATCGGTGGTCACCTCGTCCCGGGGGGCCATGGTCTTGGTCAGGCCGGCGGCGGTCTCCACCGGGAGCACCTCGCTCTCGTGCCAGTACTTGCACTTGACCACCTGACAGGGTTCACGCCAGTCGGTGATCAGGGCGGTGCCCTTCTGGGCACGCATATAGAAGCGAGGCATGGCGATGAAGTTGTAGGTGCCCACCTCCACGTAGGCGGTCTTGCCGGAGGCGAAGGTCAGCTCCAGCCGGAACCCGTCGTCCACTTCCTTGTTGGTGATGTGGTCAAAGGCGCAGCCCACCTGCACCACCGGCTCGGGGATGACCAGCATGACCTGGTCGATGAGGTGGATGCCCCAGTCGTACAGCATACCGCCGCCGTACTTCTTGATCCCACGCCAGTCGCTGGGGATGCCCCGGGAGCCGTGGATGCGGCTCTCAATGCGGATGACCTCTCCGATCTCGCCGCTGTCCGCCAGCTGCTGCATGGCCAGATAGTCCACGTCCCACCGGCGGTTCTGGTGGACCGAGAACACCCGGCCGGTACGCCGGGACGCCTCGCACATCCGCTGGAGACTCTCGCAGGACAGGGTCACCGGCTTCTCGCAGATGACGTGCTTGCCGGCCTCCATAGCCCGGATACACACCGCTTCGTGGCTGTCGTTGGGGATGGCCACCGTGATCATATCCACCCGGTCATCCGCCAGCACCTCGTCATAGGTGGCGTAAGCATGGATGCCCCGGCTCTCCGCCAAGGCGTTGCGTGCCGGGTCAATATCGTACACACCCAGCAGGGTGACCACGTCGCTGTCCAGGGCGTGCTGGACGTGCCAGCCGCCCATGCCGCCGTAGCCGATGACAACTAAGTTCTTCTTACTCATAAAACAAAACCTTCTCTGCCCTCAGGCCCACCACATAGCGGCAGGACGCTCGGTGATCATCACGCTCTGCATAAAGGCGATGGCCTTCTCCAGACCCTGCCGGACGCTCATCAGACCGTCCTCGTGCTCGATGGACACGGCGGCGTCGTAGCCGATGAGCTGCAGGGTGGACATCATATCCTTCCACAGCTTCTCATCCGAGCCGTAGCCCACCGTGCGGAACACCCAGCTGCGGCCGGCCATATCCCCGAAGTTACGGGTGTCCAGCACGCCGTTGACGGCGGTGTTGCGGGGATCCACCCGGGTATCCTTGGCGTGGAAATGATACACCGCATCCCCCAGCTCCTTGAGCGCCTCCACCGGATCCATCCCCTGCCAGATCAGATGGCTGGGGTCGAAGTTAACGCCCAGGATGGGGCCTACCGCCTCACGCAGCTTGAGGGCGGTATAGGGGTTATACACCGCAAAGCCGGGATGCATCTCAAAGGCGATCTTCTTAACGCCGTAGCCCTCGGCAATGGCGGCCGCTTCCTTCCAATAAGGGATAAGCACCTCATTCCACTGGTAATCGAGGATCTTGCCGTAGTCATCCGGCCAGGCGCAGGTGACCCAGTTGGGATAACGGCTGTCGGGGCCGTCACCGGGACAACCGGAGAAGGTGACCACCGTGTCCACACCCAGCTTCTGCGCCAGCTGGCAGGTCTGCACAAACACCCTGTGGTAGCCCTCCGCCACCGCCTTGTCGGGGTGCACCGGGTTACCGTGGCAGGACAGGGCGCTGATGGACAGCTCGTACTTGGCCAGCAGGGCCTTCAGCTCCTCCAGCTTGCCCTCGTCCGCCAACAGCAGGTCGGGGTTGCAGTGGTTATGGTTGGTATAACCGCCGGTGCCCAGCTCCACCTGCTGTACGCCCAGCCCGTGCAGGTAGGCGAACGCCTCCTCGGTGGGCATCTGCTGCAGCGGAACGGTCAATACGCTCAGTTTCATGTCAATTTCCCCTTTCTTTGGGTATATCCATCTGTATTATACACAAGCGCCCCACCGTTTTCAACAATTATTTCCCCATTTTTATAAACTATTTTACGATGAGCCAACCGTCTGCCGTCACGCCATCCGCCCAAAAAACGCCGGCGGTGGTTTTTTAGGGGTATCCCTCCGGATTTGGGGCACGCTAAAGGATAAAAGGGGGGATACCAATGGACGGATGGATCGCCGACGGGCTGTGTCTGCTGTGGCGGCTGGTGCCGGCGCTGGCACAGCTGCTCTGGCTGCGGCTGGGACTGCCCTTACCCCATGCGTTACTGCTCTCGCTGGGAGGCGGTCTGCTGCAGGGACTGCTGTTATCCCCGTGGCGGCTGGCACGGGTGGCGGTGCATCGGGGGATGCCGACCCCCTTTGCCGCCGGCTGGCGGCTGTGGCGGCAGGCGGTGGCATGGCGATGGGCGCTGTGGTGGCGCCGGTGTCTGGTCATGACCGCCGCCTGGCTGCCAGCGGCGGTGATCCTTGCCCGGGGGCAGGCCGCCCCGGTGCTGTGGCTGCCCCTGTGGGCGGTGGCCTTTCTGCTGGGAACCCTGGGAGGCAGTCTGTTCCTGTGCCGGTACGCCGCCGCCCCAGTGCTCATCCTGCAAGGCTATCCCGTGGGCGCCGCCGTGGGGCTCAGCCCCCGGCTCATGAAGGGACACCGCCGGGATTACGTGGACGTGCTGGCCCGGCGGTGGTGGATGGGTCCCCGGTTCCACCGCCAACGGGTGGCGGTGATGACCCGGGCGGTCCAAGCGGCCCGGTAGGCCCTCTTGCATTGGGAACGCCTATATGCTATACTAAAGGTGTAAACCATCCCCGTGAAAGGAGTTGTGACACCATGACCAGACACCGGCGTATCACCCTCATCCCTTTGATCCTGCTTTTGCTGCCAGCTTTGGTCTGCGGCTGTGCCGCCGACACCCCGACGGTGTCCACCACTCCCACATGGGGGACGGCAGCCGGGGTGTGGCCTACCGATGCGCCCACGTCCGCCGCTACCACGACCACCACGACTGCCGCCGTCACCACGACCACCACGACTACCGCCGTCACCACGACCACCACCCGCTGGGTGGATACACCGGATATCCCCGCCTACCCTGACAAGCTGCTCCCCAGCATCCCTGCCACGCTCAAGGGCAGCACGGTGGTGCTGGCGGACGACGGCAGGTTCCAGAGTGAGGACTGCCAAGCGGTCATCCGGAGGTTCCAAAAGGACGCCGGTATCCAGGTCAAGACCCAGGTGTTCACCAACGCCGACAAGGGCTATGTCCATAAGGTAGCTCAGGAGATCGCCGCCGGCAGGGCGCCCGACGTGGTGTTCTGCAACGGCAGCTTCCCATGGGCGCTGGAGATCACCCAGCCTCTGCCGGCCATCTTTAACGTCAACGACGGCTTCTGGAATCCCCAGGTCACCGCCGCCACCCGTGTGGGCGGCAAGAGCTACTTCGTCAACTCGTGCGACACTCCCTATGCCGGCGGGTACGTGGTGTACTACAATAAAAGCATTTTTAGCAATAACGGCCTTTACAGCCCTCAGGATTACCTGGATGAGGGGAGATGGAGCTACGAAAAGCTGCTCGTCTGCCTACAGGAAGCCGTCCAAGCAGGCTATAAAGGCGGCATCCTCGACCGTCGGATGCTGGCCGAACAGCAGGGCACCTTTCTGGTCAACTACGACCCCAACGCCAGCGCCTTTTCCGCCAATGTCACCGATGACCGGCTGGTCAAGGCCCTACAGTTCATGGCCACCGCCACGGACAACGGCTGGGCCGTGGACGTCGGCGCCGAAGCCTTTGCCGCCGGCGACGTGGGGCTATACCTGACCGATGTATCCGGCCTGTTCTATAACGGGTTCCTCAAGGACGTCAAGCTGACCAACTTCGGCGTGGCGCCGCTGCCCGACACCTTTGGGGGTCAAAAGCTTACCCACATGCCGGTGCCGATGTACGGCTTCGGCATCGCCAAGCGAGCCGGCAACGCAGATGGCGCCTACTACTTTCTGCGGTACTTTCTGGATCTCTACCGGTACGAAGCCAGCGGCGTCGAACTGTTTGTCAACAAAGTAATGGAGAAATACTACCGCCGGACCCATATGTCTCTGTACCTAAATACCCCCTTGTACTACCAGCATTACCTCACCGCTTTCCGCGCGATGGGCAAGCCGTGGACAGGGGACGACTGGACGAGGTTGCGCCACGCTTCCGCCTCCGCCGTAGCGGAGGAGCTGGAGAAGCAACAGTCCGTAGCAACCGAGGCGGCGGCCATCCTGCAATCCGCCCTACCGTAACCCTCATCGATAACAAAAAAGCCGTGCCCGAGGGCACGGCTTTTTCTCTTAATAGTTTTCCTTATGCAGTTCGAAGTACGCCTGGGGGTGCTTGCACACCGGGCAGACGACGGGGGCTTCGGTGCCCACCACGATGTGACCGCAGTTGCGGCATTCCCACACCTGCACCTCGCTCTTCTTAAAGACCTCCTGGGCCTCCACGTTGTGCAGCAGGGCACGGTAGCGCTCCTCGTGGGTCTTCTCGATGGCAGCCACGCCACGGAACTGCTCCGCCAGTGCGTGGAAGCCTTCCTCGTCGGCCTCCTTGGCCATGCGATCGTACATGTCGGTCCACTCGTAGTTTTCGCCGGCGGCGGCCTCCACCAGGTTCTCGGCGGTATCGCCGATGCCGCCCAGCGCCTTAAACCACAGCTTGGCGTGCTCCTTCTCGTTCTCGGCGGTCTGCAGGAACAGGGCGGCGATCTGCTCAAAGCCCTGCTTCTTGGCCACCGAGGCAAAGTAGGTGTACTTGTTGCGTGCCTGGGACTCACCGGCAAAGGCCTCCATCAGGTTCTTTTCGGTCTTGGTACCGGCATAGGGGTTTTTCTTTTCCATTGGTCAACACTCCTTATACAAGATTTTCAAACATAGCGACGATCTGTGCTTTGGGACGGGCGCCCACCATCTGGGTAACCACCTGACCGTCCTTGATGACCAGCAGGGTGGGGATACTGACGATACCGTACCGCTGTGCCAGCTGGGGTGCCTCGTCCACGTCCACCTTCACCACGGCGATGCCGGGGTTTTCGGCGGCGATCTCCTCCAGCACGGGGGCGATCATCTGGCAGGGGCCGCACCAGGTAGCCCAGAAGTCCAGCAGCACCGGCCGGTCACTCTGCCGTACGGCGGCGTCAAAGGTCTCGTTGTTGGCATGAATAACGTCCATGGTTAGTCCTCCTTTGATTTATAGTACAGTAAGCAATGGCAATAACCTTCAAAGTCCGGGTCGGCGATCTGCTGACGAAACTCTTCGCAGATGCACTTATACTCCGGTGTCCGGGGGAGACGGCAGGGGCAATAACCGCCCCTCGCTTTCAGCCCCTCCTTAATCCGGGCCACCACTTCCTTGTCCTCGTTGAGCCGTACGGCCATGCGTGTCACCTCACGTGTAGTAGTATATCCCAAAATCAGCGCATTTTGCGCACCGCATTCACAACCGTGCGAATGGCGGGAGCCAAAACCACGTTGGCAGATAATTCGATAACAAAGTTAAGGCCAATCAGAATAAATATAGCCAGATACAAGATCGAACCGCCGGTGTAGGCCACATTGGGATCCTGCGCCGCCCACCGGAGGGCCGTATCACGGAACACGGTGGTAATACCGAGGAAATAAATGCCGGTGTTCACAACGGGAGCAGCGGCAGAGGCCAGCAAGGTGCCCAGCATAGGCTTGTTTTTGAGCGCTTTGGCGATCAAGCCGGCAACCCAACCGGCCGCAATGCCCTTGCCCATGCAAATAGCGATGGTCAGCACAGCGCTTTCCGATAACATCATGGTGGTCAGCACCCCAAGGCGTCCTTCCACCGCCAGCCACGTGATGACTGCGCCGAACACGCCGCCCAACACCGCACCGGCAAGAGGGCCGTGCAATACGGCGCCCATCACCAACGGTACCAGCACCAAGCATAAGCTGTTGGCGCCCAACGGGATGCTGAACTGCTGCAGGATCACGATCAATGCCGCCAGCACCGCCATCTGAGCCAACCGTACCACTTTGTCTTTTACGTTTGTCATGTTTTTTCTCTCCTTTACTGTCGTTCACGGTTGATACAACGTACGGAAAAATCTATATAAACGCGCCGCCCTCGACGAATGGATGCCCACAGGTCATCCTCCGAGACGATGCGATTATGGTTGGCGCTTAACCCGGTTACTTCTTGTTCTTCTCCCAGATGAGGCGCAGGCCGTCCAGCAGCAGCTCCTCCACGTACAGCATCTCGCTGTCGCAATGGGCGGCGATCTCCCGGGACAGACCGCCGGTGATGACCACCGGGGCAGGGTAGCCCAGCTCCTGCATGAGGCGGCGGTTCATGCCGTCGATGGTGGCGGCGGTGCCGAACACCGCACCGGACTGCAGGCAGGCCACCGTGTTGGTGCCGATGACCGTGTCCGGAGCGTCCACGCTGACGCTGGGCAGCAGGGAGGTACGCTGGGTCAGGGAGGCCACACCGGTGACCACGCCGGGCAGAATGGCGCCCCCACGGAAAGCCCCGTCCTTATCCACCACCGACACGGTGGTAGCGGTGCCCAGATCCCAGATGATGCAGGGGGCACCCACCCGTTCCACCGCCGCCACGGCGCCTACCAGCAGGTCAGCGCCCAGAGAGGCCGGGTTATCGATGCGGATGTTAATGCCGGTCTTGGTGCCCGGCCCTACCAGCAGGGGACGCACCCCGGTGACCTTATGCACCGCACCGCACAGGGCGTGGTTGAGCTGGGGCACCACCGAGGAGATCACGGCGCCCCGAAAGGCGGTGGCCTCCAGCCGGTACAGCCGCAGCAGATCCATCAGCTCCACCGCATACTGGTCCTCCATCTTGGTGGGATCGGTGGCGATACGGGACTGCAGGCGCAGGGTGTTCCCCTCGTAGATACCCAAGGTGATGTTGGTGTTACCCATGTCCAAAACTAAAAGCATACGTTCCTCCCAAAAAGCGCAGGCGAAGGGTATTGCCCCTTCGCCTGCGGTTGGTTGATGGTGGGGCAATTACGCCTGGTTGGCGCTGCCGAGCACGTTCTGGATCTTGTGGCTGACCACGGCGGTGATGTTGGCACGGCCGTCGCCCAGATACTGACGGGGGTCAAAGTGGGTGGGGTTCTCCGCCAGGTGCTTGCGGATGCCGGCGGTGAGCGCCAGACGCAGGTCGGAGTCCACGTTGATCTTGCACACCGCCATGGAAGCGGCCTTGCGCAGCATATCCTCGGGGATACCGATGGCGTCCGCCATCTGACCGCCGTACTGGTTGACGGTGGCCACGTACTCGGGCATCACGGAAGAAGCGCCGTGCAGCACGATGGGGAAGCCGGGCAGACGGTCCATGACCTCCTGCAGGATGTCAAAGCGCAGCTGGGGCTTCTGGCCGGGCTTAAACTTGAATGCGCCGTGGCTGGTGCCGATGGCGATGGCCAGGCTGTCCACGCCGGTACGGGTCACAAAGTCCAGCACCTGATCGGGATCGGTGTAATTGGCCTTATCGGCCTCCACGCTGACCTCGTCCTCCACGCCGGCCAGCTGACCCAGCTCGCCCTCCACGGTAACACCACGGGCGTGGGCGTACTCCACCACCTGACGGGTGAGCGCCACGTTCTCCTCATAATCCAGATGCGAGCCGTCGATCATCACGGAGGTGAAGCCGCCGTCGATGCAATCCTTGCACAGCTCAAAGCTGGAGCCGTGGTCCAGATGCAGAGCGATGGGCAGACCGGTCTCCTCCACCGCCGCCTGCACCATGTTGTACAGGTACTTGTGGTGGGCGTACTTACGGGCACTGCCGGACACCTGCAGGATGACGGGGGAGTTGAGCTCCTTGCACGCCTCCACGATGCCCTGGACGATCTCCATATTGTTGACGTTGAAGGCGCCGATGGCATAGCCGCCTTCATAGGCTTTCTTGAACATTTCCTTGGTGTTGACGAGTGGCATAACGATACCTCCTGATGTTTTGTCGTCTTATTATACCCTATCTTTTCCCAAAAGAAAAGGGGTATGTGAAAAAAATAGCAATTTTACCAAAAAATTTTATTCCTCCTGCTCCTTCCACGGGATGATACACAGCGCCTCGGCCAGCGGCTCGTTCATCCAGATGGAGGGGGTGATGCGCAGGGTAAAGCCCTGACCGGGGGCGGCCAGGCAGTCCTTGGGCTCCAGCCGGGGCAGGGAATAGAGCTGCATAAGCAGGGTGATGACGCCGCCGTGGGTGCAGATGACCGCCTCGGTATCGCCGCTGTGCAGCAGGGTGTCCACCACCGCCTCAAAGGCGGCGCACACCCGTTGGCGGAATTCCTCGGTGCCCTCGCCGCCGGGGATCTCCCGGCTGCCGCCCTCCATCCAGCGGAGGAATCGCTCGTCGGACTTCAGCTGGCGCAGGCTCTTGCCCTCCCACTCGCCAAAGTCGCACTCCGCCAGCCCCTCCACCGGGGTGGGCTGACAGCCGGGGTACAGCACCTCCAGCGTCTGCCGGCATCGGGTCAGCGGACTGGTGAAAAACCGCACCGCCCCGGGGTACCGGTACTGCTCCTTGAGGGCCAGCAGTGCCGCCAGCCCGTCGGGGGATAAGGGCAGGTCGGTGCGCCCGATGTACCGCCCGTCGGCGTTGGCCTCGGTCATGCCGTGGCGCAGCAGATGGATTTTGTAGGTCTTCACAGAAGATTCCTCCTTTTTACCGAAAATCCGGCAAACTTCTTGTGATATTTATATAAAAATAAACTATTTGTAAAACTTTTTCTTGACTTTCCGGCGGCGGTCGGTTAGAATGGACAATGCTCCCCCTAAAAAACGGGGAGTTTTTTACCCGTTTATTAACCGACAGATAGGATGTGGCTCTCGTGAATGCCTCCTTCCCCCGGATCTTGACCTTGCTGCGCAAGGAAAAAGGCATCAGCCAAAAAAAGGTCGCCGCCGACCTGCAGATCTCGCAGGCTCTGCTGTCCCATTACGAAAAAGGCATCCGCGAATGCGGCCTTGACTTCGTGGTGCGGGTAGCGGACTACTACGGCGTGTCCTGCGACTATCTGCTGGGGCGCACCGCGGACAAAAGCGGCACCATGATCGCCGTGGAGGAGATCCCGGACGACGACCCGGCCATCCAGGATAAGCGGATGCAGGGCGGCGTGCTCCCGGTGCTCAACAAGAAGCTGATCATGAACTCCCTGCAGATCCTCTTTGATCTGCTGCAGAAGTGCAACAACAAGGCGCTGACCACCGAGGTGTCCAACAGCCTCATTCAGATGACCTACGTGGCGTTCCGGGAGATCTATGCGGCCAACCCCCACAATCCCAAGGCCATGTTCTCAGCGGCGGATTGCCTGTATCTGCCGGCGGCTCTGGCGTCGGCCGGCAACAGCGCCGCCAAGGCCGGTGCGCTGGCCCGGGGTCATGCGGTGGACGGCGCTCCCGGGGTGGAGGCGGAGCGTCTGCCGGCCATCCTGCCGGACGACCTGACCGCCCAGTACCCGTTGTTTGCCAACTCCCTGCTGACCCTATTGCGCACCGCCGAAAAGAATCTGTAACGGTCGCTTAATTTAGTATATACCAAAAGGAAACGATACGCAAGGACAAAAAGGACGAATCCCATGGGAGGATTCGTCCTTTTTGCATTATTCTTCCAGATCAAGGGTGGTCTTGGCTTCCTCGGCGGCCTCCAGCTTCTTGGGGGCCTTTTCACGGGGACGCACCAGAGCGCACAGCCACACGGTAACGGTGGTAAACAGCACCACCCCGGCAAGAATGGCGGTATAGGCGGCGCTGCCTACCAGCGCCCAGTTCACATCCACGTTGGCGTTCTTATCCACCGCCATGAGCAGAAACACGTCCACGGTGATCCATAGCTGGGCGACGCAGGCCACCCCCCGGTCATACCGGTTGTGGCGCACATACCGGCCGGGACACCGTGCCATATAGCCCATGACCGGCGCTATCCACAGCAGGGCCGGGAGGGACACCGCCCCCACATTGAGGGGGTAGGTATATCCCAGCTGCCAGTTGTACAGAAAACCGGCCAGCACCAGCTCAAACAACGGCAGGGCGCAGAACACCAGCACCACGCCCACCGTCACCCGGACGGTGATCCTGGCGCCACGGCCATCCCGACCTACAAACCACACGAAGCTGAGCAGCAGCAGGGCCGCCGCCAGCACCCCATACAAGGCGCCGGCAGAGTAGAGCAGCAGGGTCATCAGCCCCCCGTAGGCCAGCTGCACCAGCAGGGCAATGCTGCAGACCCGGTGCAGTACCGGGGTGCGTTCCCGCACCTTATGTCGTTTGTTCATAGCGTTAACCCTTCACCGCCTGCACCAGGGGGGACACCGCCTCCACGTACTGAGAGCCAATATACCGGGCACCCATCTCGGTGGGATGCACCCCATCAGCGGCAAACGCGGTAGGGGCGGTGCCGATAAAGGCCTCGTTGAGACGGCCGTCCAGCGCCAGATAGGCGTCGGCGTACTCCCGGGCCAGCTTGCGGATGATGTTGATCTTCTCCGGCAGATCCTCCCAGAACACCTGCTTGTCGGCCACCGGAATGAGGAACGGCTCCAGCATAAGGATCTTGGCCTTCGTCTGGGTCTTGATGGCCTCCAGCACGGTGCGGTAGCGCTCCTCAAACACCTCGTTGGGGATCCAGTCCTTCTCGGCGGCGTGATGCCACACGTCGTTGATGCCGATGAGGATGGACACGATATCCGGCTGTACGTCCACAAAATCACTCTGCAGACGGGCTACCAGATCCTTGGTCTGGTTGCCGCTGATGCCCAGATCGATAAACTCAAAGTCCACGTCGGGGAAGGCCTCCTGCATCCCTTGGGCGGCGTACTTGGGGTAGCCCTCGCCCAGATGATGGGGGTTGCTGTGATCACGGCCGGCATCGGTGATGCTGTCGCCTTGGAACAAGATCTTCATGTTATACACTCCTTTTGTGTCGTCTGTTGGTATCATACCGCACCCCGGCGGAAAAAGCAAGTAGTCGCCGGTAATAATTTCTATTTTTTACTCACCAGCAAATCCGCCGTGCCTGCCACAGAAAAGGCCATCCCGGCCGGCATATACACGCTGTCACCCTTCGTAAGGGGATAGTCGATCCCGTCGGCAGTCAGGGTGCCGGCGCCATCCAGACACAGCAGGTGGCGGAAGGCCTCTGCCGTGGGGCACGCCCAGCGGCCGGTCACCGCCACCCGATCGGCGGTAAAATAGGCGCACTCCGCCAGCCGGCGGCAGGTAAAGCCCTCCCCGGCTTGCTCCCACAGCCCGTCGGTGGTCAGGGGGGTGGGGGTGAGGGTGGTCACGTCCAGCGCTTTTTCCACATGGAGCGCCCGGGGCTTGCCGTCCGCCCCCAGCCGACCGTAGTCGCTGACCCGGTAGGTGGTAGCGGAATTCTGCTGTACCTCCGCCAGCAGGATGCCGGCGCCGATGGCGTGCAGGGTACCGGCCGGGATGAAGAAGCAGTCCCCCGGCTTGACCGGCACGTACCGGGCCACCTCGTCCAGGGTGTTCTCCCGGATATGCCTCTCCAACGTCTCCCGGGTCAGCTCCCGGGTCAGACCGTACAGCAGCCGGGCGCCCGGCTCGCAGTCCAGCACGACCCACATCTCGGTCTTGCCCTGCTCCCCCTCCACCCGACGGGCGTAGGCATCGTCCGGGTGCACCTGCACGCTCAGACGGTCCCGGGCGTCAATGAGCTTGATGAGCAGGGGAAACTCCCCGGTCAGCCCCTCCTCTGCCAGCGCCTGGGGCAAGGTCTTGCCGGCCAGAGGGCCATTGCGGACCACGCAGCTGCCCTGCGGATGGCAGGAGAGCACCCACGCCTCGGCTACCTTATCGAGGGCGGTCTCATAGCCGTACTCCGCCGGCAGCCGGCGGCCGCCCCAGATAAAATCCTTGAGCGCCGGGGTTAAAAAAAGAGGATAAAGCATAAAAAATAACCTCCCCATCGTGTTTCTATGAGTGTAGCATAAAAGAGGGCGGCCGGCAAGGCAAAAAAACACGGCCCGTCCCACCGCCGGCACCAAAAAAGGGCCGTCTCATTAGTTGTTGGCTTTCTGTTTAAAGCCCTCCACCTGGGGGGTCAGCACGGCAAAGGAGTAGCCCTGCTTCTTAAGCCCCTCGATGATGGTGGGGAGGGCCTGGGCGGTGGTGCGTTTACCGCCGCCGTCATGCATGAGCACGCAGATCTTGTCCTGCCCCTTGGCCCGGCGCAGGACGTTGTTGGCGATGGTGGCGGCGCTCTGCACCCCACCGGCGGCGTCTCCGGAGCTGACGTTCCAGTCAAAGTAGGCATAGCCCATCTCCGGGAGCTTCCGGGACAGGGTGGTCATCAGCCCCTGGGTGTAATATTGGCTGGCGGTGTTGGAGGTACCCCCGGGGAACCGCACCACCCGGCTCTTGATGCCGGTGGCGGCCTCCACCTTCTGGGACACGGCGCGCAGGTCGGCAAAATAAGCCGCTTCGCTGGCGTACACCTTGGCGTAGGTGTGGTTGTCGCAATGCAGGGCGATGGCGTGTCCCTCCGCCGCCATGCGCTTGAGAAGCTTGACGTTGTTGGCGCCGGTGCAGTAGGCCCCCACCACAAAGAAGGTGGCCTTGACCCCGTACTTCTTGAGGGTGTCCAGCACCTGCGGTGTCACCCCGGAAGGCCCGTCGTCAAAGGTCAGGTAACACACCTTGCCGGGGATGGGCGTTACCACAGAGGAGCTGTTGTTGGCCTTCTTCTCCGCCGCCAACAGCTCCATCTGCTTCTGTAACGACTCCTTTTCCT
>SVPB01000020.1 GCA_015066065.1 Oscillospiraceae bacterium | reverse complement strand
TATTGTGTGTGTATTCGTTCTTGTCATACACTGTTTAATTTTCAAGGTCCACCGAGGCGTTGTCCGCCTCGCGCCCCCCACTTCCGTGGGACAGCTTTGCTATCATACCACCCCATACCCCTTTTTGTCAACACTTTTTTGCGATTTTTATAAGTTTTTTGAAGCTTTTGCAAAATGCCTAAAAACTATCCACGAAAGGCGTCGTTTGGTGGGAGAAACGACAAGAGCGTGTCGGACGATAAGCCATCCGACACGCTCTTGTTATATAGGTATATATTTAGGGCAATTTGATCTCAATCTCTTCGCCCAGCTCCGCAGACTTGCAGATGCCGTCCAGAATGGCCTGGTTGTACAGGATCTGGCTGGAGGGCACGGGGGTAGGCGTGCCGTTCTTGCAAGCGTCCAGGAAGGAACGGATCTTAAGATACCACTTATCCTGATCGGCGTGGATCATGGGGATGACCGTCTGCACCTCGGAGGTGCCCACGTTGGAGTAGATGGTCATGGGGCCACCGATGGAGCCGTTCCAGCAGTCGGTGGAGGGGATGCGCAGACCGCCCTCGGTGCCCATGATGATGGTGTCACCGGGAGTGTCCAGGTGCATGGCCCAGGCAATACGGAAGTCCAGAATGATGTCGCCCTCCAGGCGGATGAAGCCGGCAGCGAAGTCATCCACACCAAACTTCTCCGCATGCTCGGGATGGAAGCGGTAGTAGCCGGGGTCGGTACCGAAGAAAGCGGACTTATAGCCGGTCACGGTCAGCGGCTTCGGGTAGCCGATGGCATTGAGCACCATATCCAGAGAATAGCAGCCGATGTCGCCCAGGGCGCCCAAGCCGCCGGTATCCTTCTCGATAAAAGTGGTATGGGAATACCCGGGGCCGTCGGCGGGGATGCCGTGGCGACGGCCACCGCCGGTCTGGATGTAATAGATCTTACCCAGAATACCGGATTCGCAGATCTCCTTGACCTTCTTCATATTGGGATCGAAACGGGGCTGGAAGCCGATAGAGAGCACCTTGCCACTCTTCTTCTCCGCTTCGATGATGGACAGAGCCTCCTCGGTGGTGACGCACATGGGCTTCTCCAGCAGCACGTGCAGGCCGGCGTTGAGGGCCGCCACGGTACAGGGCTCGTGCTGGCAGTTGTAGGTGCATACGCTGACCGCGTCCAGCTTGAGGGACTTATCCGCCAGCATCTCGGTGTGATCCTTATAATCGGTCTTGGCATCCTCGATGCCATATTTCTTCATAAACGCCGCCGCGCGACCGGGGACGATATCGCAACCGGCCACGATCTCCACGTCGGGCTGCTTGAGATAGGCGCCTATATGGGCGTTGGCAATACCACCGCAACCGATAATACCGACGCGCACCTTGCGGCTGGTATCTACAGCAACACCTGCGTCATGATTCTCTTTGAAAGCATCCAAGCTATCCTTGTTAGCCATAGAAATGTCCTCCTTACGTTATGTTCTCATCAGATTTCGGGGATCTCGATCTTGATCTCGCGACCCAGCTCCGCGGACTTGCAGATGCCGTCCAGAATAGCCTGGTTGTACAGAATCTGGCTGGAGGGCACGGGGGCTTCGGTGCCGTTCTTGCAAGCATCCACAAAGGTGCGAATCTTTTTGTCGAACAGATCGAAATCGGTCTTGATCTTGGGAATGACGGTCTCCACCATGGAGCCGGCTATCTCATGGTAAATCTTGAGGGGCTGATCCAGAGTGCCGTTCCAGCACTCGGTGGAGGGCACGCGCAGGGAGGCGTTGGTACCCATGATGATGGTGTCACCGGGGGTATCCATATTCATAGCCCAAGCGATACGGAAGTCCAGAATGATGTCACCTTCCAGACGTACAAAAGCGGCGGCAAAGTCGTCCACCTCAAACAGGTCGGCATACTCGGGATGGGTAGGATAGTAGTCGGGACGGGTGCCGAAATAGGCAGACTTGTAACCGGAAACGGTCAGCGGCTTCGGATAACCGATGGCGTTGAGCACCAGATCCAGAGAATAGCAGCCGATATCGCCCAAGGCACCCAAGCCGGCGGTCTTGTTCTCGATGAAGGTGGTACCAAAGGGGGTGGGAATGCCGCGACGGCGGCCGCCACCGGTCTGAATATAGTAGATCCGACCCAGCACGCCGGAATCCACGATCTGCTTAATCTTCTTCATGTTGGGATCCATGCGGGGCTGGAAGCCGATGGACAGCACCTTGCCACTCTTCTTCTCCGCGCGCATGATCTCAATGGCTTCCTCGGTGGTCACGCACATGGGCTTCTCCAGCATCACGTGCAGGCCGGCATTGAGGGCATCAATGGCGCAGTTGGCGTGCTGACGGTTGTAGGTGCAGATGTTGACCGCATCCAGCTCCAGGCTCTTATCGGCCAGCATCTCCAGATGATCCTTGTAGTCGGTCTTGACGCCTTCGACGCCGTGATCGGCGAAAAACTTGGCGGCTTTGCCCGGTACCAGGTCACAACCGGCCACGACCTCTACGTCGGGCTGCTTGAGCAAGCTGTTCAGGTGGGCACCGGCAATCCAGCCGCAGCCGATAATGCCCACACGGAACTTTTTGGTTTCGTTTGCCATAACATATTCCTCCGTTTAATATAGTTGACTAATATTACAGACCCAAGGTCTTCAGGTACTCACGGGAAGTGGCCGCACACTCCAGGGGCGTCTTGCCCATGGACGGCATATCCTGCTCCACGACCACCCACTGGGCGCCGGCATCGGTAGCGGCCTCCAGGATCTCGGGGAACTTCTGCAGACCATAGCCCACCGGACGGAACTCAAAGGCCTGCGGCTCGGCTGCCTTCTGGTCGCCATCGTCCACGCCGATAAGGGCGTACATCTTGTCGGACTTCTGACCGGCAAAATCCTTCAGGTGCACCACGGGAGCACGGCCGGTGTACTTGCGCAGGTACTCGGCAGGGTTTTCGCCGCCTACGTTGACCCAGCACATATCCAGCTGGGTCTGCAGCAGATCAGCCGGCACCGCACTGTACAAGCGATCCAGACGGTACTCGCCGTCCATCTTCTCAAACTCAAAGTCGTGGTTGTGGTACAGCAGGGTGATGCCGTTCTTCTTGCACTCCTCGCCCAGCTTAACCACGTTGGCGATGAACTGCTCGAAGCTCTCGCCGTCGGGAGCAAACTTCCAATCATACCAAGGGATGGCGATGAACTTACAGCCGATGGCGGCGTAGGTGGCGATGAGGTTCTCGTCCGCCAACATACCGCTGTAGGGAACGTGAGCAGAAATGGGGGTCAGGCCGTACTTGTCGCACAGACCGCGAATCTCCTCGGCGCTCTTGTCAAACAGACCGGCAAACTCCACACCCTGATAGCCCATCTCAGCTACCTTGGCAAGGGTACCCTCAAAGTCCTCAGCCATGGCATCACGAACGGAATAGAGCTGCAACGCAACGGGGAATTTTTTCATACACAAACAATCCTCTCTATGTTATCGAATTTGCCTGGGGAGCCTCTATGTCCACATACCCCACGGTATTTTCAGTATACAAAAAATAATAAAAAAAGTAAATGCCTTTTATCCAAAAAGGTGTCTAAAATTAGAGTAAAAACCGCAAAAAAATTAACCGAAAAAGAAGATAGTTTAATCTCATCGTAAAAAGGTTGATACAAAAAAGACACGACGCCGTTGGCGCCGTGTCTTTTGGGTTCTGATTAGCGGATGCCGTATTTTTGGATAATGTAATCCATGTCCTTATCGCCACGGCCGGACAGGTTGATGAGCACCGAGCCTTTGCCCATACGCTGCGCCAGCTTTATACCGTAGGCCACCGCATGAGCGCTCTCAATGGCCGGGATGATACCCTCCTGCCGGGACAGAGTGAAGAAGGCATCGATGGTGTCCTCATCGCCCACCACGTCGTACTTAACACGACCGATATCCCGTAGGAATGCGTGCTCCGGGCCAGAGGAGGGATAATCCAGACCGCTGGCCACCGAGTATACCGGGGCAGGATCGCCGTTCTCATCCTTGAGCATGATGCTGTTAAAGCCGTGCATCACGCCCTCGGTGCCGTACTGCAGACTGGCGGCGTGGTCGCCCAGATTGGTGCCCCGTCCCAGAGGCTCGATGCCGTAGATGTCCACCGGGTCGTTGAGGAAGCCGGCGAAGAAGCCGGCGGAGTTAGAGCCGCCACCCACGCACGCCACGATGGCATCCGGCAGATGGCCGGTCATCTCTACAAACTGCTCCCGGGCTTCCTCGCCCACCACGTGCTGGAAGTCACGCACCATCATGGGGAAGGGATGGGGGCCGACCACCGAGCCGATGCAATAGATGCAGTCCTTATAATCACGGGCGTAAGCCGCAAACGCAGCGTCCACCGCCTCCTTGAGGGTGGCCTGCCCTTCGGTGACCTCCACCACGTTGGCGCCCAGGATCTTCATACGGGCCACGTTGGGAGCCTGCTTCTTGATATCCTCGGTGCCCATGTAAATGTCACATTCCATGCCGAAATAGGCGGCGGCGGTGGCCATTGCCACGCCGTGCTGGCCGGCGCCGGTCTCTGCAATAACCTTCTTTTTGCCCATATACTTGGCCAACAGCACCTCACCCATACAGTGGTTGAGCTTGTGGGCACCGGTGTGATTGAGATCCTCCCGCTTAACGTAAAGCTGGACGTTGCCCAGCTTGTTGCTCAATCGTTCCAGGTGGGACACCGGGGTAGGCCGTCCCTGGAACTCCTTGCGGATGCGGCGCAGTTCGGCAATAAACTGCCGGGACTGGGCGATGGTAAAATACGCATCGCTGATCTCACGCATGGCCGTCTTAAGCTCATCGCTGACATAGACGCCGCCGTAACGGCCAAAATAGCCGTTTTCGTCCGGATAATGCTTAAAGTACGTATCAAAATCAATGCCGTTCATGTTCATAATAGGTTCCTCCTGTCATCTTCTTCGTCTTTATATAACGTGATTGCGGACACAAGAAATGTGCCGCCATCGGGGAAGGCCCATCTGTGTTCGCCCCTTTCCGGCAAAAAATAAAACACCCGTCCCTACTGCTGGGACAAGTGCCAAAAGGCCACCTGCGGTGCCACCCATCTTCGCCGGCGATGCCGACGCTCTTATCGCATACCGTCATATGCGCTCCCCTGTAACGGAGGGAGATGCCGTCGCTCCTACTGACCCTCTGGCGTTTGGTTTGCCCTCCCGGGTCCATTCCCCTACGGTACTGCTACGGCATCGCACCAACCTGCCGTTCTCTGGGCACAGCGCCCCGTGGGTACTCACTCCCGGTCATCGGTTTCTCGTTTTTATCAATATAGCACTCCCCATCAGGTTTGTCAACCGTTTTTAGGGTTTTTTCTTGCATTGTGGCCGCTGGTATGGTACAATGAAAATCACTAAAGGAGGTATCTGTTATGAATGTAAAAAACCGAAAGCTTCGCGTCGCCGGAATCGTCGGCGCTGTCATACTGGCCTTGCCTTTGCTGGTGTTTATGATCGCCATCCCCTTGCTTTCCTCCACCACCTCCCTGCTGACCCCGGAGTTCTTCTCCGACGTGATCAGGGACATGGATTACGACAAGATCGTGGAACAGGTCACCGACCAGATTGCCGACGGGGAATCCTTGCCGGCCGGTATGGTGGACGATATGATGGAAACCGACTTTGCGGATGATCTTATCGAGCTGGTGACCGAGGATATGATCATCACCTTACGGGAAGGAGAGCCTGCCGGTTACATCAACGGTCGTGCGATCGTCGATCTGGCGCAGGAGCATCTGGAGGATCTGGTCGACGTATGCCGGGCGCATCTGCCGGAGGTACGGGACCTCAGCGAAGCCGAGCTGAAGGACGAGATCATGAACGGGGTTCGGCAATATGCTCTGGATATGCCGCCCTCTCTGCTCACCGTGGAGGATCTGGTTGGCATGGAGATCTCCCACTCGGAAGCCGAATGGCTGTCCTATCTGCTGGATCCCACCGTACTCGTCTGGTGTGTGGTCATCACCGTCCTGCTGGCGGCGGCTTTCTTCGTCTGCTTGCTGCACCGTCTGCGCGGCATGCTGTGGCTGGGCATCCTCGCCATCGTCGCCTCCCTGCCGGCGATCGTCCTGGGCGCTCTGCTGAACATAGCCAACCTCAAGCTGTCTGCCGGTACCCAGGAGGAGATCGCCCGATCGGCGGTGGAAACTCTCACCGGTAGCCTGACCACCACCGGCATCGTATTGGCCGTGCTGGGTGTTCTGCTCATCATCGGCTTTGTCATCGCCGGTGTCATCAATAAAAAGCGGGCCGCCGCCCTGCCCACCCCGGTGACCGATCCCACGCCGGTGGCGCAGGAAGCACCGGCAGCCTCTCGCTTCTGCCCCAACTGCGGACAGCCGGTGCAGGAGCAAGCCGGTTTCTGTCCCCATTGCGGTCAGTCTCTGTAAGCAAAAAAAAGCCGGGCACCTCGTCAATGAGGTGCCCGGCTATTTTTATTCTCCTGTCATATCTTCCCACTGCTGTTGGGTCTCTTCCCAGACGGTCATGGCGGTTTCCAGCGCGGTGTTGTGCTGTTCCAGGTCGGCGGTCAGGGAGGCGAGCCGGTCGTAGTCCGTCGCCACGGCAGGGTCGGCCAGCTGTTCCTCCAGCATGGCGATGACCCCTTCCAGCCGGGCGACCTCCTCCTCGGCACGGCGCACCGCCGTTTGCAAGCGGCGCCGGGCGCTTTCCCGTTCCTTGCGCTGCTTGTAGTCGTTTTCACGCACCGGCTTGGTGGCCGGCTGGGCCGCCGCCAGCTGCTCCTCGTGGGCTTGCCGGGCGGCCACGTACGCATCGTAGTCATTGCCGCCGGGCACCATCCCACCCCGGCGCAGTTCCAGTACCCGGGTGGCCATGCGGTTAATAAAATACCGGTCGTGGGACACCGCCAGAATGGTGCCGTCATAGGACTCCAGCGCCTCCTCCAGCGCTTCCCGGGAGGCAATGTCCAGATGGTTGGTCGGTTCGTCCAGCAGCAGCAGGTTATCCCCAGCCAGCATGAGCTTGAGTAGCAGCAGTCTGGCTCGCTCGCCGCCACTCATCACCCCGACAGGCTTGTGCACCTCGTCTCCCCGGAACAGAAAAGCCGCCATGGCACTGCGCAGCTCGGTCTCGGTCTTGGTGGGGTAGGCGTCCCACAGCTCCTGCAGGGCAGTCTTGTGGCTGTCCACCCCCTGCTGCACCTGATCGTAGTAGCCCACCGTTACCTTGGCTCCTAACCGTACGTAGCCCTTGTCCGGTGATAACCGGTCACACAGAATACGCAGAAGTGTGGTCTTTCCGCACCCGTTTGGACCAAGTAAAAAAGCACGATCCCCTCGCTGTAACGCCAAGGAGACGCCGCTGAACAAGGGATCGCCGCCAAAGCCCTTCTGCAGATCTTCGGCGGTCAGTACCTCATTACCGCCCACCTCGTTAGCCTCAAACCGGAACCGGATGGTCTTGTTCTCCTCCTCCGGCGCCACCAGATCCTCCCGGAGACGTTCCACCCGTTTTTCCCGGCTTTCCGCCGCCCGGATGCTCTTTTCCCGGTTCCATTGCTTGAGCAGGGTGATGTTCTCCTCAATGCGGTGGATCTCCTGTATGGCGGTGTCGTAATGCCGCCGTTCGATCTCCTTGTCCTTATCCCGCTTTTCTTTATGCACCGAGTAATTGCCGTTGGTCACATACAGCCGGCCGTTCTTCAACTCCATCGTCCGGTTGGTCACCTTGTCCAGAAAATAGCGGTCATGGGAGATGACCACCACCGCGCCGGTGTAGCTCTGCAGATATTCCTCCAACCATTCCACCGACGGGATATCCAGATGGTTGGTCGGCTCGTCCAACAACAGCAGGTTGGTATCCGCCAACAGCAGACGTCCCATGGCCGCCTTACTGCGCTGACCGCCGGACAGCACCCCCACCGGGGTGGTAAAGGCGCTCTCGGGGAACCCCAGACCCAGCAAGGTGGCACGTACCCGGCTCTTGTAGTACAAGCCGCCGGCCGCTTCGAACCGTTCTCGCAGCGTGTGCTGGCGTTCCAACAGCGCAGGGGTCGGTTCTCCGGCCGCCAGAGCCGCATTGACCTGACCCAGCTCCAGCTCCAGCGCCATCAGCGGAGCAAACACGCTTTCCACCTCGTCCCACAGGGTGCGCTGTGCTTCCCGGCAGGTATGCTGCTCCATGTACCCGATACGGGTGTCACGAAACCGCACCGCCTCGCCTCCATCGGGACGTTCCTCACCCATCAAAATGCGCAGGAGTGTGGTCTTGCCGCATCCGTTGTCCCCCACGAGACCGATGCGATCCCTCTCTCCGATCTCGAAGGACAGGTCGGTGAATAACGCTCGCTCACCAATGTATTTGTCCAGCCCGTGAACCGCTAATCTTGCCATATCTTATCCTCACAGAAAAGCGGGAGAGTTCCCCTCTCCCGCCTTGACTTTTTACTTCTTGTCCTCTTCGTCCATCAGCTTGCGGATGGCCTCGTGGAAGGACTGAATGTCCTTAAACTGCCGGTACACCGAGGCAAAGCGGATGTACGCCACATCGTCGATATCCATCAGCTGCTCCATCACATACTCGCCAATCTTGGTGGTGGGCACCTCCCGTTCCAGCGAGTTCTGGATCTGGGTCTCGATGTCGTCTACCGCCCGTTCCAGCCGTTCCAGTGACACCGGGCGCTTTTCGCAGGCACGCAAAAGCCCGTTGAGCAGCTTCTGCCGGTCAAACGGCTCCCGGGAACGATCCTTCTTGACCACCACGATGGGGAGACTCTCGATGATCTCGTAGGTGGTGAATCGCTTCTGACACTCCAGACACTCGCGGCGACGACGGATGCGACTGCCCTCCTCTGCCGGACGGGAATCGATCACTTTACTCTCAGCAAAACCGCAAAAAGGACATTTCATATCGGCACCTCTTTCGCCTCAAATACACAATAGACGGTATAACACACGCGCATTATACCATATATATAGTCGAAACGCAAGACATTTTTACGCGCCGCCTTCGATATAATCCTCCACGATCGCTTCCCAATGACACGGCTCGGGCTGTTCCTCGTTGAGCAACGCCACCAGCCGTTCCACCCGACGGGCGGAAGCGTCCACATCCTCAAACCGCCAGACGATCTCCCCACAGACCACCTGCACGCCGTACACCTTTTTGCCCTGTGCGCCATCGGTAGCACACACACTGCGTATTCTCTTCCATTGTTGTGCCGGATCCATCTCTACACCCTCTTGTCGGTGAAAACGATTCACTACATAAAGTCCCTTTATTTCACAAGAAAGTATAGCACGTTCACCCTGCTCTGTCAAGCGAGAAGTAGGGGCATTTTCAAAAAAGAAGCCACGGCGAGACCCTGCAGCAGCAGGATGAAGGGGAGGCCCCACATAAACCGGCGGTGACGGGTCTTGTGGCGGATGCTCCACATAGTCAGCAGCATCGCCGCCGCACCCCCCAGAACGGCCACGGTAAACAGGGTCGCTTCGGGTATCCGGCGGCGCCGGTGTCGGGCACAGGCTTTATCCCAAACGGTAACGGTGACCGCCACCAGGCTGGCCACCGCCAGCCACCACCACAAGGGTTCCATAAGCACCCCTCCTTTGCGGCCATTGTACCAGATAAGCCGGCAAAAGACAAGGTGGACAGGTGGAAAATATTGTTGTGTCTTGACCTTTTATGATAAATTATGTAGAATAGAGGTGTGTTCCGTGAAAAAACGACGGTTGTCCTTGCTGCTATCCCTTTTTCTTTTGGCAGGCTGTGCCCCGGAGACACCGGCGCCCACCCCGTTGCCCACCCCGGCGGTGGTCACCGAAATGCGAGGGGTATGGCTGTCTTACCTCGAGCTGGACGCCATCCTGCAGGGGGATGCCGCCACCGTCCGGGATCGACTGGACCGGGTGATGGATACCTGCGTGGCGCAAGGGATCAACACGGTATTCTACCATGCCCGTGCCCACGGGGATGCTTACTACCCGTCAGCGGTGTACCCGGCCGCCGATGCGCTGGTCGGTGTGGCGCTTGACCCACTGGCTTACGCCATTGAGGCCGCCCATCGCCGGGAGATCGCTTTGCACGCCTGGGTCAATCCCTACCGGCTGGGAAATGCGCCGCCGGCAGATACTACCGGGGCGTTTGTGCACGAGGCGGTGTGGTACCATGACCCGAGCAGTGAGCACGCCCGGCAACTGGTGCTGGCCGGGGTGCGCGAGCTGCTGGAACGGTATCCGGTGGATGGCATTCACTTTGACGATTATTTTTATCCCTCCGGGTTGGGGGCCACTCCCCAGCCCTTTGAGACCGTCCCCGAAGGGAGCGACGTGGCCGTCTGGCGCACCCAGCAGGTCAATGGTCTGGTCAGTGCCGTGTGGGGGCTGTGCCGTCGGGAGGGACGGGTCTTCGGCATCAGTCCGCCGGGAACGGCGGCCCAATGCCGTGCCGTGTATGCCGACGTGGACACCTGGCTGCGCACCCCCGGGTACGTGGATTATCTGTGTCCCCAGCTGTACACCGGATTTGATCATAGCACCGCCCCCTTTGATGCCTTGCTGGCGCAATGGGGTGCCCTGCCCCGTCACCGGGAGGTCACCCTTTACGTCGGACTGGCGCTGTACAAGGCAGGGCTGGCCAACGACCCCTATGCCGGGGCCGGCGCCGGAGAGTGGGCCGCCTCCCACGATATCCTGGCACGTCAGGTCATCGCCCTGCGACAGCAGGAGGGGGTGGCAGGATTTGTGCTGTTTCGATACGACTACTTATGCCGGGAGGAGACCGCCCGGGAAAGGGAAGCCTTGCAGGCTTTGATGTAAAAAGGAAAGGAGTGTACGTACCATGCGGATCGGTCGCCGTCTGTCAGCCGTGCTGATGAGCGTATGTCTGTTGCTATGCTGTCTGTGGATGGCAGGGCTGTCCACCGCCGCTACCGTCAAGACCGGCACCGTCCGGGTCAGCGACGTGCTGCGGGTGCGTGCAAGCGCCGGTACCTCCTACGCCGTGGTAGGGTATCTCTACAACGGCGATGTGGTCACCATCCACGATACCGCCAAGGACAGCGGCGGCGCCACCTGGTACAAGATCACCAAGGACTCCCTGTCCGGCTACGTGCACTCCGATTATGTGGAGGTCAACGCCTCCTATGATACCGAGGAAGAATTTGAGGAATACCTGACCCAGCAAGGGTTCCCGGAGGACTACAAGGTCAAGCTCCGGCAGATCCACGCCCAGTATCCCAACTGGGTCTTTAAGGCACAGCACCTGAGCATGAACTACGCCACCGCCCTGGACAAGCAGGCGGCGGTAGGCAAGAACACCCTACAGTCCCCCGATGCGTGGAAATCGGTGGAATACGGTGCCTACGACTGGAGCACCAACACGTATGTTTCCTTTGACTCCGGCGGATATGTAACTGCCCATCGCCGGGTAGTGGATTATTTTATCGATCCCCGTAACTGGCTGGACAGCACCTACGTGTTTATGTTTGAGCAGCTCACCTACAACAGCGCCCACACGGTGGAGGGCGTGCAGGCCATCCTGCCCACGGCGCTGGACAAGCATGCCGCCGATGTGCTGGCGGCGGCCAAATCGGCGGACGTGAGCGCCTATTATCTGGCCGCCAAGATGACCCAGGAGGGCTCCCACAACAACGGTCTGGGCACCGGGACGGTAGCAGGATACACCGGCTACTATAACTTCTTCCACATCGGTGCCTATGCCCATAGCGGCCGTTCCGCCGTCACCAACGGTGCCATCTACGCCAAGAACGAGGGCTGGGATACCCCGGCCAAATGTCTCAACGCTTCGGCGGTGATCATTGCCAAAAGCTACATTAAGCTGGGGCAAAACACCGTCTACTATCAGAAGTTTAACTTCACCAACACCGCCAGCGGACTGTACGGGCATCAATATATGAGCAACGTCTCCGGCGCCGCCTCAGAGGGTAAGATCCGTCGCAACGGTGCCTCAGCGGAGGAGCTCAAGACCGCCCTGTGCTTTATCATCCCGGTGTTCAAGGACATGCCCAAGACGGTGCAGACCATCCCCACCAAGGTGGGTAACAACCACAACACCCTCAACGCCCTCACGGTGGAGGGGGTCAAGCTCAGCGAGACCTTTAACCGCTACACCACCGAGTATACCGCCGAAGTAGCCGGCACGGTGGCCAGCGTTAAGATCACCGCCACCCCCAGCCACGACACCGCCACCGTCACCGGTGCCGGTACGGTGACCCTACAGCCGGGCATCAACACCATCCCCATTAAGGTCACCGCTTCCACCGGGGTGGTGCGCACCTATACCCTGACCATCATCCGGCAGGGAGGCACCCCGGTGACACCTCCCGTAGTGCCCACCGTCACCGGCAAGGCATACACCATCAAGGAGACGGTCACCGGCGTGGAGCCGGGCACCTCGGTAAGCGAGTTTATCAAGGCGCTGGCGGTCAAGGACGGCACCGGGGCGGTGTACACCGCCGCCGGACAAGCCAAGACCTCCGGCATCGTGGGCACCGGCGATATCCTGCGGCTGTACAGCGGCACCACCCTGCACCAAAGCTACCCGGTGGTGATCTATGGAGATGCTAACGGGGACGGTGTTATATCCACCATCGATCTGCGAGCCACGCAAAAGCATATCCTTAGCACCGTCCCACTCAAGAGCTTTGCTCTGACCGCCGCCGACGTTAACCACGACGGCACTCCCTCGACCGTGGACCTGCGTATGATGCAAAAGCATATCTTAGGCATCACCAAGGTCCCCCAAAAGTAAGGAGGTCATACCATGAAAAAGCTTCTTAGCACCTTGTGCGCCATCCTGCTGCTGGCCACGCTGCTCGGCAGTCTGCCGGTGCTGGCCGCCGGGAGCATGACCGCCTCCGCCAACGCCTCTTCCGTCACGGTGGGTGCCACCGTGACCCTGACGGTCAAATATAACGGCGGCGGTTCCCCCATTGCCGGTGTACAATCCACCATCACCTACAATGCGGCCGCCTTTGAGTACACCGGTTGTTCCGGCATTGAAGCCTCCGGCGGCGCCGGCAACCTGCGGCTTTCCTGGTACGCCCCCGGCGGCACCGCGCCCTCTGTGGTGGAATACCGTGTTACCTTTAAAGCCAAAGCGGTGGGGGCCGGCAACTTTGCCGTAACCACCACCGAGTTTGTGGACGACAACACCTATGCCTCCCTCGGTTCCCCCTCTCGGCAGGTGGCTGTCTCCTGCGTCAACCCCACCAAGTCAGGCAACGCTGACCTGGCGTATCTGCGCCCCTCGGCAGGCACGCTGGTGCCGGCCTTCTCTCCCAACGTGACCAGCTACACCATCACGGTACCCTACACCGTCACCTCCCTGCTGTTGACCACCGATTCCAAGGACCAGAACGCGCAGGTAGCGGTCAATGGCTCCAGCACCATGAAGGTGGGCAAAAACACCCGAACGGTCACCGTCACCGCCCCCAACGGTACCACCAAGACCTATACCATCACCATCACCCGTTCCCCCGATCAGAGCACCGATTCCACCACCTCCGGGGGAGGCGGTACCACCACGACCACCCGGCCGCCGGTAGAGGATCCGCTGAAGGTCACGGTGGACGGCAAGAATATGACCGTGGCAGACAGCCAGCCGGCTATCACCCTGCCCACCGGCTACGCCTGGGAGCCGTTGGATATGAACGGTACCATGGTGCCGGCAGCGGTCAATAAGGATACCGGGCTGACCCTGCTGTATCTGATAGGGGCATCCGCCAAGGACGCTCATCTGTATATCTACAGCGAGGATGGGCAGTTTACCCCCTTCGTGCCCCTGACCGTGACCCCCGGCAGCTACGCGCTGCTGGATATCCCGGAAGGCATGACACCGCCCACCGGCACCGCTGTGGCGGATGGCACCATCGGGGATATCCCGGTTAAGGCGTTTATCTATGAGGACACGGCGCTGGCAGATCTGATGCTGGTATATGCCGTTGGCCCCACCGGGCATACCGGCCTGTACGTGTACGACAAGGCGGACGGCTCCCTGCAGCAGTACCGGGGTCTGCCCACCGAAACAGCCCCCACCCAGCCGGATACCGATAAAGCGCCTCAGGAGGAGCCGGCCAATGGGTTTGTGACGTTTATCACCACCCACCGCACCGTCATCCTCATCTGTGCGGCGGCCGCCGGCGGCCTGGCGTTGCTCATCGGCGCCGTTATCCTGCTCATCGTCCTGCTGCGCCGCCCCAGCAACTGCCGTCATTAAAAAAAGAAAAAGGGCACCGGCTTTGGGGTCGATGCCCTTGCTTTTTGCCATAAGGTGTGCTATGATGCTCCCATGAGAGGAGAGGATGACCATGTATTCACCCGACGGAACCCATCTGGCGCTATTGCGCCAAAAGCCGCAGCTGGCCTTTGACGAAACCAAGGACTTTGCCACCCAGCAGACGGCCATCAGAGAGAAGCTTATCGAGCTGTTAGGATACCGTCCCCAGCCGGTGCCCCTGGACCCGGTGGTGGAGGCGGTCACCGAGCACGACACCTACACCGAGCGACGCATCGTCTTTAACGTGGAAAAAGACGTGCAGGCGGTGTGTATGCTGTGCATCCCCAAGCTTAACAAGGAAAAATATCCGCTGGTCGTCGTCGTGCAGGGACACGGCACCGGTATGCACGTATCCATGGGACGTAACCTGGACGGCACCGTCAACGAGAATCGGGAGGGTGACCGGGACAACGCCCTGCAGGCGCTGGAACGGGGCTACGCCGCCCTGTGTCTGGAACAGAGAGGCATGGGGGAACGCCGCACCGATATGGTGGACAACCCCAACGACGGCGGCTATCCCCGGTGTCACGTCACCGCCATGAACGCCCTGCTGATCGGCCGCACCCTCATCGGAGAGAGGTGCTTCGACATCTCCCGGGCCATCGATCTGGCGCTGACCTATCCCCAGATCGACCCTGACCGTATTCTGCTGACCGGCAACTCCGGCGGCGGCACCGCCACCTTCTACGCCTCCTGCCTGGACGAGCGTATCACCGTGTCGATGCCCTCTTGCGCCGTATGCACCTACAAGGATTCCATCGGGGCCATGCATCACTGCGTATGCAACTTCATCCCCCACATTGCCGAGTACGTGGACATGGGTGATCTGGCCGCCTGCATTGCTCCCCGGCCGCTGATCATCGTCCATGGCGCCAAGGACCCCATCTTCCCCGACCACGGCGTCCGGGAAACCTACGAAACGGTTAAAAAAGTCTATGCCGGTGCCGGCGTACCGGACAACTGCGCTCTGGCTACCGGTGCCGGCGGGCACCGGTACTACAAGCAGTAAGCCTGGGAGGCCTTTGACCGCCTGGTGGATTGGCATTGATTAAAAAAAACACCGAAAAACCGGGTTTTTCGGTGTTTTTTATTGCTTTTTTATAAAATAATGGTATACTTTGCTTAGAATAAGGGGGGATCTTGATGTCCGTCTACTACTGTGGGCAAACGGTGCCGGGCAAGGTTAAAAACCAGCCCCGGAACCTGCCGGACCACATTCTGGCCAATGAAAGCATTCAGGTATACGCCGTGGAGCAGGATGACACCGCCCTACATTCCCACGAGTTTCTGGAGCTGGCCTATGTGGTGGATGGGAAGGTGGAGCACACCTTTGGTGACAACCGTTCCATACTGCAGGCCGGCGACTACTTCATCGTGGATTACGGAGTCGCCCATCGATACCGGTGCATGCAGGGGGACAGCTTTGAGCTGATCAACTGCCTGTTCCTGCCCCAGTTCATCGACCGGTCGCTGACCGGGTGTAACTCCATGCGCACCCTGCTCAACAACTACCTCATCCGGATGTCTCCCGACAACCTGCCTGCCGCCCCTACCAACCGGGTATTTCACGACGAGGACGGCACCGTCCGGCAACTGCTGCAGGAGATGATCGAGGAGACAGACGCCCAGCAGCAAGGCTATCTGGAGCTGGCCCGGTGCGATCTCATCAAGATCCTGCTGCTGACCATGCGGCGCATCTGCACCGCCCCCAACCCTCTGCCGGCCGGCAAGCTCAGCCGGCGCATCGCTCTGCGGCTGGAAAAGGACTGCGCTAACGCCCCCACCTTATCCGCTTTGGCAGAGGAGCTGCACTTTTCCGTTTCTTATCTGAGCAATCGGTTCCGTGAGGAGACCGGCACCACCTACACCGCCTTTCTCCAGCAGGTGCGTATGGAGAACGCCTGCCGCTTGCTGGCCAACACCGACCGATCGGTCGGTGAGGTGGCCGCCCTGTGCGGATACCAGGATATCAAGAGCTTTTACGCCGTCTTTCGCCAGCATATGGGGGTGCCGCCGGGGCAGTTCCGCCACAGCCTGCGAGGGTAAAAAAGCCTTGACCGCCGCCTTTTTTGGTGGTATGGTATAGGTAGAAAACAAACATAAGGAGTGTGTACCCATGATCTACGATATGATTAAGAACTACAAGAATTACGAAGCTCCCACCCGGCTGTACCGGGCACTGCAGTTCCTGGCAGAGACCGACTGGCGGCAGGTGGAATTCGGCCGTTACGAGCTGGATGGCGACAACATCTTCTATCTGGTGCAGGATTACACCCCCAAGGGGGAGGAAGCCAAAGCGGAGGCCCACCGCAAGTACATTGATATCCAGGCCATGATCGACGGCACCGAGATCATCGGTATCGCTCCCATCGAAGGGGAAAAGACCGAGATCGAGGCAAAGCCCGAGAAGGATGCTTGGTTCTACACCTGCGACACCCAGAACCTAGAGCTGTACGCCGGCAGCTTTATGATCTTCTTCCCCAACGACATTCACCGTCCCGGCCTGTATGAGGGCGCTCCTGCCCACTGCCGTAAGGTGGTCATGAAAATCAAAGTAGAGGATTAAACAGCGAAGCCCCCTGCGGTAACACCGCAGGGGGCTTCGACAGTTCCGAAACAACCGGTTACAGCATATTATAATAAGCGGATCGCCTTGAGCACCGCCAGCTGGGTCTTGGCGTCCGGGATGGAGCCGTCCATGATCTGCTCCACCAAGGTGCGCAGAGGGATCCGCACCACGTCCAGAAACTCGTCCTCGTCCAGATGGGCGGCGGTGGCGTGCAGACCGGTGGCTAAAAACAGATAGTCCACCTCGTCGGTGTAGCCGGGGGTGGGATACATCGCTCCCAGCGTCTCCCAATGCGCCGCCTGCATTCCGGTCTCCTCCTCCAGCTCCCGTTGGGCGGTGGTCAGCGGGTCCTCCCCGGGATCCCGTTTGCCGGCCGGAATTTCGGTGACCACCTCGCCGTAAGGATAGCGATACTGCCGCACCAACAGCACCTCTCCCCCGTCGGTCAGGGCAACGATCCCTACCCCACCGGGGTGACGGATGTATTCCCGGGTGCCCTCGGCACCGTTGGGCAGCTCGATCTGATCGGCGTACACCTTAAGCAGCCGTCCTTCAAACACCGAACGGCTCTCCAAGGTTTTTTCATGCAGTTCCACAGACACCACTCCTTTGTGTCATTGTATCAAAAAACGGCCGCCATTGCAAGGGGTCTTATTTGACATTTACCGGTCGATATGGTATAGTTAGACTATCTGTTATGACTTATTAACATAGGAGGAACGTATGGCAAAGCGGGTCGTGGCCATTGTGGTCACCTACAACCGGTGCGCCCAGCTCCTGCGGTGCATCAGCGCCCTGCAGAAGCAAAAGGGACAGCGCCCGGACATCCTGATCATCGACAACGGCAGCACCGACGGTACCGCACAAGCGGTAGCGGCGCTGTCCGATGACCCCTGCCTGCATTACCATAACACCCAGCACAATCTGGGCGGTTCCGGCGGATTCCAATGCGGTATGCGGCTGGCGGCACAGGCCGGGTACGACTACCTGTGGGTGATGGACGACGACTGCGTCCCCGAGGAGAATGCGTTGGAAGCCCTCCTGGAGGCCGACCGGGTGCTGGAAGGGGATTACGGCTTCCTTTCCGGCATCGCCTACTGGCGAGACGGATCCATCTGCCGGATGAACGTGCAGAAAACCGGCCTGACCACCAAGCTCAAGCGGTATGACGCCCCTTATCTGCCGGTGATCATGGCCACCTTTGTATCCGCCTTCTTCCCGGTGTCCCGGGTACGGGAGGTGGGTCTGCCCATCAAGGAGTTCTTCATCTGGGCGGACGACCTGGAGTACACACGCCGGCTGTCCCGACGGTACCCCTGCTATGCCGTCACCGGATGCCGGGTACTGCACGACACCCACTCCAACAACAAGATCAACATTGCCACCGATACCCCTGAACGGCGGTACCGGTACCGGCTTTTATACCGCAATGAGGTGTACCTCTACCGTCAGGAAGGGGTGCGTGGCTGGGTCTATCTTACCTGCCGGGTGGGCTACCACATCCTGCGCGCGCTCATCGCCCCCCGTACCCGGTGGCTGCAGGCCAAGACCATCCTTTCCTCCTTCCGGGAGGGGCTTTCCTTCCATCCGCAGGTGGAATATCTGCCGGAGGAGGAAGCATGACCCCCCGGCGCATCCTGCAGGTCTTTGGCGAGCCTTTGGCCAACGGTGGGCAGGAGAGCTATATCATGAACATGTACCGGCATATCGACCGGGAACGAATACAGTTTGACTTTTTCACCCCTTTTACGGTGGATAATCTCGCTTTACAGCAAGAGATAGAGGCGTTGGGCGGACGGGTATACGCCGCCGGTCACCCCTTCGGAGTGGACAATAATCGGTTCTTCCGGCGCGGCTTGACCGCCTTTCTCACCGGGGACAAGCCCTATACGGTGGTGCACATTCATTCCGGCAGTACCTACGCCTTATCCCAGGGAGCCAAGGCGGCTCGCCGTCGGGGCATCCCCCACGTGATCGTTCACTCCCATTGCGGTGGGTTCGACAATCTGCGGTACCGGGTCATCCGGCTGCTGTCACGCCGGGCACTGACGGTGTATCCCACCCAGCGGTTTGCCTGCTCCCATCTGGCGGCACGGTGGAAGTACCCCACCCCTCTTATCCGCCATGAGCAATACCGGGTACTGCACAATGCCGTCGATACTGCCGTGTTCCGCTACGACCCGGCACTGCGCCGGCAATATCGCCGGGAGTGGGGGCTGGAGGGGCATCTGGTGGTGGGACACGTGGGGCGCTTTGCGGTGCAAAAAAACCATCGCTTCCTCATTGACACCTTTGCCGCCCTGAGCCAAACAGAACCATCCGCCCGTCTGGTGCTGGTGGGTGACGGGGAAGAACAGAACGCCGTCCGCCAGCAGGTGACCTCCTTAGGGCTGACCGATCGGGTGGATTTTTACGGTATCCGGCAGGACGTTCCGGCGCTGATGAATGCCTTTGACGTGCTGGTGCTCCCCTCCTTCTATGAAGGACTGCCGGTCGTAGGGGTGGAAGCCCTGGCCACCGGATTGCCGGTGGTGGCCTCCACCGGTATCACCCCGGAGCTTCCCGTGCCGGAACGCACGGTGTACAAGCCCCTTGCCGACGGACCCACCGCTTGGGCGCAAGCCATCCTTGAGGCGGCCCGTCTGCCCCGGGAGGATACCACCGCCCTTCTGAAAGAGCGAGGATACGACGTGCGCACCGCCGCCGCTATCCTGCAACAAGCCTATGAGGAGATGGTGTGATGGCTGTTTACGTCGCCACTCACAAAGCCTTTGATCCCCCGGCACTGCCGGCGTACGTTCCCCTGCAGGTGGGCGCCGCCCTGCATCCGGCGTTACCCTATACACCGGACAATACCGGCGACCATATCTCCGGTAAGAATCCCCATTACTGCGAGCTGACCGGTCTGTACTGGGTGTGGAAGAATACCCACGACCCTTACAAGGGGCTGGTGCATTATCGCCGGTATTTTATCCACCGGGGCAAGCCGGTGACAGAGGCGTATATCCAACACCTGCTCGCTGATCACGACATCCTCCTGCCTCGGATGGAATACCTGCGTGAGCCGGCGGCCAAGGAGTTCTGCCTGCACAGCGGCCGTGCGCAGGATCTCGCCCTTGTGCGGCAAGCGGTGGAGGCGGTGGATCCTGCCTATCTGCCTGCCTACGACCGGGTGATGGCAGGAGGAAGCCTGCACCTGTACAACATGCTCATCGCCCCCCGGGAGGTATATGACCGGTACTGTGCATGGCTGTTTGCGGTGCTGACCCATATGGAGCCACTGATGGATATGACCGGCTACACCCCTTATGAACAACGACTCTTCGGGTTTGTGGGAGAACGGTTGCTCAACGTATGGGTGGCCCATACAGCCCCCCGGGTGGTCACCCTGCCGGTGGTTAACACCGAGCTGACCCTCGCCGGGCGTCTGCGCTTGTTCCTGCGACGGTATAAAAACCGATTGTTGTTTGTCAACGAGTAAGTTTCTTGGGAGGACTGCCTATGCCTACCGGCAGCATCAAGAAAAATTACATATATAACGTCAGCTTCCAGATCTTTTCGCTGATCATCCCCTTCCTCACGGCGCCGTACATCGCCCGTGTCTTAGGGGCGGAGGGGGAAGGCACCTACGTCTACGTCAACTCCATTGCCACCTTCTTTTCTCTGGTAGCGGCGCTGGGCATCTCCTCGTACGGTACCCGGGAGGTATCCCGTGCAAGGGAGGACAAGCACCTGGCCTCCCGGCTGTTCTGGGAGCTGTCCATCATCCGGCTGGTGTCCACCCTGCTGTGCCTTATCCCCTATATCCTGTACTGTCTTAACCGACGGGAGGACGCCGCCGTTGCCGTAGCCTGTGGCATAACCATCCTGTCGGTGGGGGTAGACTGCACCTGGTTTTTCCAGGCCATGGAGCGATTCCGTACCCTGATGCTGCGCAACTTTGCGGTCAAGGCCATCAGCGTGATCCTCATCTTCCTGCTGGTCAACGACCGGGACGACCTGCTGCTATACGCCCTTATCCAAGGCGGCGGCATCCTGCTGTCCAACCTGGTGCTTACCGGCGGTCTGCTGCGACAGCTGACCTTTATCCCTCTGCGCCGTCTGCGTTTCCGGCGGCATCTGCGAGGGACGCTGGTGTACTTTGTTCCGGTGATCGCCACCTCGGTGTATACGGTGCTTGACCGGGCCATGCTGGGTCTCATCACGCAAGACATGGCCGCCAACGGCTATTACGAGCGAGCGCACAAGATCATCAACATCGTCATGACGGTCATCACCTCCCTCAACGTAGTCGTGGGGGTGCGTACCTCCTATCTGTTTGCTCAGCATAAGACCCAGGAGATCCGCCATCACATCTACGATACCTTCCGGTTTATGTACATGATCGCCTTCCCCATGGCCGCCGGACTGTGCGCCTGTGCCGCCAACTTCGTCCCCTGGTTCTACGGTGAAGGCAGTGAGCAGGTCGTTCCGCTGCTCATCCTGTTCTCTCCTCTGCTGTTCATCATCGGCACCAGCAACGTGCTGGGCAGTCTGCTGCTGACCCCCGGTGGCAAGCGAGGACGCAGTAACCGGGCTATTCTCACCGGGGCGGTCCTCAACCTCATCCTCAATCTCATCCTGATCCCCCTCTTTGGGGTGTACGGAGCAGTGGTCGCCTCTCTGGCGGCGGAAACGGTCATCTCGGTGCTGTACCTGCGGTTTTCCTGCCGGTTTATATCGGTGTACCGGATCCTGTACACCGGCCTGCGGTATCTGGTGCTGGCGGCCGTGATGTTCGTGCCCACCTACCTGCTGGGGCGCGGCATGGAGGTAGGGGTGGGCACCACCCTGCTGCAGATCCTCACCGGGGTGATTATCTATTCCCTGTGTCTGATCCTCACGAACGATCCGGCATGGCAGACCATGCGTAAAGCCATTGCCCGTAAACTCGGTAAAGGACGGTGATCCCCATGGAGCTTACCAATGCATTTTTCCGGGAGGAAGAGCGCTGCGGCTATCTGGTCAGCGCCGAAATGAAAAAGGTGTGGGCAATAGAGCTGGATCTGCTGACCCGGTTCCAGGAGCTGTGCCAACAACATAACCTCCGGTATTTCGCCAGCGGCGGCACCCTCATCGGTGCCGTGCGGCACGGGGGCTTTATCCCCTGGGACGACGACATTGACATCATGATGCTACGGGAGGACTACGACAAGCTGCTGCAGGTCGCCCCCGGCGCATGGGAGGCCCCCTACTTCTTCCAGACGGTGGAAACAGACAAGCGATACAGCCGGGGGCACGCCCAGCTGCGCCACAGCAACACCACCGCTATGCTAGCGCATGAGGGGAAACGGTTTCCCTTTAACCAAGGCATTTTCATCGACATATTCCCGGTGGACGAGGTGCCGGACGACCCCCAGGCGCTGGACGCCTTACGGCGGCGCCTCAACCGGTACGAGCGACTGCTCAACTGGGGGGTGCGGTACCCCGGCAACCCTCGTAAGAATCTGCTTAAGACCGCCGTGCACGGGATGATATCTCTGATCCCCTACCGGTGGCTCTGCCGGCGGCGTGACAAGATAGCCGCCCGGTACAACGGTACCGGCCAGAGCAGGGTAGGGCCGATCACCTTCCTGCCCAACGAGGATAAGCTGTTGTTTCCGCTGGCCGGCTTTGCCGCCGTGGAGACGGTGCCCTTTGAGCAAGGGGAGATCGCCATCCCTGCCGGCTACGACGAGATCCTGCGGACACAGTACGGGGACTACAGGAAGATGGCCAAGGCCGATAGCTACCACAGCCACATCACCTTTGACACCGAACGCTGTTACCTCGACTATATCCGATAAAAGAGCATAAGAAGCGGTTCCGTCCATCCGGACGGAACCGCTTTTGCATGGTCAGGCTTTTTTCTTACGCCAAAGGAGCCACGTCATGACGATGGCCTCTGCACCTCTTTGCTGACTATTGGATGAGTATATATTGGTTGCTGACCGGATCAAGATACACGTATATGTATCGGGCGTCTTGGCCACCTTTCACGTTTTCCGGGTGTGTTAACTGGTACGGTCGGTTCCCCTGGTACGGCACGGGCCTTTGCTCGATATCCGCCAGCGGATAGCGGGTCTCCGTCAACCGGCTTACCACGTAGAGGCCGGCAATATCGCTGGAGCTGTTAAAGTAGGCTTCTTCCTCTGTCGTGTTAAAGACAACCTCCAGTCTATACTGGTTGTTAATGTAATAGTAGGCTTTGGCCGGTAGTGCCGGCGACAGAGGGCTGACACCGGCATACTCATCCGGCGCCCCGATCACCCCGCGCAACGCTTTCCACGTCCACCCCTTCTCCCCATAAACGTTCAGCCAGCTAAGAATATAACAATCGTTGGTCTCACGCTCGTTGATGTTGGGGAGATCTTTAGCCGCATTCAACGTGACCTCGCTCAGCTTGCTTCTTCCCTCCTCGAAGTTAAGCTCGCCTTGAAGGAGCTTGTCTCTGATGGCTGTTAACTGTTCAAGGTAGGCGGTTGTTTGTGTGTGGCGTTCCGACCCCTCTTCCAAGTGCAGAGCGACTATGTCATTTTCCGCTTCATATATGCGTTGCTCTATTTCTTCCACCAGCGCTTTTTCCAACGGTAAGGTACACGACCACCGCCACATGTCATCGATCAAACGATCGAGGTCGCCTCTAAACGAGAGATACTCTTCCTGCGACAGCGTTTTGCCAACAGCTCCGTCGACCTGCTGGCGATACGCTTGTATTAGATCGTTTTTCTTTTGAAGACGCTTGGTATCAAAGGCGTTTTCGGCTCCCGTTAGAGGCTCCTCCGGCACCTTCGCCAACCGATCCAGCATCTCCTGCTTTAGCGCCTCATCCACGGTCACGTGGGTGGGAACTTCAGGAGGCGGCTGTGACCACGGCTTAATAACCAGCAACACGCCCAACGTCACCGCCATCACCACTGCTACGGACAGCCCGATGAGCCATGCTTTTTTGCGTTTTTTCATCATATCCTCCTTGGTTTTCGTGCTTTCATCCCTTTTAGCCCAGACGTGTTATGGTTTTGCTTCTTCTGTTGTTCCCGATGGCGGATAGGCGGCGGCAAGAACGGCCAGAGCTTCTTCGTCTATGGGGATAAACTCCAGAGCGTCCACTTTTTGAGTTATATAGGTTTCATATAGCGACGACAACTCGTCAGCGGTATACTGCTTATTCTTCACATCGGCATGCTCTTCAAACACCATCGTCATGTGGCGGCCCATGTTGAGAATGTTTAGCCTTGACGTCGTTGCCGCACGAATGAGGTCCTCGTGAGTCACGCCGTATTGCCTGCAAAAAGCATCGTTTTGTTCATAATCTCGATAAAAGTTTTCTCTTTCTTCTTTTATCAATTTCTCTTTTTGAGAGGCGGGCATGGCATGGGTGGTGCCTTCGATCTCCTCAGCGGCAATCTGAAACCGGGCGTATCGTTTAACCACGTCCATCAGCTTGGTTGATTGACCGCTTACGTGTGCGGTAAACAAATAATCGTTGAGGGTCTCTTCCGTCAGGGGATAATCCCCGATCATGGCGATCGCACCCTCCGGTGCATCAGGCGCATCGCGCGATATATAAATCACAAGAGGTAAGCCTATCAGCAGTAACAGCAACAGAGCAGACAGCGCTATTCGTTTTTTCATCATATCCTCCTTGGTTTTCGTGCTTTCATCCCTTTTAGCCCAGACGTGTTACGGTTTTGCTTCTTCTGAGGTCCTCGTGAGTCACGCCGAGTTGCATGCAGAAAGCGCTGTTATGTTCATAATCTCGATAAGAGTTTTTTCTTTCTCGTAGGCAATCTCCTTTTTAAGTAACGAGCCAATGTCGTGCAACGCTGACTGCCCCATCGGTACCATCTCCTTTGCCTTTATTAGGGTCTCACCATCTATATTTTACCATTTTCTTCCTGCTTTGTCCATTGACATACTGTACAAAATCTCGACGGCCGTTTTGGGCGGCCGGGACGACGCAAAAGAAGCGGTTCCGCCCGGATGGACGGAACCGCTTCTTTTATACTTTATTTGCGGCGAGAGAGCCAGGCAAACAGGCCGCACAAGAGGGCGCCGGCGCCGGTGACGGCACCCACCACCGGCCAGTTGGCCGCCGCCAGACCGGTGATGATAAAGTCGCCGGTCTCGGCATCCTGCAGATGGGGGGCCAGCAGCACCACATCGGCCACCAGAGCGACCACCGCCACCGAAGCGGCCACCAGCGACCACCGGCCACCGGCATTGCCGGCCACCGTCCGGCGTGCCGGACGGGCTCCTCGCAGGTCTAAGGTACGGGAGACATACCAGGCACCCAGCACGGTGACCAGCACCTCCGGTACCATGTAGGTGGCGTTGTAGGCCAGAGAGTACACCAGCGCCGCACTATCCGGGATGGACAACCCTGCCCACACGGTACAGCCGGCGATCACGTGGCAGGTATACCGCAGGATACCGGTCAACAGCGCCGCCAGCATCAGGGCAGGGGTCTGGTCCATCCGGCGGCGGAACAGACCGCCCAGACCCAGCACGGTGAAGGCCAGCAGGTAATCCAGCAGGATCACCGCTACAATGGACAAGGGGGTGGTGAAATAGGACAGGGTGTTCATCCCCACCAACAGCTGGATAAGGGCGTACACCGTACCGGCAAACAGGCCGTACACGGTGCCGTGACGGTAGCCTATCAGCAGTACCGGCAGAGCACTGCAGGCGGTGATGGAGCCGCCGTAGGGCAGATCCACCAGCTTGACGAGACTGAGCACCGTGGCCAGAGCCAACAGCAGGGCGCCCTCCACCAGGCGCAGGACTTTTGCGTTTTCTTTCATTGTTTACCATCCTTTCTTAACAGCAAACAAAAGACCCCTGTCAAGCGACAGAGGTCTTAGAGAACGCATAAAGCATCCGATGTGAAACATCCCTCCGCCGGTATTATCCGGATCAGGTCATAGGGTTGGGCGATCGCCCTCTCAGCCGCTGTACGCAGCACCCCTTGTTTGCCGTCTTTTATTTTGGTGACATCAGCATACACCCGGAGAGGACGTTTGTCAAGAAAAATGTGACAAAATATTAAATTTTTCGTTTGCGCTTGAACATGGCGACAAAATATGCTACACTACAGTATATATATGAAAGGAGGGAGAACCATGGCAACCCATTACTGGGCAGTGCAAGGGATGACCGATCCGCTGGTACTGCCATCCACCGTAGCGGACCGTTGTCTGCGGATGGCGGAGAAAGCCCACCTGCAGGTGCTGCTGTGGCTTTCCCATCAGCGCATGGTATGGGATGCAACCGCCTGCGGTCACGCCCTGGGGATGACCCCGGACGAGTGCGAGCAATGCCTGCAGTTCTGGCTGCAGCAGGGGGTTGTGACCGTGGCAGACGCCCCGGCGGACAGCTCCGTGACCGCCGTATCCGCCGCACGGCCGGCGCCGGTCAAGCCACGGGTGCAGGAGGTACTGCAGTACCAGCAACAGCATCCGCACTTTGCGGATTTTCTGCAGCACGTCTCTGCCATCATGGGCAAGGCCATCGGTCACGCCGATACCGCTACCCTGCTGTATCTCATCGACACGGTGGGACTGCCGGAAAACGTCCTGCTTCAGGAGATCGGTTATGCGGTGTCCATCGGCAAGGCCAACATGCGGTATATTGAGAAGTTAGCCTTAGACTGGGCGGACAAGGAGCTGACCACCATCGAAGCGGTGGAGGAGCACATCCACCAGCTGGAACGGTGGCAGAAGGCCGCCGACCGGATCGAGAAGCTGCTACAGCTTCCCCGTCCCCTCAACACCCCTCAGAGCGAGATGGCCGACCGGTGGCTGGGCGTGTGGGGGTTCAGCGAAGCCATGATCCAGAAGGCCGCCGCCATTGCCAACGAGAACACCGGTAAGTTCCAGCCGGCATACATCGATCGGATCCTGGAACGTTGGCACGCCGAAGGGGTGGATACCCCCGACAAGATCCCGGCGGACGGCGCCTATCCCCGGAAGAAAAAAGGCGTCCAGGCCACCAACCCGGAGAAAAGCGGTCTGGACACCGATAGCTTTGATCAGCAACTACAGCGTTACCGCCCCAAATTTACCAGCAAAGGAGAGTGACTGCGATGGCGTACGATCCGCAGGTGGTCAAGGCCGCCCGGGAGCGACTGGAAGCGCGCCGGAACGATGCCGCCAACCAGGCGTTGGCATGGCGCAACCGGCTGTGCGCACAGTATCCCCGGCTCGCTGAGATCGAACGGGAATTAGCCGCTACCCTGCCGGCCATCACCGAGGTGGTCCTGCACGGCGGCACCCCCGAAGAGCTGCAAACGGTGCAGGATAACAATCTGGCTCTCCAGCGAGAGATGGCGGACATCCTGCATGCGGCAGGATACCCTGCTGATAACTTTGATCCTCTGTACACCTGCCCTCATTGCCAGGATACCGGCTACACAGACGGTCATCTGTGTGACTGCTATCGCCAGCTGCTAAGGGAGGAAGCCTGCAAGCACCTGTCCTCCCTCTCCGCCATGAAGCTGACGGACTTTGACAGCCTGGACGTGGATTATTACGATGCGACCCCCGATCCCCAGACCGGGTTATCCCCCCGGCAACGGATGCAGGATACCATCGCCTACTGCCGCACCTATGCGGCCCGTTTTTCCCCCACCGCCGACAGCCTGCTGCTGCAAGGCTCCACCGGTACCGGCAAGACCCACCTGTGTCTGGCCGTGGCACGGACGGTAGCGGAGCAAGGGTTTGGCGTGGTCTACGGGTCGGTACAGCCCCTCCTGCGCCGGATGGAAAGCGAGCATTTCGGCCGGGCGGACGGTGACAGCGAAGCCCAGCTCATCGGCTGTGATCTGCTGGTGCTGGACGATCTGGGGATGGAGTTTGACAGCCCCTTCTATCGGGCTTGTGTGTACAACATCCTCAACGCCCGTCTGCTGGAGGGACGTCCCACCATCATCAGCACCAACCTGAGCTTTACCGCCTTGCGTGAACGGTATGGCGATCAGATCGCCAGCCGGATCATGGGTGGGTTTGTACCCCTCTTATGTGTGGGTAAGGATATCCGCCAGCTGATGCGGATGCGTCAGATGCAGTAAAGCCCTACGTATTCTCAATGATAGGTAAGCAAACAATCCGCCTTTTTATAGGCTGGTTCGGGTTATTCGTCTAAGGAGGTCAGTAACTATGGCAAAACTATGTATGGGTTGCATGAATCCGCTTCCGGATGAGGACGATTTTTGCCGGATCTGCGGTTTCTCACGCACCGACAACAATCCGGAGGGCTATCTGCCGGTGTCGTCCGTTCTGCAGGAGCACTATATCGTCGGCCGCCGCATCAGCGAAGGCAGCGACAGTATCCTGTACATCGGCTACAATCGGATGATGAAGGAGCCTTGCTTTGTGCAAGAGTTTTTCCCTGCCGGTCTGTGCCGCCGGGATGAGGAAGGTCAGGTACAGCCCTTGGCAGAGGAAGAAACCACCTTTGCCGCCTACCGGGAGGATTTCCGCAGTGTGATGCGTGCCTTGGCCCGGCTCAAGGATCTGCCCAACATTGTGCCGGTGTACGATATCTTTGAGGAAAACAACACCGTCTACGCCGTATCCGACTATTGTGCCGGCATGACCCTGACCAAGATGATCAAGCAGGCCGGCGGTCGACTGACCTGGAACGAAG
>SVPB01000082.1 GCA_015066065.1 Oscillospiraceae bacterium | reverse complement strand
TAGCCCCTACACGGAAGGCGGTGCGCAGGGAACCGTCCGCATGGGTATACACCGCACTGCCGGCCTCGGCCTGCAGGCTGGAGTTGTCACCGGCGCCGCCTACGTACTGGAAGACGGAAGAGATCTTGTCCATCTTATAGTCAAGGCCTTCGGGCGCCTCATACGTGGCAAGGCCCTCCATCCAGGAAGCGATGTAGGGGGTGATGGCATCGTAACCGGCGGAATTGAGGTGAATGTTGTCACTGCCGCCGGGGAAGTGCAAGCCATCGGTGTCCACGTCGAGGATGTCGCCGCTATACTGCTTGCCGTCGGGGGCGTAACCACTCCACAGGTCGAGGAACTCCACATTCCACTTGTCGCAGATGGCCATCTGCATCTGGAAGTAGTTTTCCTGGAGATAGCCTTCGTTCGTGAGGGTCGCACCGTTGGTGATACCACCATAGGTGGACAGAGGAGTCTGGTAGGTGACGATGAAGCCGATCTTCGCTTCCGGCCAATAGGTAGTGATGTAATACAGCGCCTCTTCAAAGGCACCGGCGAAGGTGGAGGTATCCAGCTTGCTGACGTCAAAGCCGTCGGAAATGGAGCCCAGCTTGGGCACGGTGCTTACCACCGGGTTTTTGTTAGCGCCCATGCAGTCGTTGAAGCCGCCCTGGAAGATAACGTAGTCAAAGTCATTGTTCTTCTGGGCGTGGATCTGGGCGATGATGCGGCTGCGGCCATCCAGCTGGGTGTAGGAGTTGCCGGGCAGTGCCGCCTTGGTGGCCACCATACCCCATTGCTCCTCCAAACGCAGAGACCAACCGCGGCCGGAGGCGTAGGCTCCGCCGTTTTCGTCGTCTCGCCAGCCGGCGGCGATGCTGTCGCCAAAGAAGGCCGCCTTCTTACCCTTGAGAACGGTGTCCTTAACAGAGGGCGTCTCCGGCTCTTCGGAGGCGGCGACGTTCTCCACGATGGTGACGTCATCGAGATAGATGGTGGCCGAAGCAACCGGTGTACCGTTGGTGTACTGGGCCACGCCCACCGACCAGTAGCCGACCTCGCCGTTAAGAGAGCCGCCCAGGGTATCCACCGTCTTGGTCACCTGCACCCACTGACCGGTCTCTAGCGTAGCGGTACCGCCGTTGGCGTTGGTCAGGTCGTAGCCCACAAAGGAGGGGCTGGTGGCAGACAGGTCGTTCAAGTTGGTCTCGCACAGGAACCGCACCTTACCCACGAAGGTATCCTCGGTGTAGTACCAGACGGACAGGGTGTAGCTGTGATTGGCATCCGCCGTGTAGGTGACCGGGTTGCCGCTGGCATCCTCCACCACCACCCGGTCGGTGATCGTGGAGCCGGCCTTATTGTTGTCGATGGTGATCTTCAGGGAAGAAGCACCGCCGTGGTACTTGTCGGTGCTGACCACCGCATCGCCGTACTTGTAGGACGGGGCTTTGCCCTCAAAGCCTTGGGTGTAGGTCTCGGCGCTGACCAGCCCCAGAGGGAATCCGATGCTGGCCGCCGTCGCCAACAGGGTGGCGGCGCACAGCACGCTAAGGAACTTGCGCAACTTCATAGGGAACACTCCTTCTATTATATAATAGTAAGCACCTACCATTATAGGGAGGCACAGAGGGTTTGTCAATGCAGAAAAAAACCTCCGTTTTTTGTGCAAAGTGCCATGGATTCCACCCGGGTGTCGTGATCGGTAAACCGGATGTACTGCATCCCCAGCGGATGGGCGTCATAGACGTGTGCCTCTATGCCGATGGCAGGTGTGCAGGTACATGGCGGTGCCGTGATATATATACTGTTCCATGGATGTCTCTCCTCTCTTATAACAGCATCATTATACTATCTTCATATAACCGTCGCTGTTTCCTAAAGAGGAAAAACGGCAAGCTTTACAGCTCGATCTCACGCTGCAGATGGAAGCTGTACAGCACCATCCGGGTCACCGGCAGACCGAGGATCGGTTCCAGCGCCTGTTTGTAGAAATCAAGCTGGGAGCGATAACGGGCGACAAGCTCTTCCGGTTCCTTGACCCGGTCGGTCTTGTAGTCCACCAGCGTTAACCCGTCTCCGTCCCGGAACACGCAGTCGGCGATGCCCTGTACCACCACCGTTTCGTCGGTGGGGGGAAGGGTGGGATCCACCCGGTGGGCCGGCACCCGGACGGTGAAGTCGAACTCCCGACGGCAATCGGGGGAAGCCGCCATCCGGGCGTACAGCGCCGAGGCGAAGAATCCGGCGATCTTATCCAGCGGCAGGCAGTCGGTTTGGGCAGGGGTCAGCAGTCCCAGAGCTGTCAGCCGGGCGGCTTCGGCCGCCGGATCGGCGGCCGCCGCCGGGTAATCGGCCAGCTGCATAAAGGTATGCAGGGCGGTTCCCTTCTGGGCGGCGGTCAGTCCGTTCTTCTGTAAAAAAGCAGGACGGGCGGCGGCTACGTGCTCGCGGCTCAGCGCTTGATGAGACAGCGCCGAGGCGGCCAGCTTGGCCGGCACACCGGTCAGCGCCCGGTAGGGATACTGGTAGGCAAGTCGTTCACGCAAGGAGTGGTAAAGGGCCGGATCCACGGGGGCCGTTTCGGCAGGAGTCTCCTCTGCCTCCTCGGCGGATAGGGACGGATCCAACAGCTGTACCGTCATCGTCTCCTCGGCGGACAGGGTCTGGGTGTACGAGGGATCTTGCCGCAAGGCGGCAAAGGAGGGATGGCGCAGCGAGGCCATGAGCAGCCATTCTGCCGGCGCATTGGCACGCAGCAGCAGACTGGGCATGAGCCGCCCTTCGGGGGGCAGACGCAGCTCCAGCTTGCCAAGCCAGCGGCGCATGTCCTTATGATAGGCCACCAGGATCAGCTTTTCCCGTGCCCGGGTCAGCGCTACGTACCATACCCGCAGCTCCTCCGCCCGGTCGTTCTGCCGCCGGGCGGACAGCACCCCGGCATAGGGGAGGGTGTGGTGCTTCTCCAGGGTCGCTTCATCCTGCCGGCGCAGACCGATGCCGGCCTCTTGATGGAACAACAGCCGGCTTTGCTCGTCCATGTTACTGCCCCGGCCGTGCAGATGCGCCAGAAACACCACCGGGAACTCCAATCCTTTGGAATGATGCACCGTCATGATGCGCACGCTGTCGGCGCTGACGGCACTACCGGCCGGCAGGTCTTTCCCCTTCTCCTCCAGCCGATCGATGTGCCGGATGAAGGCGGACAGCCCCCGGAATTCTCCTTGTTCGAAGGAACGGGCGATGCGGTCCAGCTGATGCAGGTTGGCTACCCGTTGGCGGCCACCGGATCGAGCAGAAAACACCGCGGTGATACCGGTGTCCCGGTACAGCCGTTCCAGCAGTCGGTCGGCAGGCAGGGATACGGCTAAGGTGCGTGCCTGCCGCAGATGGGTCAGCAGACGGTCACAGCGGACGGTCAGTCCGGTGCCGTCCTGCCGGCTGGCTTGCCGCTGCATGGCGGTGTACAAGGGGGTGCGCCGGCCGGCGGCTAACCGCAGTGCGGCTACCTCGTCCGGGGTGAACCCGTATAGCGGTGACAGCATCACGGCGGCCATTTCCACCTCTCTGAGAGGGTTATCGATGACCCGCAGAAGCGAGAGGACGGTCATCACCTCCGGGGTGGACAGAAATCGATCGGTGCTGTCTGCTCCGGTGGGGATACCCAGGCGGTTGAGCTCCCGGGCAAAGAGGGCGGCTTTGGCATGACCGCGCAGGAGGATGCAAATATCCCCGTAGCGAAGCGGCCGTTGGCCGTCTCCCTGGGTGACGGTCATGGTGGCCATCAGCTCCCGGATGCGCCGGGCAATGGCGTGGATTTCGGCCAGCTCCTCGTCCACCGATTCCTCGGTCAGGGCGCCGTCCAGCAACAGCCATTCGGTTTGGGTGTGGGGCGCTTCGGGGTAGTTGGCCGCATAGGTCAGCTGCTCCCGGTGGTTATACTCCACCCCACCCAGCTCCCGTTGCATGGTTTGCCGGAACAGAAAGTTAACCGCATCGGTCACGGTGGAACGACTGCGGAAATTATGCTCCAGGGTGACGGTGGCCGGGTAAGCCGGTGCTTGGGGGTCATAGGCCGGATAAGCATCCCGGCGATCGGTGAAGATAGCCGGCATCGCTTGCCGGAACCCGTAGATGCTCTGCTTGACGTCACCGACCATGAAGAGGTTCTGCTCCTGTCGGGACAGCGCCCGGAACAGGGCATCCTGGGCGGCGTTGGTGTCCTGATACTCGTCCACCATGATCTGGTGGTATCGCTGGGAAAGCTCTCTGGCCAGAGGGGTGGGCTCCCCGGTGGCGGTGTCCAGCAGCAACCGCAGGCACTCATGCTCCAGGTCGTTGTAGTCCAGCAGCTTTTTCTGCCGTTTGCGCTCGGTAAAATCCCGGGCAAACCGGGTCACCAGCTCGCCCAGCGCCTCTACCAGAGGGGCCATGGCCTGCAGATCGTCCCGGTACTGCTCCTCCGTGCCGGAAACCAGCCGGCACAGCTTTTCCATCTCGGCGTTGATGCGCTTGCGCAGCTCCTGGATGGCGCTTTGGTTCCACTCGGCGGCGGTGCCCTTGACACCGCGTGCCGCCCCCAAGGGGGTTAGGGAAAAGGCCTCCAGCCGTTGCCGGATGGTGTCGTAAGTGCCGTTTGCCGCCTCCTGCTGCAGACGCTCCAGCGCCAGGCAGTCGGTGCGCAGGCTGTCTTGGTAGTTGATCAGCTCATCCCGTTGGCTGAGCTGTAACGCCCGTTGTGCCCAGACGGTACAGCAGTCGAGGGTCAGCGCCATCTCCCGGGAGATGGCCTGCATCCACCGGGTCTTTTCAGCCGGACATACGGCGGTGTACGCCTCCAACTGCTGTGAAAGCCACCGTTCCGGGA
>SVPB01000019.1 GCA_015066065.1 Oscillospiraceae bacterium | reverse complement strand
ATAGGGTGACACGGATAACCCGAACCAGTTTTTAAAAGGCGGATATTCCGTTCACCCATCGTTAAAATACTCACGAATACGGCAGTATTCGCTGCGTTTTTGCCTCGGTTGACCGAAAATCCGCTATTTTAAAAATCTCCGACCCCAAAGGGGGATGGTTTCGAGGGGTTTTTGGTCTTCTTTTCCGCCGGCAGGCTGACGCCTGCCAAGGGAAAAGGCCGAAAAGCGCCGAAAACAGCCGCTTTGGGGCTGGTTCGGGTCATTCATGTCACCCTAACCATGCAGAAAGCCGATGAGAAACACTCATCGGCTTTCTTATATCTCGTCTTAATAGCCGCACGGTTCACCAACCAGGATCACGTGGATGCGATCGGAACGAATCTGCCGGCTGGTAATTAAAGCGGAAGCACAGATACGGTCAGGACTATCACAGCCTTCCGTTAAGCTCCCCTCCGGATGGACGCATTGGCCACAGAGGGCACAGGGAGTGGATTTGTTCAGTCTCTTAGCATTGAGAGGGGCCGCCACGGTCTTGACCCGATGGACGGCCGCCGCCAGATCGGGAACCAGCTTGTTGACGCCGGCCACTACGATCACCTGACGAGGTCCGTATGCTAAGGCGGCAATACGATTGGCATTACCGTCCACATTATACAGTTCGCCCTGTTCGGTGATGGCATTAGTGGATGTAATATACCAGTCCGCATCAAAAGAGGCGCGGAAGATACCCTCCACTTCATCTCGGGTCAGACCCGGAGCGTAACGATCAAGAAAGCGATAGGTGCCATCACGCAACAGATCAAGCACGCCGGTTTCATCCAAGGTGACGGAACCACCAACAGCTACGGAAGAAGCGGACGGCATGAGGGAGCGCACTAAGGCCGGCACCTCCTGCCGTGTGGCCACATAGTGAACCAGCATATGGTTCTTACGAAGATTCTCCACAGTCTTTTCAAGAGAAACGTTCATTACAATCACTCCTCAAAGCAGTTGAAATAAGACGAAAAACCTGCTATAATAACGCCATAATTGCCGGAAAGGAAGAGCCATATGACCGTCTCCCCTTGCTATCAATGTCCCCGACAATGCGGTGCTGTGCGTACCGATGATAATAATCATGGCGGTTTTTGCCGTATGCCCGCTTTACCGGTCGTCGCCAGGGCGGCGCTTCATTATGGTGAAGAACCGTGCATTAGCGGAACCAACGGTTCCGGTACGATATTCTTTTCTGGCTGTTCACTTCATTGTTTGTTCTGTCAAAATGAATCCATCAGCCACAAGGGATTCGGCAAAACCATCAGCATAGAACGATTGGCTGATATCTTCCGAGAGTTGGAAAATGACGGTGCGCACAATATTAATCTGGTCAACCCTACCCATTTTGCTGCGCAAATACGTAAAGCTATTGAGCTTTACAAGCCGAGCGTTCCTATCTTATACAATTCCAGCGGATATGAACGTCCGGAAACCATACACATGCTTGATGGGTTGGTGGACGTGTATCTGCCGGACTGTAAATACATCCACAGCGAGATAGCGGAGCGCTTCTCGGGGGCGTCTGATTACTTTGAATACGCGCAGATGGCGATACCGATGATGGCCAAGCAAACCGGTCCCGTCCAGTTGGATGAACACGGCTTAATACGTAAAGGAACCATCGTCCGTCATCTTGTTTTACCGGGCCATACAAGAGAGTCTATCGCTGTATTGGATTGGTTAAGCCAGTACAAAGATATGCTGTGGATCAGCTTAATGTTTCAATACACGCCCATGGGGAACGTGACAGGCCTGAAGGAGCTGCAACGGTCGCTGACTCGCCGGGAATGTGACAAGGTATGGTCACACGTGGTGTCACTGGGAATCAACGATGGATATATACAGAGCCTTGACAGCACGGGAAAGGATATGATCCCTGCCTTTGATCTGACCGGTGTCTGATTAAAGCTGGACAAAGCCCATCTTTTTCTGTGCTTTCGCCAGCGTACGACCAGCCACCCGAGAGGCGTTGGCGGCACCGTCGCGCATCAGCTGCTCCAGCTGTGCCTTGTCGGCAAGCAGAGTGTTCATACGCTCTTGGATAGGCGTCAGTTCGTTGGCAACAGCCTCACCAACAGCCGTCTTGAAGTCACCATAGCCCTTGCCTTCAAAGGCCTGCTCGATCGCATCCAGAGAGAGGCCGGTGATAGCGCTATAGATCTCCATAAGGTTGTTGATGCCGTCCTTGCCCTCGGCATAACGCACCTTTGCTTCGCTGTCTGTAACGGCACGGCGGAACTTACGGATCACGGTGTCCTTGTCATCCTTAAGTGAGATAAAGGAGTTGACGTTCTCGTCGGACTTGGACATCTTCTTGGTCGGATCCTGCAGAGAACGTACACGCGCCCCCGTCTTCATGATAAAGGGCTCCGGCACCACAAAGGTATTGCCATATAAACCGTTAAAACGCTCTGCAATATTACGGGACAACTCACAATGCTGCTTCTGATCCGCACCCACCGGAATGCAGTCCGGCTGATACAAAAGGATATCTGCCGCCATCAAGGTGGGATACGCAAACAGCCCCAGATTAATGTTATCGGCGTGCTTAGCGGATTTATCCTTAAACTGAGTCATGCGTGATAATTCGCCGAACTGTGTATTACAGGATAAGAGCCAGGAAAGCTGCGTGTGCGCCGGCACATGGGACTGCACAAACAGTAGACTCTTCTGCGGATCCAGGCCAATGGCCAGAAGCAGAGCAAACATCTCAACGATCTGCTGACGAAGCTTAGACGGTTCTTGACGAACCGTGATAGCGTGCAGATCGGCTACGGCAAAGAAACAGTCAAAATCCTCCTGCATCTGTACCCAGTTACGCAGTGCACCCAGGTAGTTGCCCAGCGTGGGGGTACCGGTGGGTTGAATGCAGCTTAAAGCGCGTTTTTTACGTTCTTGATTCTCCATAATGTTGATTCCCTTCTTTATTTGCAAAAATCCTTTCTATATATTACCACACTTCCGTTGACATTTTCAACAGATAAATGTAAAATATATAAGATTAGAGCATTAGGAGGTCAAATATGTCTGTATATTTGCAATTAGCGCAGGCGATGTTCCCCCACATCACCAAGACGCCGGAGGATTATGAGGCACAATACCCACCACGCTCTCTGCCCGATGGAGCACGGGTCACCCGTATCGCTCCCTCCCCCACCGGCTATCTGCATTTGGGTACTTTCTTCACCTCCATGGTCAACCGCTTGACGGCGGACGCTTCGCAAGGTGTGTTCTTTTTCCGTCTGGAGGATACCGATAAAAAACGTGAGGTGGAAGGCGGCGCCGATGATATTCTCAAAGGCATGAAGGATTTCGGCCTGACCATTGACGAAGGCTTTGTTGCCCCCGGTGAGATCATCGGCAGCTACGGTCCCTATCAGCAAAGTCAGCGTGCTGAAATCTATCAGGCCTACGTTAAGCTGCTGGTTGCCGAAAACAAAGCTTACCCCTGCTTTTGTACCGAGGAAGAGCGACAGTCGGCACGCGATGCGCAGGAGGCTAGCAAGGAACGTACCGGCTACTACGGCAAGTACGCCGTATGCCGAAACCTATCGCCGGATGAGGCGCTGCAGCGCATAACGGCCGGTGAGAGCTATGTGGTGCGCTTGCGTTCCGAGGGCAATGAGGCAAATCGGGTTAAGTTTGACGACATGATCAAAGGCACCATTGAAATGCCGGAAAACGACGAAGACATCGTCCTCCTTAAATCGGATGGTATCCCTACCTATCACTTTGCCCACGCGGTGGATGATCACCTGATGCGGACAACACACGTTATCCGTGGAGATGAATGGATTTCTTCCGTACCCAAGCATTTACAGCTGTTTAAAACGCTCGGATTTAAACCTCCCAAATATGCTCATGTCAGCCCTATCATGGTGGAGGAAAACGGCAACAAACGCAAGCTGTCGAAGCGAAAAGACCCACAGGCGGCCATGCACTTTTATGCACAGCAGGGATATCCTGCTCTCAGTGTGCTGGAATACCTGTTAACCATCGCTAACAGCGACTTTGAGGAGTGGCGCCGAACCAACCCTACGGCTCCGTACAATGCCTTTAAGTTTAATCTTAAAAAAATGAGTGTTTCCGGCGCACTGTTTGACCTCGACAAGCTTAACGATGTCAGTAAAACAGTCATCGCCCGAATGACCGCTACCGAGGTAGCGCAGCAGGTGCTTCACTGGGCAGATGAGTACCATCCTGCGTTTGCCGCCCTTTTGCGCCGGGATACTGCCTATACTGAGGGCATCTTCAGCATTGATCGAGGTAATGCAAAGCCACGCAAGGATATTGCACGGTGGAGCGATGTACCGGACTATGTATCCTACTTCTTTGACGAGCTTTATGACAACGCATTAGAGCTTCCTGACAACATATCCCCTGCCGATGCGGCGGCTATCCTCCGTGCGTATGCAGCCATTTACGATCCTAGCGAGGATAAGCAAGCTTGGTTTGACAGCGTTAAAAGCATCTGTGCTCCACTTGGCTTCAGCCCGGATGTCAAAGAATACAAAAAGAACCCCGACAACTTTAAAGGTCATGTGGGAGACATCAGCACCGTTATTCGTATCGCGGTTACCGGGCGTCGCATGACACCGGATCTCTGCTCCATCATGCAGCAGTTGGGTACCGATAAAGTGCAAGAACGGCTTAATACCGCAATTAGCGTTTATGAAAATAACATCTGAGGTGAAGGATATGTCAGAAACAACGGCGTCCACTAATTTTATTCACGCGATCATTGATGAAGAACTGCAGGAAGGCGGTCGGTGCTACGGCAAGACGGTTCATACCCGTTTTCCGCCGGAGCCTAACGGTTATTTGCATATCGGCCACGCCAAGGCGCTTTGCATTGACTTTGGCACAGCTCTCAAGTATAACGGTCTGTGCAACCTGCGTATGGATGACACCAACCCTACCAAGGAAGACGAGGAGTTTGTAGACGCCATTCAGGAAGATATTCACTGGTTGGGCTTCGACTGGGGCGATCGGTTCTACTATGCCTCCGATTACTTTGAGGTCATGTATGAACAGGCTGTTGGTCTGATCAAAAAAGGACTGGCTTATGTCTGTCAGCAGACCCCGGATGAAGTGCGCGAGAATCGCGGTGACCTGACTCACCCGGCTGTCAGCCCTTACCGTGATCGTCCCATGGAGGAGAGTCTGGATCTGTTTTCGCGTATGCGTGCCGGTGAGTTTGCCGATGGTGCCATGACTTTACGTGCTAAGATCGATCTGGCCAGCGGCAACTTCAATATGCGTGACCCGGTCATTTACCGTATCAATCATGCGCACCACCACCGTCAGGGCAATAAGTGGTGCATCTATCCCATGTATGACTTCGCTCACCCCATCGAAGACATGATGGAGGGGATTACCCACTCCTTGTGCTCGTTAGAGTTCGAAGATCATCGGCCGCTGTATAATTGGGTGGTGCAGAATATCGATATTGAGGCGGATCCTCGTCAGATTGAATTTGCCCGTCTAGGCATTAACTACACAGTGATGTCCAAGCGCAAGCTGCGCAAGCTGGTTGAAGAGGGTTATGTAAGCGGTTGGGACGATCCCCGGATGCCTACCCTTTGCGGTTTGCGCCGCCGTGGTTATACGCCTGCCTCTATTCGCACCTTCTGCGAGAAGATCGGTGTGGCCAAGGTGCCAAACACCGTGGAAGTCGCTCTGCTGGAAGCCTGCCTGCGTGAAGATCTCAACGAAAACGCTCAGCGAGCCATGGCCGTCCTGCGTCCTGTCAAGCTGACCATCACCAATTATCCGGAAAATGAGCAAGACATCTTCGAGGTTGAGAATAACCCGGCAAAGCCTGAGGAGGGCATGCGTCAAGTTTCCTTCTCTAAGCATCTGTGGATCGAGGCAGATGACTTTATGGAGGAGCCCGTTAAAGGGTATTTCCGTATGTTCCCCGGCAACGAAGTGCGCCTCAAATCCGCCTACGTTGTCAAGTGTACCGGCTGTGTTAAGGATGCAGACGGGCACGTGATCGAGGTGCTGGCTGAGTATGATGCCGATAGCAAGGGCGGCAACACCGCTGACGGTCGCAAGGTTAAGGGCACCATCCATTGGGTTGATGCCGCCACAGCTGTGGATGCTGAGGTGCGTCTGTACTCCAACCTCTTTGCTGATGCTGATCCCGATGCTGGCGACAAGGATTTTCTCACCTGCCTTAACCCCGATTCTTTGGAAGTGCTTAAGGGGTGTAAGCTGGAGTCCTTCTTGGCAGACAGCGTAGCTCCGGCAGCATATCAGTTCATGCGGCTCGGATACTTTGCTGTCGACAACAAGGATAGTCAACCCGGCCGTCTGGTATTTAACAGAGCAGTATCCTTAAAAGACAGCTTTAAAGCAAAATAAAAACTAAAAAACCGCCGTGCTTCATGAAGCACGGCGGTTTTTAATATCATCCTTGTTCGGAAGGCTCAACAGTCTTGGCGGGGTGGGCGTTACGGATGGACTGACGAGCCTGACGAACCTGCGCAATCTGCTGCGTCAGCGTTTCCTCCGTCTGGCGTAACAGGTCATCGGTAAACTCCTGCGCTGTTTTACGCATATCGCGGGCACGCTTTTGGGTTTGGATCTGGATCTCGTTGGCCTTCTCCTGAGCTTGTACCACAATCTCCTCACGGGAGAGGATATGCTCACGCCGTTCCTCCGCCGTCCGGATAATGCCTTCCGCCTCCTTCTTGGCGGTATTGATAATCTCGGTACGATCCACCACAATGGCCTTCGCCTGGCGGATCTCGCTGGGCATATTAGCACGGATCGCGTCAATCAGGTTGCGCATACGTTCCGCATCCACCACAACCTTGCCACCAGAAAGCGGCATGGCCCAAGCGGCATCCAGCATGTCGTCAATTTTTTCCAGAATTTCTTCAATGTTCATGTTCATCTTCATTGTCCTTTCTATATTTACTGATAATGTCAGGGAGAATGCAAGAGGGAACCAAATCGGAAACATCTCCACCATAATGAGCAACCTGCTTAACGAGGCTGGAGGAAAGGTACATATGCTCAGCAGTGGTAGTTAAAAACACTGTTTCCGCTTGGGGGTTGAGTTTACGGTTGGTCAGCGCCATCTGAAACTCATACTCAAAATCCGACATAGCGCGCAAGCCTTTGACGACGACCGTGGCGCCACGTAATTTCACGTAGTCTGCCAACAATCCATCGTAGCAATCAACCACGATGTTTCGCAGCCCTTCTTGGGCTACTGCTCTGTTGAGCAGTTCCATACGCTCCACCTGGTCAAACAATGGTTTTTTGGAAGAATTGGTCATTACGACCACGATGACCTTGTCAAACAAATTGGACGCTCGTCGGATAATATCCATGTGTCCAAGGGTGACCGGATCAAAGCTTCCGGGACAAATGGCGATTCTCATAGAGCACCCCCCTCTTCTATCGATTGATAGCGATACAATAATAGACGAACGCGGCCATACCGATACGTACGAGCTAATGCAAAACGATCCACACGCTCCGGCAGAGTGCTTTCATCGTCCGTCTCGCACACGATCACGCCGCCGTCATTGACCAGCGGCGCTACCTTAACAAGCGTGGGTAATAACAGATCAGCCGCATACGGTGGGTCAATGAAAACCAAATCAAATCGTTCCTTAGGATTCACCAGATAGGAAAGCACATCTGTACCCACTACCTGTGCGGCGGCAGACAACCGGGCGCGTTGAAGATTATTACGAATGATTTTAACCGCTTCTACATTGCGGTCAACAAAGATACAGGAAGCCGCACCACGGCTTAATGCTTCAATCCCCAACTGACCGGAACCAGCAAATAAATCCAACGCCCGTCTGCCTTCAATGTCAAACTGGATGGCGGAAAACAAAGCTTCCTTTACTTTCTCGGTGGTAGGACGGGTCTCAACGCCGGCCAGCGTTTCCAATCGACACCCTCGTGCCGTACCGGTTATGATACGCATAGACAGTCCCCTTATCGAACATGGTCTTTCTGTGAAAGGCAAAAACAAGTGCGGCTATGGAAAGTGTCACCAGCCGCTAAGAGTACCGACGGAAACGCAGGCTGATTGACAGAATCCGGGAAAAACTGGGTTTCCAGACAAAAGCCGTCATAACGATCCCAGTGGATGCCGGACTTGCCATCCTGCTCGTCAATGAAATTGCCGGTATATATCTGTAGGCCAGGAAGATCGGTATAGCACTCCATCTGAATGTCCGTATTAGGGCTGTAGGCGCGCGCCGCTAAGCGCATTTCACGCCCTTGGCGAGATAAGACAAAGTTGTGGTCAATGCCACCGGCAATCTTTACCTGCTCATGTTGGCCGTAAACGCCATCACGAATCGGTTTCTCTGACCGATAATCAAACGGAGTGCCCTCAACCGGCATAAACTCCCCGGTCGGGATCAGCCCTTCATCAACCGGCGTGATTTCATCCGCATTGACATACAATAGGGTATCCAGGATATCTTCACCGTCGTAGCCATTGAGGTTGAAATAACTATGGTTAGTCAGGTTGATGACGGTGTTCTTGTCGGTGGTGGCATTGTAGTCAAGACAAAGGGAATCATCCGCATGGAGAGTAAAGGTTACCGTTACCTGCAGATTTCCCGGATAATTCTCCTCCCCATCCGGACTTGTCCGGGAAAACGAAACAGCAGGCTCTTCCTCATCGCACATGATCTGATAGCGCCACATCTTTTTATCAAACCCACTATCGCCACCATGCAAATGACAATGGCGAGCGCTTTCGTTGCAAGACACTTGGATTTTCTGACCGTCCAACAAGAAGCACCCATTAGCAATGCGATTGCCAAAGCGGCCGATGGTCGCACCCATGTAGGATCCGTTAGCGTTGACGTAACCGTCAATTGTGTCGTAGCCAAGCAGAATATCCTTGCCGGCAAACACGATGGACTGTAGCGTGGCACCGTAGTCCAAAATGGACACAGAGGTACCGTTGGCATTGCACAGGGTCACCCGGCTGACCGGTGTCTGATCATCCAGCGTGCCAAAAGAAGTAACAGAAACAGACATAGCAATGGCTCCTTCATTAAACTACAAACATTATGCCATACTGTATCGAAAAATTCAACACTTTCAGTAAAATTCAACCGATAACAATATGCTTTTCTATATCTAAGTATAGCGCCAAATCCATTCCAACGACCTCTTTTAGGTCTTCCTTGGCGTTAAACGCCCCGTGTGCACTGCGGTATCGGATGATCTCTTCCGCCAGGGAGACGTTAACGCCGGGAATCTTCGTTAATTCCGCGGCATCAGCCGTGTTTATGTTGACATGGACCGTATCGGATTCAGTTCGATATAATACAACAGGCTGTGTGTCATCCGTTTCCAAGTTAGAAAGCATCTCAGGCGATGACACAACCACGGTCGCTAAGGCAGCAACCGTAAAGGCAGCTGTACCGCACCACAGCCAGCATTCACGCTTGTCCATCGCTCTGCATCTCCTCATAGGCTTCTCGCACGGTGCGTACGCCTACCACCACAACATCTTGACGTGGTGTAACGGATTTAAGATTATGGTGCGGCACAATGATGCGTTTGAAGCCCAGCCGTGCCGCTTCGCTGATGCGCTGATCCACATTGGAAACAGAACGGATCTCACCTGTCAGGCCCACCTCACCGAATGCGACACAACCGGCTGGGATAACGGTATCTTTAAGGCCGGATATAAGTGCTATTGCAACCGGGAGATCCACCGCCGGTTCATCCAGCCACAGTCCGCCAACCACGTTGACATACACATCGAGATTGGAGAAGAAGAAACCAGCTTTTTTCTCAAGAACAGCAAGGATCAATGACAGCCGATTGCTGTCAAAACCGGTGGACATACGGCGAGGATTACCAAAGCCGGTTGGCGATACCAAGCCTTGTACCTCCGCCAGCATCGGGCGTGTACCTTCAATCGTACAGGCGACGCAGGAACCACTCACATTAAGAGGCCTGCCAGACAACAGCATCAGCGACGGATTTTCAACTTCCTCCAGGCCGCCGTCTCCCATCTCAAATACGCCGATCTCATTGGTAGAGCCGTACCGGTTTTTTACACAACGTAACAGACGATAGCTGGAGTGACGGTCTCCCTCAAAGTACAGTACACAATCCACAATATGCTCCATCACCTTGGGACCAGCAATGGCGCCGTCTTTATTGACATGACCCACGATAAAGGTGGGAATATCCATCTGCTTAATGGTGCGCATAATGGCGGCGGTGCACTCACGCACCTGCGCTACACTGCCGGAGGCCGAGGTAACCTCAGCCAGGTTCATCGTTTGAATAGAGTCAACGATAAGAATATCCGGCACCTCGTCACGAACGGCCTGCAGAATGGTGTCCATATCGTTTTCGCACAGGATATAGAGATTATCGCCAGCTACGTGCAGACGATCGGCGCGCAGCTTTATCTGTCCTTCCGACTCTTCACCGGAGACATAGAGAATCTTATGATCTCGTCCCAGATGCGCACAGATCTGCAAAAGCAGAGTGGATTTACCAATGCCCGGGTCACCACCAATGAGCATCAATCCGCCGCGAACAATACCGCCGCCCAACACACGATCAAGCTCCTGCATACCGGTGCTATACCGTGTCTGCCGACCGGGATCAATGGTATTGATCTGTTGTACCGTCCCACGCCGGATCTGACCGGTGGCCAAGGGGGCTGCTGATATTTGCACCTTCTCGGCTACGCTATTCCAAGCATCGCAATTGGGACATTTCCCGTACCATTTGGTAAATTCCGAACCGCACTCGGAACACTCATAGATTGTCTTTGTTTTGGGGGGCAAAACCGGCACCGCCTTTCTCCAAATAGTTCACACATCCATCCGCTATGGCCAACGCCAGCTGTTGACGATATAACGGACTGTTTAGCTTGTCACATTCTTCCGGGTTAGATAGGAAACCGCACTCCACCAAAACAGCGGTTTTCGTGGTGTGAGACAGTAAATAGATGCCGTTGTTCGCCGGCTTGATTACACGGTTATTGTCTGGCTGTAACAGCGTGATAATGCGTTGCTGTATGGATGCCGCAAGTGCTTTTCCCTCCGGAACTGATGTTGCATAAAACACCTGCGCACCGTTATACTTTGACACCGAGAAGTGATTCTGGTGAATAGCGATCACTATATCCGCACTCTCGTAAAGAGCCAAACGATTATGCATATCACTTACCTTACGCTCATGCACGGTGCGGCCACCGGGATCGTGGATAGAAACATCCGTCTCCCGTGTCATCCTAACGTCAAACCCAAACAGACGCAACACGTCTCGCAAAGGAAGAGAAACTGCCAGATTAATGCTTTTCTCCAGCGTGCCGTTGGCAGCCATCGTCCCCCCGTCCTCTCCCCCATGTCCGGGATCAATGAGTATTACCGGCGAGACAAAGGCATCGGTCGCCACATCGGTCGTGCCCAAAGTAAGGGCTAACAGCAGGAACGGTAAAATGAGAATAAGTACGATACAACATCGAATAAACAAGTCTGCTCACCTCAAATCAATGTATGAGGTGAGCGGACATCAATATGCGATTATATCTCTTCGTCGACCTCGGTTTTGCGTTTGCTTCTAAAAACGATGCGCTCATACAGAGAGATGTCCCGGTAGCCGAGAATATATCCAAGCCCACAAACCAAGGGGATGAAGAAGAAGGGTAAAAATACCCCCAAAAGTGCCAAAATCGACATATCGGTAGCCGCTGTTACAGGGCATATCCAGTTAATAATCGAGAGATATGGAATATTAATATAGCGGAATACGATGATAAACTGAGGAAGAATGACACCAAACTTCGCTAAAACAAGCAAAGCGTAGGAAACGACAAAGGGGGTGTTGGCGATTGCGCCGATCTTGAAACCACGCAGCAAGTCTTCTTTTTTCCTGCCGTAGCGCACTTTATTGGCGTCTTTGGCACCCAGTTTCCACATCTTACTGTAGGGGAAAACGCCAACCGCCAACAGCATGAGCAGCTGCACGACAACATTAAACACCGCTTCGACGGTAGGCGACATATTCTCGTAAATGCGGCGAATCGCTTGTCCTTCTTTGAGCCCTTCCTGAGCCGTTTTTAATACAGCAGAGGGGTCATCTTCGAAAGCGTACGTATAAGAGGACACCACCGCATTATTGGCGTCTGTGATCTCATATCCGACCTCAGTACGAGAAAAGATCTGCACTAAAAAGATCATCGTAAAGTACAGAAAAAAGCAAAGCACGGTAGATGACAGAATACGCCCCCACACCCCAAGTGCTTTCTTGATGTTATTCTTGGTACGCTTAGTCATTGAAAAGCTCATTGTTCAGGACCGTTCCCTTTCTCAATCTCTGTGATCATATCCACTCTTGTCTGATGACGGCCGCCCTCAAAGGGAGTGTCCAGCCACATCTCCACGATCATGCGCGCCACCTCAACGCCGGTGACACGGGCGCCAAGTGCCAGCATGTTGGCGTCATTGTGGGCACGGGTCATCTTGGCGGAATAGGGATCTCCGCACAGAGCACAGCGAATACCCTCTACCTTATTGGCCACCAGCGACATACCGATGCCGGTACCGCAAATGACGATACCTCGGTCACACTCGCCATCCGCCACCGCCTTGGCAGCACGATAGCCATAGATAGGATAATGACAGCTATCGGTGGTGTGGGTGCCAAAATCCTTATAGGCAAGGCCACGGTCATCCAACAGCTTTTCGATCTCTTTCTTCAGCTCCAAGGCTGAGTGATCACACGCAATTGCAATCATAACTGTACCTCCATTATTATATCACCATACCGCCGTTGGGGGCAATCACCTGTCCGGTTATGAACGACGACTGCTCCGACAGAAGAAAAGCAACAACATTGGCTATCTCCTCTGCTGTCCCCAAACGCATCAGCGGTGTCTCTTGCGCCAGGGTTCGCTTGGTTTCCTCATCAAAGGAATCCATCATATCGGTTAACACCACACCGGGAGCCACGCAGTTGACGCGGATACCGGACGGTCCAACCTCCTTGGCCAGCGCTTTGGTCAACCCAATTAGGCCGGCTTTAGCCGCTGAATAATGTACTTCGCAGGACCCTCCGGTCTGTCCCCACATAGATGAAACGTTGACAATAGCACCAGCATGACGACGCAGCATATCCGGCAGAAACACATGACACGTGTTATAGGCGCCCGTGAGATGTACCTGCAGCATCCTTTGCCACTCATCCGGAGTGATATCGCCAAAAAGCTTCTGCTGTGCAAAGCCGGCGTTGTTGACAAGAGCCGTCACTTCTCCGAGTTCTTGTCTGATCTGTTCTCGCATCTGTCCCACCGTGGCGTAGTCACCCACGTCTCCCGGGCACAGCATCGCTTGGCCGCCCTGAGCAATGATCGCAGAAACAACCGCCTTCGCCTCCACGGTAGCTGATCGGCTGTTAACGGCCACCGCAAAGCCCTTCGCTGCCAAAGCCAGTGCAACCGCTTTGCCAATACCCCGAGAGGAACCGGTAACAAGGGCTACCTTTGTGCGGCTCATAAGGACAGCTCCAATTCCCGACCAGTCTTCTCGTAGGCAACAAAATCTACGCCGGTCATCTTAAACATCATTTTGGATGCTTGTACGCTGTCACTTTCGCTGTACTTATCGGACAGATATACCACTCGCTTGATACCGGATTGGATCAGCGCCTTGGCACATTCATTACACGGAAACAAGGTGGTGTACACCGTCGCTCCTTGCAGATTGCCGGCGGAATAGTTGAGGATAGCATTAAGTTCCGCATGACAAACATACAGATACTTGGTGTCCTTCGGCTCGCCCTCCCGCGCCCATGGCATCAACGCATCCGGACATCCGGTCGGCATCCCATTATAGCCCACGGAAAGGATTTTATTATCCTTGCCAACGATACACGCTCCTACCTGCGTTCCCGGGTCCTTGCTTCGCTGCGCCGATAACAACGCTATACCCATAAAATAGGCATCCCAGCTTAAATAGTTTTCCCTTTGATCCATCTTATACGTCCTCCTTAGAGAGAATAGCGGGCAATCGTGCCGCATAGGCAGAAAAGGCACTGGGGAGAGCATACACCTGCGCCAACTCATTGGCGTCGGCAAATACATAGTTTGCAGGCAGAGGGAACGGCGATGTATACACCAGCGTCCCTTCCATCAGCCAGGTAATATGCGAAAAAATATGCTTTGACTTAGGTAGGGTGCCCACAGAACCATCACCTTCGGTCAAGGGTATAATGGGTGGAATTGGTTCATCACTCAACTTGTTGGGAAGCTCCCACAAGCCGGCCAACAAGCCTTTATCCTCCCTCTTGTGCAAAAGAACACGGCGAGGCTGTTCATCGGTGACCACCACATAGACCATTCGCTCCTCCATGCGGCGCTTGGTCTTTTTGTTGCGTACGGGTAACACGTCGGTTAAACCGCCAGCATGGGCGACACACACGTCGCGTAAAGGACAGTGGGCACAACGAGGCGTCTGATTTGGCAAACAGATCGTCTCTCCCAACTCCATCAACGCTTGGTTAAAACGCCCCGGCTGTTCTTGCGGCACCATACGTGCTGCAAGAGCAGTGAAACGTTTTTTACCCAGGGTGGATAGAACGTCGGTATCGTCACCTGTCAATCTGGCCAATACACGCATTACGTTGCCATCCACAGCAGGGACAGGAATGGAAAACGCAATAGAGGCTATAGCCCCTGCCGTATATTCGCCAATGCCGGGCAGAGCAAGAAGTGCCCGGTAATCGCAAGGCAATTCACCGCCATAGTGCTTGCAGATGATCTCAGCGGCTTTTTTTAGGTTGCGAGCACGGCTATAATAGCCAAGCCCTTCCCAAAGCTTTAACAGCTCATCCTCTGATACATCCGCCAATGACGTAACGTCCGGCAAGCGACGCATAAAGCGTTCGTAATACGGTAAAACCGCTTCAATACGGGTCTGCTGCAGCATGATCTCTGAGATCCATACTCGGTATGGAGTAGGATCAAGCCGCCACGGCAACGGACGAAAATGCGTAGTATACCATGCGGAAAGACATTGAGCACAATGCCGGAGAAGGAAGTCATCCATAATCACTTAGTGCCGAAGATACGATCTCCGGCGTCACCCAGACCGGGGACAATATAACCGTTCTCGTTAAGATGCGAGTCCAGAGAGGCACAGTAGACCTGCACGTCAGGATGCTTCTCGGTAAGGAGCTTCAGTCCCTCCGGAGCCGCAATGATACACATAAACTTTATACTGCGAGGGTTACGTTTCTTGATCTGATCAATGGCATCGACAGCTGAGCCACCGGTAGCCAGCATGGGATCCAGCACAACCACATCGCGCTCTTCAATATCACCGGGCAGCTTGCAGTAGTAAGGATGCGGAATGAGGGTCTCCTCATCACGGTACATGCCAATGTGGCCTACACGGGCAGACGGGATTAGCTCCAAAGCGCCGTCAACCATTCCCAAACCGGCTCTGAGAATCGGTACAAAGGCCAGCTTGCGGCCGGCAATCACCTTACTGGTGGTTACCGTCATAGGGGTCTCAATCTCGACATCGCATATGGGCAGATCACGGGTCGCTTCGTAGACCATCAGCTCGGTGATCTCCTTGATAAGCTCACGGAATTGCTTGGAGCTGGTCTCTTTACGGCGCAGTAACGTTACCTTGTGCTGAACCAAAGGATGATCGGCAATAAAAGGACGCTTAGACATGACACATTACCTCCGATTTTGATTATTTTTCTTGTTGTTGACGGGCTCGCAGTTCTCGCTCCGCCTGCGGAAGGCGCAGATATACCGGCTGAAGCTCCTCGCCGGTAAGAGTGTCACCGTCACGCAGCTTGTCCACGGCAACCTGCGCAACACCCACCGCATTCTGATAGCGGATGCTCAACGGCGATAGAAATAGCGACCGTATCTCACTCTTCAGTATATTGTAACACAAATCACTGCCATCGCCAACTAAAATCACAGATTTTTCGAGTTTTTTTAATGTTTTTTTCAATTCCTCGATCGAAATAGCCTGGTCGGGTGTCAAGCGCACCGTTTGGCCATCTGTTCCAAGCTCAAACAAAGCCATATAAACCTGCTGACAGCGGGCATCCATCACACAGCAGACCACACCATCAAAGGGCAGTCCCGACACGTTTTTGGCCATTGCCTCCAACGTAGAAACGCTAACGCAGGGAATGTTCCCTGTAAAGGAAATCCCCTTTACGGCCGAAACGCCGATGCGAACCCCGGTAAAGGACCCTGGACCGGCAGAAACGGCAATAGCGTCAAGCTCACCAACCGCTATACCGGCAACGTCAAGTGCCTTATCAACCATCGGCATCAGTGTTTGACTATGTACAGACCCATTATGAGCAAAGCAGGAATAGACAACACGCCCATCACGCACAACGGCGCAAGACACAGGGGTTGCGGATGTATCCATCGCCAATATCGTTGCCATTATTAAACCTCCCAGACAATTCTACGTTCGCCATCCACGCCGGTTTCACTTATATGAATGCGTATGGCGTCCGCCGGCAAAGCCGCTGCAATGTTTTCGCTCCATTCCACCACCAGGATGGCGCCTGCGTCAAGATAATCAAAAAAGCCGGTTGAATACAGATCGTCCCAGCCGCTAACCCGGTACATATCAAAATGTACCAGAGGGGGGTTCCCCCCGTAGTCGTGTACCAGAGCAAAGGTGGGACTGGACACATCCGACTGCAGAGACAAGCCCTGTGCGATTCCTCGCACCATAGCCGTCTTCCCCATGCCCATGCCGCCAAAAAAAGCCACAACCGAACCGGCGCATAACTCTCGGGAGAGCTGCGCACCAAAGCTTTCTGTTTCCGCTACACTATGTGAGATAAATTCGCGTTTTACACCCATGGTAACACCTCAAAAGGTACTTGAATAACGGTATTATAGCACACATCCAAAAACAATAAAAGTAAAACTTGCATCTTTTGCAGAAAATGGATATAATGAAGTAAGGCCATCCGGAGATGAGGTGATAATATGGCAGTGGCAAAAACAAAAGCGAGTATGATTAATCTCTTTAAGCACACCAATAAACGGCTGGTACTTCTATGCATATTGGTTTCCACCTACAGCGCTTTGCTGGTCTATTCCGCTGCCTACAGCGCCGGAGCCGGGATGAGTGGCGCCCTCACGCATATTATCGCTTCTTTTGGCGGCTTGCTGATAGCGGTGCTGCTCTCTCAGATCGACTACGAAAATCTGTGTGCTGCATGGCCGATCTGGGCTGCTATTTCCCTGTTGTTGGTCATACTGACGTTCACACCATTGGGACTGAATGCGGTTGGAACCGATGATACCGCCTGGCTGGATCTTGGCATTGGTTCCTTCAGTCTTACATTCCAGCCATCCGAATTGATGAAAATCACCTTTATCATCACTTTCGCCACGCATCTGTCCCGTGTACAGGATCACATCCGAGAATTCAAGACCGTTGCACTGCTGGGGCTTCACGCTGCCATCCCGATCCTGCTTGTGTTTGCGCAGGGAGATGACGGCACAGCTCTGGTGTTCATCATGATCTTTCTCGGTATGCTGTTTGTCAGTGGTATCAATTCCCTCTATTATATCCTTGGTCTAGCCGGCATTAGCACGGCGGTGCCGATCCTATGGAATTTTATGAGCGACGACAAAAAGGCGCGTCTGCTCTGCATCATACCGGGCTATATCGATGAATACGTCGGTTCTGTGGGGTGGCAACAGTACGAAAGCCTGAAGGCGATCGGTTCCGGTCAACTGACCGGTGTGGGCTATCTGGAAGGCGGAAAAGGATTCTGGTTTGCACGCAACAACGACCTTATCTTCACCGTAGCGGCGGAAGAATTTGGCTTTCTCGGCGCCTTGTTGCTTTTGGTACTGATAGCGCTTATGCTGTGCGAGATGTTGCGCTGTGCACGACAGGCGCAGGACCGCTTGGGTACGTATATATGCGTTGGTATGCTGTCGCTGATAGGCGCACAATCGATCATCAATCTGGGTATGAACCTGCGTCTATTGCCGGTTATTGGCATCACCCTCCCCTTCTTTAGCGCCGGTGGCAGCTCTGTTGCCACCCTCTATCTGGGGATTGGTTTGGTGCTGAGCGTTTCCTTCTCGCAGCAAACCAGACGGCGACAAGGCCGCCTGCACGGCACTTAGGGACGCTTATAGACAAGAAGATGAAATTCTGCCGTCACGTCAAGTGTGTCATAACCCAGCAGCTTCTGCTGATCTTCCTGCCCCGTTTTATAATAATACGGGGTCATCATGAATAAATCCTGTATCGTTTGCTGTTGTGGCAACTGCATACGATACTGCATATGCTGTTCATGGATGAGGTCGAGTCCTTTCAGTTCGAAGGGCTTGACCTCATTTCTATATGGCCTGTCATACAAGGCGTTTTTCAGCTCCCAAAGATGATCCGTGCCGGGTACAGCCATGATCAAATAACCGCCATGCTTCAGAATGCGGATAATCTCTTCGCCGCAAAAGGGAGCAAATAGATTGATAGCACCGGCGCAGGACTCAGAGGCCATCGGAATTCGAAACGCGCTGGCCACTGCAAACCGGATGGCTGGATAGGATCGGGCCGCTTTTTCGATGGCATACTTTGAGATATCCAATCCATAGCACGATACTTCTGTCTCGTGGGACTGCAATGCCTGCTCTATATGGTGAGTATAGTACCCTTCACCACACCCGATATCCAGCAGATCGCCCTCACGAACATATTGCACAGCACAAGCGGCGACAGCATCTGCCAGCGGAGTATAATAGCCTTCTTGTAGGAAACGACGGCGCGCCTGCACCATCAGCTTGTTGTCCCCCGGCATTTTGCCGTGCATTCGATTGGAGGGAAGCAGATGCACGTATCCGTGCTTGCTCACGTCAAAGCAATGATTGGCAGGGCAACGAAAGACACCCTCCGTTTGCCGCAAGGGCATGGAACATATAGGACACGACCACATATATATTACCTCGTAAAAAAGGGCAGACAAACCGTCTGCCCTTTTTATCCGTGATTATTGATTACTCGGCATCGTCAGCATCGACGCTCAGGATGGCGTCCAGCTCCTCGCCGGTGAGTTCCTCGAAATCGTCACCAGTCATATCAAAGCCGTAGTTGCCCTCTTCATCATACCAAGCTGCCTTACGCTTTGCACGAGCGCGCAGAACGATAACAACAATGGTGGTGATGGCAGCAACAGCGGCGGCAATAATAGCAACAACGATCCATTTGCTGGACTTGGACTCTTTCATAATCGGTTCCTCCTTGTATTCTACATCGTTAAAGACAATCTTGTCCTCTGTTAAAGAATACCATAAACAGCTCCGTTTGTCAAGAAATTGCTCCATTCTCGGATGGAGAATCTTCCTCCATCAACTGGCGGAATTGGTCAGCATCCAGCTTTTCTTTTTCAAACAGCGCCTGCGCCACCTTATGCAGCTTATCAAGATGCTCACTAAGCTTTGCTTCGGTCTGTGCATAGCTATCCGAAACAAGCCGATATACCTCGGCATCAATATGGGAGGCTACCTCCTCCGAGTAGTCACGGGCGTGGCCGAAATCTCGTCCGAGGAAAACCTCGTTGGCGTCAGAGCCACCGTACACGATGGGGCCGAGCTTGTCGCTCATACCGTATTTGGTCACCATGCGACGGGCGATTTCGGTAGCGCGCTCGATATCATTAGATGCACCGGTAGAGATATCGTCCAGGGTCAAAGCTTCAGCCACACGGCCGCCAAGCAGCACCTGAATATCTTCCATCATTTCCTTACGGCATTTATACGAGCGATCCTCCTGCGGCAAGCTCATGGTATATCCGCCGGCCATGCCGCGGGGAATAATGGAAATCTGATGCACCGGATCCTGCGTGGGACAGTAATACGTCACGACGGCGTGACCGGCCTCGTGATAGGCGGTGAGTTTCTTCTCTGCATCGGTCATCACATGGCTTCTCTTTTCGGTGCCAACGACCACCTTGACGGTAGCCTCTTCGATCTCCTCCATGGTCACGGCATGGAGGCCACGGCGAGCAGCCAGTAGCGCCGCTTCATTGAGCAGGTTCTCCAGATCCGCACCGGTAAACCCGGCGGTAGACTTCGCAATTACCGACAGATCCACATCGGGAGCCAACGGCTTACCCTTGGCATGCACCTTAAGGATGTCCTCACGCCCCTGCAAATCAGGCGTGTTCACGACGATCTGACGATCAAATCGGCCGGGACGCATCAAGGCATGGTCAAGGATATCCGGACGGTTGGTGGCCGCAATCATGATGATACCGGCATTGGCACCAAAGCCGTCCATCTCCACCAACAGCTGGTTTAGCGTTTGCTCGCGCTCATCATGACCGCCGCCAAGTCCAGCGCCACGTTGACGACCGACGGCGTCGATCTCGTCGATGAAGATGATACAAGGAGCGTTCTTTTTTGCTTGCTCAAACAGGTCACGTACACGGGAAGCACCGACACCAACATACATCTCCACGAAGTCCGAACCGGACATGGAGAAGAAAGGCACACCAGCCTCGCCGGCAACCGCACGGGCCAGCAATGTTTTACCCGTACCGGGAGGGCCTACTAACAACACGCCCTTGGGAACACGAGCGCCTAATTCTTCAAACCGCTTAGGAGATTTGAGGAATTCAACGATCTCCTGCAGTTCTTCCTTCTCTTCATTGGCTCCGGCGACATCATCGAAGGTCGTTTTACGGTGCTCGTCGGTCGCGCGCTTCACCTTAGCCTTACCAAAGCCCATGATCTTGCCGCCATCCATGGAATTCATAGAACGGCGCATCATGACCACCGTGAGGATGATCATACCGCCCAATAAAATCATGGGCAGCCAATCAACGATCCAAGAAACGTCCTTAACGGGCTTCCAATCGTAGCGAACATCATTGGACGGGTCATCATCCATGCTGGCTTCGGTAACAATGGAGTCGACAGACTCAAGAAAATAAGCAACGTAGGGCACATCATAGATGACGATGTCCTTCTCGTCAACCTTGCCGTCCTTATTGATATCCGAGCGATATGCCTCACGAAGGGTCAGCTCCAATCGACCGGTTCCCAGATCAATGCTGTAGCTCTCCACCTTATTGTCGACAAAATAGCCGATATAGTCAGAGTATACTTTGTCCTTATCTGCAGTGGCGCCACCACCGAGCATGGACCACATGATAATAAACAACACAATAGGAACGCCGATGATTAACAAGGCGTTTCTCACAATTTTACCGGTATCCTTCTTGTTGGGTTCCATAAACTACGCTCCTTTATGTCGCGCATCAGCGACGGTGGTAATAAACAAAGCAACTCATAATTAGAGTGGCAATCGGCGGATCGAACATACAAGAAAATGTTTGGTATGTTTGGTCGGGCATACGCGTTCATCACGGCAGTAGCCGGGAATCATTACGGGGCCGTCATCATCACAAAGGATGGGATATCCATCACGTTGCTGTGCAGGAATAAGATATTCCTGCATCAATTTTTTGATACTCTTTCCCACCGATCTTCCGGATGGGTGCATACGATCACCGGTCTGACGGCATCGCACGTACAAATCGCCTTGTATTGTATCATAATCAACGACGCTATTAAAGAACAAATTATGAACATTTTCCATTTTGTCTGCTTCGGCAGCTGTCAGTTTCACAACAGACACCTCATAAGGGCCGAAAGAGGAAGCAAAAGGAAATGAATCTACAATCAAGGATGAACCGGAGGGACAGTGCTCCTGCCGCTGAACGGTAATATAGGCATCCCCTACCGTAATACACACACCACCCGGAAGAGAGACGGAACCCCCTTCACCGTCAATGAAGTGACACAACGTGCGATAATGACGGTCCTCCATAGAGCGACAATCCAGCATTTCAAGAGCAAGACGAAACATTCGATAACGAATAGCATCGTGCATCGAAGCAAAAGCACTGCGTCGATACATAGCCTCCCCTACTCGAGCCTCCTCAAGAGAGGCTGCGGCGCAGGCAGACAAATATTCCTCATCAGTTTGAGCATGCCGTGCGACACGAAGAATAGCACTATGAAACGAGGAGCAAATCTCGGTCAGTAACGGCAACGCTCTATGCCGAACGGCGTTGCGCAAGTAGCGACAATCGTCATTGGTACTGTCATGAATGAACGGGATGGCCATGTCGCTGCAGTAACGCTCAATGTCCGCACGTTCCGCAAACAGTAAGGGCCTGACCAAATGATCACGAAAAACCGGGATTCCGGTTAGACCGGCTGTACCGCACCCACGCATTAAACTCAACATAACCGTTTCAATCTGGTCGGATGCAGTATGGGCGGTCAAAACGTAGGCGGCATCCGTCTCCTGCCGTATACTATCAAAAATAGCATAGCGCGCAGCACGCCCGGCCTCCTCCAACCCCATGTGTTCGCTTGCTGCGATATGCGGAACATCAACACGGGCAAGATACAGCGGCACATGCCACTCGTGGCACATTTGCTTCACAAAGTCCGCATCCCGTTGCGCCTCATCACCACGTATACCGTGCATGACATGGACCGCCACCGCACGCACCCCATACCGATCGCTCCAGTCGCAGACGACACGAAGCAATGCCATAGAGTCAGCGCCGCCGGAGACAGCCACCAACACCTTCTGGTTCGCAAGGGAAAGATCAACTTGTGATGTAAAGGCGAACGCCTTGTCGGAAAACACGTCCATTTTTAGCCTTCCCGGTGCGGGTCAAGCGCCGTAAACTGAGTGAATTCGCCACTCCATGCTACCGGAACAGTACGCAAATCACCGTGTCGGTTCTTAGCCACAATGATCTCGGACGTATCCGGCGTATCGTTGGGGTCGGATTGACCGTTATTATAGTATTCACTGCGATAGAGAAACAAAACCTGGTCGGCATCCTGCTCAATAGAGCCGGATTCACGAAGATCGGCCAAAGCAGGGCGATGGTTTCCCCCCTGCTTTTCGGTGCCACGGGATAACTGAGCACAGACCATGACCGGAACCTGCAGTTCCTTTGCCATAATCTTGAGACTACGGGTAATCTCGCTAACCTCCTGAACACGATTGTCGATCCGCCGGGCAGAGTGCATTAACTGAAGGTAGTCAATAACCACAAAGCCTAGGTTCTTGATGCGACGCAGCCGCGCTTTCATTTCCGGCACCGTGATGCTGGCGGTATCATCCAGATAAATAGGCGCATTGCACAGGCTGCTGGAGGCCGCAGACAGTCTTCCCCATTCTTCAACAGACAAAAGGCCGGTGCGCAGCTTTTTGCTGGAAACCCGTGCTTCAGAGGACAGCAGGCGATTGACCATCTGTTCACAAGACATCTCCAAGTTAAAGAAGGCTACCGTACGATTCTGCTGTAATGCAACGTTACGGGCAATATTCAGCGCAAAGCTGGTCTTACCCATACCGGGACGGGCGCCAACAATGATGAGATCGGATCGGTTAAGACCGGTGGTTACCTCGTCCAGCGAGGAAATACCGGTAGGAATACCCACATAGAGAGAACGCTCATCGCTTGTCAGCTTCTTGAGGGTATCAAAGCTGCTGACAAGTGCATCACGGATATGTACGAGACCGCCGATCTGACGTCCTTGACGGATGTCATAGATACGCTGCTCTGCTGAATCGAGAAGCTTAGAGTGATCCGCAGAGGCATCCATTGCCTCCTCGGTGATCTTCTGTGCCGCTTTAATAAGGCATCGAGCCTCATATTTTTCACGCACAATGGCAGCGTAATTTTGAAGATTCGCAATAAACGGAACCGCATTTGCCAGCTTCAGCAGATAGTTTTTGCCTTCCTCCGAAGCAAAATAGCCCTCGGACTTGAGATCCTCCAGCACGGTAACAAAGTCGATACGCTTATTTTCGATCATCTTCTGAAGCATGACCTGATAGATTGCCCGATGCTCCGGGAGATAAAACTCCTCCGGCCGCAGCTTATCAGCGATCTCGTTGATACTATCCGGTTCCACCAAAACGGCGCCCAGAACGGATTGCTCGGCTTCCATGCTATACGGAAGGCCAAGGCCGTCGTTAGCGTCAACGATATCGCTCTTTTTGGTCTTTTCGTCAGCCATACTGACACTCCTCTCCCAATATGGAGATTTTTATTCGGTTACCGAGACGGTAATAACTGCCACGACACCGGCGTGCAGCTTGATTTCGGCCGTGTAATCGCCAAACGCCTTAATATCACTCATAGATACCTTACGCTTATCGACCTTAACGCCAAATTGCTTGTCCAACGCCTCCGCTACCTCCTTGGAAGTAACGGCGCCGAACAAACGGCCGTTGGAACCGGCACGCGCTTTTACCGTAACTGTCTTGTCCTTGAGCGTTGCGGCCGCCGCTAAAGCGGCATCCTTTTCGACCTTAGCGTGGTATTGAGCCGATTCCTCGCGATTGCGAAGCTCGGTCATAGCCTGTGCATCGGCCGGAACCGCCAGATTACGCGGAAACAAAAAATTCCGGGCATATCCATCGGAGACGGAGACCAGTTCTCCAGCCTTCCCCTGTCCTTTTACATCCTGTTTTAGCACTACCTTCATAGCCTATTCCTCCTATCATAGATCCAGATGGTTATTTTCGATATAATCCGTAAGCACCTGGACAAGCTGATGCTCAGCTTGTTCCACCGTGGTATCTCGTAGCTGAGTGCCGGCCATGGTCATGTGTCCACCGCCGCCAAGTGCTTCCATGATTAATTGCACGTTGAACTCGCCGTAAGAGCGAGCCGATATGTTCACGTCATTTCCGGTCGGGAACAGTACGTAAGAAGCGACGATGCCGTGCACCGTCATCAGCTCATCTGCCGCCTGTGCCGCCGCCGTACGTTGACCGGAGCAATCCTCCTGTGTAGATGAGATAGCCATATGATGGAAAATGTAAGCGGCGTTAACCAAATCGCACTTTTTTCGGTATAGATCAAGGCTTTCGGAGAACATCCGCTTAACAGACACGGTGTCGGCTCCCAACCGGCGCAGATACGCTGCCGCCTCAAAGGTGCGCACACCGGTGCGCAGCACAAAATTCCGGGTATCCAGCATAATACCGGACAGTAACGCTTCCGCCTCCATACCAGATATGAGATCCTCCCCCATATACTGCAGCAGCTCAGTCACAAGCTCGCAGGCAGAGGACGAGGAGGATTCCTGGTACTCCAGAGCCACGTCGGTGATAGCGTTCGCCATCTTGCGGTGATGATCAATAATAGCCACACGCTTGGCAGCACGGAACAATTCGGGGCTGTCGAGCAGAGGCTGTATGTGGGTATCCGTGATAACCAGCAACGACTTCTCGGACATATCATTCAGCGCATCTTCCGGCTCCATAAACACATCGCCGGTACCCGCCGATTGATATCTCCGCAATAATTCACCGGCCATGGTAGAGGAAGCGTGCAACACAGCGTATGCTTCTACGCCCAAGCGTCTGGCAGCTATCGTCAATGCGACAGCGCTGCCTAAGCTGTCCAGATCCGAAAACCGATGTCCCATAACGTAAACCCGGTCACTACCCATGATCAGGTCACGCAGTGCATTGGCCATAACACGGGTCCGCACCTTGGTACGCCTTTCAACACCCTTGGAGCGCCCACCATAGAAGTCATAGCCGTGAGTGGTTTTGATCGCCGCTTGGTCTCCGCCGCGTGCCAGTGCCATCTCCAGCGCTTGCTTAGCCATCCTCTCGCATTCCTGCAATGTCTTGCCCTGTCCAACGCCGATGGATACGGTCAACCCGGGGTTAACACCAGCGAAGGTGGTACGCACGCTGTCCAGAATGGAAAACCGTTCATCGGCCATCACCGTCAAGCAACGGTATTCGGTAATCGCCATAAACCGATCACTGCCAAACTTGCGCAGTACACCACCCGGCCGGGAAATCCAATCGTCAAGCATGGTCTCGATCTGGCCGGTCAGACGGGTACGCTCACCATCACGCAGGGTGCGCGAAGCTTCCTCCAGGTTATCAATACAAATAAGCAAGGCGACCGGGCGGCTGGCGGCATATTCGGCGGCTATCAATTTAAGCTTAGTCGTATCAGAAAAATACAGTACATAGCGTGCTTTATCTTCTCCGACACAACGACCGATAAATGCGGTGAAATAGAGCTTGCCGCAGCGAAGGTCAACCGTCGTTTTATTCTGCAATTCACGAACCGAAAATCCGTTGAAAACATCACTTGCGGAGAGACCCACCACCTCACGGCCATTGCACACGTTAGCGGTAAACAGTCCATTGACGAACAACATCTCGCCTTCATCAGACAGCACAGCTACCGGCATAGGATAGGCCGATAACGCCTCTCTGCGTCGGGGATCCAACGTGTCGGTAAGATCATCCAAAATTTGCGACAACATCCGGCGATAACGCACAGAAAGGACAATGCATACAATTGCAGAAAGTATCCACACGCCAAAAGCAACCGCACCAAGGCGAAGGGAGTAAAACAGCAATACACCACACACGCCGGCATACAAAAGCAGCATCGCAGCGATGAGCCAGCGAGAATGGATCGCTCTCTTCTTCATAGGACACCTCCTGACAGAAAATTAGATCTCGGTGATGATCGGTAGGATCATCGGACTACGCTTTGTTTTCTGGAACAGCATCCGGGACAGATCATCCCGAACACGAGTTTTCATAGAAGACCAATCGCAATGGGGATTACGGCAACAGTCAAGCAATGCTCGCCGGGCAACCTCCCGAACCTCATCAAACAAGCTTTCCGCTTCACGCACATACACAAAGCCGCGCGATACAACATCCGGGCCGGAAACCAGCTCACCAGAAGCACTGTCAATGGCGGCTACGACGACGATCAGACCATCCTCCGCCAAATGCTTACGGTCACGCAGCACGATACTGCCAACATCGCCAACACCCAGACCATCCACCAGTACACGGCCGGCCGGAACCGAACCGATCACCGACATGCTGTCCGCCGTGAGAGCGATGGTTTTACCGATATCGGTAATCAGTACGTCTTTTTCATCCATTCCCATAGAATAAGCCAGCGCCGCATGCTTGGAGAGATGCTTCTGCTCACCGTGAACCGGAATGAAGAAGCGTGGTCTGGTCAAGCCGTGTATGATCTTCAGCTCTTCCTGACAGGCGTGACCGGACACGTGTACATCGTACATTTTTTCGTAGACGACCTCACAGCCCCGTTTCATTAGCTCGTTGACCACTTTGCCAACCGTCTTTTCGTTACCGGGTATCGGTGTTGCCGAGATGATAATATAGTCATCGGAGCCCACCTCCACCTTCCGGTGATCAGAGAACGCCATACGGCTTAATGCAGACATAGGCTCGCCCTGACTGCCGGTGGTAATGATGGTCACCCGTTCTTTGGGATAACGGTTAATCTCGTCGATATCAATGAGCAAGCCTTCGGGCACGTGCAAATACCCAAGCTCCTGCGCAATCGTAACAAAATTGATCATACTGCGGCCGGAAACAGCCACCTTGCGGTCATCCTGGAAAGAAGCCGTCATGATCTGCTGAATACGGTGCAGGTTAGAAGAAAAAGTGGCAACGATAATGCGCTTTTTATACGCCTTGCGGAACAGGTTGGCAAAGCTTTCCCCCACCACCCGTTCGCTGGGGGTATAGCCCGGGCGCTCCACGTTGGTGGAATCCGCCATAAGGGCGAGGACCCCTTCATTGCCCAATTGACCAAAGCGAGCAAGATCGATCATCGGCCCCATTACCGGCGTGCAGTCGATCTTAAAGTCGCCGGTATGCACGATGTAACCCATGGGCGTCTTGATCGCCAGAGCCATAGCGTCGGGAATGGAGTGATTGACCGTCACAAACTCAACGGTCAGATCCTTGCTGACATGGATGACACCGCCCGCTTCCACGACGTGAAGACGAGCTTTGTTAGCCAAGCCATGTTCCTTAAGCTTGGAGGCGATGAGAGCCACCGTCAGGCGGCCGGCATATACCGGAATGTTTAGCTCCTTAAGAAGGTACGGTAGTGCTCCGATATGATCTTCATGACCGTGAGTGATGAAGATGCCCCGAATCTTGTCCTTAATCTTGAGAACATAGGAAAAATCCGGCAACACAACATCGACTCCCAGCAGATCTTCATCCGGGAAGGTCATGCCACAGTCTATGATAAAAGCGTCGTTCCCATACTCAAGAACGGACATGTTTTTACCGATTTCGTTAAGGCCGCCCAGCATGGTGTAGTGCACCGGCATAGCCGACGATGCCTTGCGCTTTTTTTCGGGGGTATGACGGGCAGACTGATTACGTGCGGACGACTTGGAGTTGGGTTTACGAGTCGTGCGTGCTGTCTGCTCCTTGGGCGAATCCCCTTTGTGTTCATTCTTACCGCTGACCGGTTTGGGTTGCTTTCCCTTGTTGCGGTCGTTGGACGGCTTGTTGTTTTTGGCAAAAGATGATTGTTTTTGTTTTTCTGACATAATTTCCTCCGTTTCGTATTAAATGCGAGAAAAACGACATGAGTGACTGTCGTCATTAAAATAGTTGATAAGCTCCTCACTTATCCTTTTCCGCAGATTAATGTATGCTTAGCGCCGTTCCACAACCGACGCTGTTAGCCGAACATGATACATCACTTTATAATATCTTATTATAGTAAAATTGTCAAGTGAAAAGCAAACCACTGTAAAGTATACCCAAAATTACGGAAATTAGTATTGTGAATTGTGTCACACTCTGTTATAATACTTTGGAAGGGTGGTGTAACCATGAAAAAGGTAGAAATATTCACCGATGGAGCATGCTCCGGCAATCCCGGAAAAGGCGGTTGGGGCGCTCTGCTTCGATACGCCGGCATCACAAAGGAGTTATGCGGCGGTGAACACGAAACCACCAACAACCGCATGGAACTCACCGCCGTTATCAAGGCGCTAGAAGCCTTGAAGGAACCGTGTGCTGTCACGCTTACCAGTGACTCTAAGTACGTCATTGACGCTGTCAGCAAAGGCTGGGTGTACGGATGGAAACGAAACGGATGGAGAAAGGCAGATAAGAAGCCGGCGCTCAACGTGGATCTGTGGGAGGCATTATTGCCGCTTCTGGAAAAGCACCAGGTTACCTTCGTCTGGGTCAAAGGCCACGCCGGTCACCCCGAAAACGAGCGTTGCGACCAACTGGCTGTGGAATATTATAACAATTTGCCCTGATACTCTTGACATTTGCTGGATTTGCGGTAATATAAGATTGATTCTTCAAGGCGGGGTGCGATTCCCCACCGGCGGTGACAGTCCGCTAACACCTTCTCAGGTGCCGAACCGGTGCAATTCCGGTACCGACGGTATAGTCCGGATGAAAGAAGACAAGCTGCACGCTTATTCTTTGCCTTGTAACGGTCGTTACAAGGCATTTTTCTTTTGAAAGGATTGAGACGATGAAACGTAATAAATTGTTCCCCCTTGTTCTTGTGTCCATCATGACCGCTTTAGGGACGGTCATCTATATGATGTTCCCGGAAATCCCGTTGGTTCCCGGCGTGGAATACATGAAGGTGGATCTGTCCGATATCCCGGCACTGGTAACCGGCTTAACC
>SVPB01000018.1 GCA_015066065.1 Oscillospiraceae bacterium | reverse complement strand
CCCTCGGGAAGCACCTGGTTGATGGTAGGCAGTCCCAGCTTGCGGCCAAGATGCTGGCCTTCCACCACCGGCAAGCGCAGGCAGTAGGCGTTGCTGAGCATCCGTCGGGCTAGTGCCATATCACCGGCCGCCAGCGCCGCCCGAATGGCGGTGGAGCTGACCGGAACCCCCTGCACGACGGTAGGGGGCACCACCACGGTGCGGATCTGCCGTTGTTTGCACAAGGAGATGAGAGTGTCGGTATCCCCGGCGCCACCGGCGCCAAACCGATAGTTGTAACCACATACCACCGTGGTAGCGTGCAACTGTCCGATCAGCACCTCATCTATGAACGCCGCCGGTGTCAGGTGACGGACGGCACCGAAATCGGCCACCACCAGATCCTGTACACCCAGCTGTTCCATGCGGTTGTACAGCTCTTCCTCCGCCAACAAGGCACGGTTATCACCCTTGGTGGTCACCGTGGAAGGCTGGAAGGTATACACAGCGCACTGTCCATCCTGCTCCAGTGCGGCGGCGATCACCGCCCGATGGCCGCTGTGCAGTCCATCAAACAGCCCCAGCGCCACCGTACGAGGTGTCGCCGGCAATATGTTTTGATCGGCAGGGAAGGTATAACGATTCATCGGTTAACTCCTTTCAGCAGCTTATCCACCTTCAGCTCACCGTCCTGTGGGTTGCCCAATCCCAGGAACACCCCTTCCGGGTCGTACACCCGGGTGATCCCCTCCACCGGGGTGCGCAGACGGTCCAGCGCCAGAGCGCCGCCGTTCTGGAATCGCACCGCTTGTGGGGCGGTGACGGTGACGGCAGGATAGGCCGAGAGGGCGGTGTCGGTGGGAAGGACACGCTGCGCCAGCGTTCCTTCGGCGGCTAACTGCCGGGCTTGCTCTACCGTGATGCATTGGTCCAAGGTGTACCCAGCCGCCATGGTGCGCCGCAGATCGGTCATCACCGCCCCGCATCCCAGCACCCGTCCCAGGTCATCGCAAAGGCTGCGGATGTAGGTGCCCTTGGAGCAATGACAGTCCAAGGTTAGCTCACCTGTGACAGCCGAATAGTCTACAATATTTAGTGTGTAAACGCTTACATTGCGTGCCTCTCGATCGATTTCGATCCCTTTTCGTGCCAGCTCGTACAGCCGCACGCCGTCCTTCTTAAGGGCGGAGGTCATGGGGGGAATCTGCCGGATATCTCCTCGAAACGCAGGCAGGGCTTGCTCGATAGCGGCGAGATGGGGCAGGGGTGCGCCGGTTGACTGCACCTGTCCCCATACGTCCAGCGTGTCGCTGACGGCTCCAAACCGCAGGGTGGCGGTATACCGCTTATCGTGCGCCGGCAGACGGTCCAGCGCCTTGGTGGCGTTGCCAATCAGCAGAGGCAATACGCCGGTGGCATTGGGGTCAAGGGTACCGGCGTGTCCGATCTTCTTGACTCCCAACAGCCGGCGCAGGATAGCACAGCCAAGGAAGGAGGTCATCTCCCGGTCTTTATCCAGACAAAGAATGCCGTTGATCTCACTCATATAAATTACTCCTGAAAATCACAACAACGCAGACGGGACCTTCCCCGTCTGCGTGTGATATCTTAACCGGTTGTGATGCGAGGGATGGCGGTCTCCACCGCCCGGACGATGGCGGTACGCGCCTCCTCCAAGGAGCCGTCTACCGCACAGCCGGCGGCACGCTGATGGCCGCCTCCGCCCAGCAGGGCGCAGATCTTTGCCGCATCGGCATGGGTGCCGGTGCGAACGCTGATTTTGTAATTACCGTCCTTTTTCTGACGCAGGGTCACCCCGACCCATACCCCTTCAATCTGACGGGGGATGGGGGGAAGCCCTTCCATGTCGTTTTCTCCGGCGCCGCTTTTCTGCACCATGTCGTTGGTGATGACCATAATGGCTAAGCGGCCGCCGTGCGAGAAGGTCATCTGCTCCAGCGCTAACCGTTCCAGCTCGATGCGTGCCCGGGATTTTATATCAAAGTTGACCCGGTTGATCATCTCATAGGGAATCCCTTGGTCGATGCAGGTGGCCGCCATACGCTGTGCCAGAGCGCCGGCATTGGCGTACTTGAAACAGCCGGTGTCGGTGGCGATACCGGTAAACAGACATTGGGCGATCCCGGGTGTCAGAGCAACTCCCAGCAGCTCTACCAGCCGGAACACCACCATGGCGGCCGCAGCACAGCTTTCGTCTACACAGGTATAGGCGGCGTAGCCGGTGTTGGTGCCGTGATGGTCGATGCACAGATCCACCCGATGTCCGTATTCCTGCTGCAGGGCAGGGCCAAGCAGCTTGGCGTCTGCCACGTCGACAGCACAGATGAAAGCAGGCTCAAAGTCCGGCTGAGACACCTGCTCGTACATATAGTCGTACCTCTCCGGAATGGGATCACCGCAGAGGACACGTACGGTTTTGCCCATGGTCTGCAGTGCTTGGCAGAGGGCAAAATTGGAACCCAAGGTATCCCCGTCCGGGTACTGGTGTGCCAACAGAAGAATATGATCGGCCTGTCGCAGCATGGCGGCGGCTTCTTGTTCATTGATCTTCTTGGTCATGATCAGGCTCCTCTTTAATGATTCGGTTCAGGGTGGCGGCGATACCGGAGCTGTAGGCAATGGAATCGTCTGCCACAAACCGCAGCTCGGGTGTGTGCCGCAGCTTGAGTGCCAGACCCAGCTCACGGCGCATATACCCGGCGGCGGATTTGAGACCCTTGACGGCCTCTTTGGCGGCATCCATGCCGCTTATGGAACTGATATATACCGTAGCGTAGGACATATCCCGGGTCACGTCAACCCGTACGATGCTCAGCATACTGCCGGTCACACGGGGGTCCTTGACGGTGCGCAGGATAGCGGTCAGCTCTCGCATGATATCCTCGCTGGTACGATCCATTCGGTAGTTGGGCATCTGTGTCCCTCCTCTTAATCCCGGTATTCTTCAATCACGTAGGTCTCGTAGATGTCACCTTCCTGGATATCGGTGAACTTCTCCAGTCCGATACCGCACTCAAAGCCCTGGGCGACCTCCTTCTGGTCGTCCTTAAAGCGCTTAAGGGAGATCATCTTATCGTCACCGATGATGATACCGTCACGCACGATGCGCAGCAGATCGTTACGGTAGACCTTGCCGTCCAGAACATAACAGCCGGCAACCAGACCCACACCGGTGATGCGGTAGACCTGACGTACTTCGGCACGGCCGTGGAGCACTTCCCGGGTCTTGGGGGCCAGCATACCCTTCATGGCGGTTTCCACCTCTTCGATGGCATCGTAGATGATGCGGTACATACGCATATCCACTCCAGCGTTTTCGGCGGCTACCTGAGCCAAAGGATCGGGACGGACGTTAAAGCCAACAATGATGGCGTTGGAAGCCTCTGCCAGCATCACGTCGCTCTCGGATACGGCACCCACAGCACCGTGGATGACCCGCACACGAACCTCTTCGTTGGACAGCTTCTCCAGAGACTGGGTGACCGCTTCCACGGAACCCTGCACATCGGCCTTGACGATGATGCCCAGCTCTTTCATTTCACCCTCATGCATCTGATCAAACAGGTTATCCAGCGTGACCTTCTTGTACTGGCTGAACAGCTCCTCCTTAGCGGCGGTCTTACGCTGCTCCACCAGCTCACGGGCCAGACGCTCATCGGTAACGGCATTGAAGATGTCACCGGAGGCAGGCACCTCGGCCAAGCCCATGATCTCCACCGGCACGGAGGGGCCGGCTTCTTCCAGCTTGTTGCCGTGCTCGTCGGTCATAGCGCGAACACGGCCCACGGCGGTGCCGGCCACCAGAATATCACCGGCGTGCAGGGTGCCGTTCTGCACCAGCACGGTGGCAATGGGACCACGGCCCTTATCCAGACGGGCTTCAATAACGGTACCCTTGGCGGCACGGTCGGGGTTAGCCTTAAGCTCCTTGACCTCCGCTACCAGCAGAACACTTTCCAGCAGGGACTCCATGCCCATACCGGTGTGGGCAGAAACCGGCACGCAGATAACGTCGCCGCCCCACTCCTCGGGTACCAGCTCATGCTCGGTGAGCTGCTGCATGACCCGGTCGGGGTTGGCTTCCGGCTTATCCATTTTGTTGATAGCCACGATGATGGAAACATCAGCGGCCTTCGCGTGGTTGATGGCTTCAATGGTCTGAGGCATGATACCGTCGTCAGCGGCCACCACCAGAATAGCGATGTCGGTGACCTGAGCACCACGGGCACGCATGGAGGTAAATGCGGCGTGACCGGGGGTATCCAGGAAGGTGATGTTCTGCCCGTTGACCTGGGTGCGGTACGCACCGATGTGCTGGGTGATACCACCGGCTTCGCCGGCGGTCACGCTGGTCTTGCGGATGGCGTCCAGGATGGAGGTCTTACCGTGGTCAACGTGACCCATGACCACCACCACCGGATCACGGGGCAGCAGGTTTTCGTCGGTATCGGCGCTGTCGTCGATGATCTGCTCCTCGATGGTGACCACCACTTCACGCTCCACCTTGGTGTGGAACTCCTCGGCTACCAGGAAAGCGGTGTCGAAGTCCACTTCCTCGTTGACCGATGCCATGACGCCCAGCATCATCAGCTTCTTGATGACCTCGCCGGAGGTGGCTTTGAGGCGAGCCGCCAGCTCACCCACGGTGATGGTGTCACCCACCTTGATGGTAGCGTGCTTCTGCTTACGCTCCATCTCGATACGCTTCAGGCGCTCCTGCTCGGTCTCCTTGCGCCGGGGCTTGCGGTATTGCTGCTTCGATTTCTGGTTGATCTTCTGCTTCTTAACACCGCCGCCGTCACCACGCACATGGTTGGAGGTCTGCGCCATGACGTCAAACTTCTCATCGTATTTATTGTTGGCTACCATCTGAGGCTTACGGGTATCCACCGTACGGCGCTCCTGCGGCACCTTGGGCTGGGGAGCCGCCTTGGGCTTCTCCTGCTTGGGAGCAGCGGCAGGGGCTTTGCCGGCAGGTGCCGCCTTGGCGGCAGGCTTGGCAGAAGCAGCTTCCGTCTTTTGCGTCGGAGCCGCTTCAGCGGCCGGCGCCGGTTGCTCCTTGGGCTTACGGTCGTTGGCTGCCGCAAAGTAAGCATCCAGGTTATCGGTGTTGTGCTTCTGGGTGAAATGTTCAAAGATAATGTCCAGCTCATGCTCCTCCAGCGCGGTGGCGCTCTTCTTGGCAGGCTGGATGTATTTGGCCAGCAGATCCACGATCTCCTTGGCAGGCACGCCAAAGTCCTTGGCAACGTCGCTGACACGGTATTTAATCATCATAAGGCAACATCCTCCTTTGTATCGATACCGGCGTGCTTGCGCATACCGGCGGCAAAGCCGCGGTCATCGGTGGCCACGGCGGCAACGGGCTTTTGCAGACCTAAAGCGGCAGACAGGGCCGCCTTATCGGCGGAGAGCTTGAGAAGGGGGCAAGGCCGCTGAGCAGCGGCAAAGCGAAGCTCCTTCTCGGTCTTGGGGGAGCAGTCGGCGGCCAGCAGTACCAGCTGGGCTTTGCCGGTCAGCAGGGCAGCCTTGACTGCATCAAATCCGATGACGGTGTGTCCGGCACGCCGGGCGATGCCCAGCAGCCCTAAGATCTTATCCTCCACTCTCCATCAACTCCTGTTCCATCTGGTCGTAGACCTCCGGAGGGATGGCGCAGGCAAAGGAACGCTCCAGCCGCTTAGCTTTGCGCGCGGTGCGCAGACAGTCGATGGCGGGGCAAACGTAGGCGCCGCGACCGGCCTTGCGTCCGGTCAGATCCAGCGAGATCTCTCCTTCAGGACTGCGAACCACCCGGATCAGTTCCTTCTTGGGCTTCATTTCGCCACAGCCGCTGCACTTGCGCAGCGGAATTTTTTTGACTTGTGCCACGGTATCCCTCCTCGGGTATGTTTATTCCTCGTTCGCCTCGGTGTCGGTTTCTTCCTCGTCTTCACCATAGAAACCGCTTTCGGGACGGATGTCGATCTTCCAGCCGGTAAGCTTTACCGCCAAACGGGCGTTCTGTCCCTTGTTGCCGATGGCCAGGGACAGCTGTGCATCCGGCACGGTTACCTTGCAAGCCTTGGCACCACTCTCGTCCATATCCACCTTGAGCACCTTGGCAGGCGCCAGGGCGGCAGAGATGAAGGTGGCCGGGTCTTCACTGTATTCGACAATGTCGATTTTTTCGCCGCCCAGCTCCTCGACGATATCGGCCACACGGGCACCTCTCTGGCCGATGCAGGCACCCACGGCATCCACGTTTTCATCGTGGGACAGCACCGCCATTTTGGTACGGGAGCCGGCCTCACGGGCGATGGCTTTGATCTCCACCACACCGTTAAAGATCTCCGGCACTTCGTTTTCAAACAGCCGGGTCACCAGACCGGGGTGGGTACGGGACACCAGGGCACGCAGACCCTTTTCGGTCTCCCGGATATCCACCACGTATACCTTGATGTGATCGCCTTCGGTAAGCACGTCACTTTCCATCTGCTCACCACGGGGAAGAACGGTCTCTCCCTTGCCCACCTGAATGGTGGCGGCACCGGTACGGGGATCCACACGGGTGACCAGTGCGCTGACCAGCTCCTGATGACGGCGCTGGAATTCCATGACCTGCTGGTTCTTTTCCGCCTCGCGGATGCCCTGCCGGATGATGTGCTTGGCAGACTGTGCCGCAATACGGCCAAATTGCTTGGTCTCCAGCTTGATGTTGACCACGCCGCCCAGCTTGGCGCGCTTGGTCACCTGCAGTGCCTGGTCGAGGGTCATTTCCACGTCGGGATCCTCCACCTCTTCCACCACCGTTTTCTGGATGACCACCGAGAACTCATTGGTCTCGGCGTTCATGGTGACCAGGATGTTCTCCTTGCCGCCAAAGTCTTTTTTGACGGCCACCACGATGGCATTTTCGATCTTTTCCAGCAGATAGTCCACATCGATGCCCTTCTCCTTTGCCAGGAGCTTAAGGGCGTCATAAAACTCTACGATATCCTTGTTCGTCATTGTTATAACCTCCACACAGCTGTTTGGCTGTTTAATCTACTTGGTCGTCCAGCTCGAACTCGTCGATGGCATGGACAGCGGCGACTGCTTTTTTGTCAAAGGCACACAGGGTATCGTCCTCCAGCCGCAGGGTGACGGTGCCGTCCTCGTATCCTTCCAGAATACCGGCCATCTCTTTCTGGCCGGTGTCGGTGGCTTTGTACAGCTTGACTTCTACGGGGTAACCCACGTAGTAGGCAAAGTGATCCGGACGGGTCAGCTCCCGGTCAGCACCGGGTGAGGTGACCTCCAGGCAGTAGGACTGGGGGATGGGATCCACCTCGTCAAGGACGGTGCTCAACCGTCGGGATACCGCCACGCAGTCGTTGATGGATACCGGCTCTTCCTCCCGGTCGATGACCACCCGCAGTATCCAGGTGGCCCCTTCCTTGACAAACCGGACGTCCCACAGCATCACGCCGTTCTCCTGTGTAATAGGAGAGACCAGCTCGGTGACGGTGGCGACGACCTTGTTGGGGGATGCCAGGTGTTGATTGGCCATAGCGTACCTCCTCAAAAAAACACAACGAGAAAGGAGCGGGTCGCCCCACTCCTTTGCCTACTTTGTATTCCACGATGGTAGTATACCACCCTTTTTCAAAAAAAGCAAGGGTTTTTCTATATTTTATATAATTACTCAATAAAAAGGGCAAAAAAGCGGTAAAAATCTTGTTTTTTTCTCCCGTTTGTGGTATAGGTATACACGGTACACTTGATGCGAAAGGAGATGACGGCGTGCGCAACCCCTTTACCCGTGGCATGGTTCACGGGATTCCCATTGCGTTGGGCTATCTGTCGGTGTCTTTTGGGTTTGGCATCATGGCGGTGCAGGCCGGTCTCCCCACCCTGGCCACGGTGGCTGTTTCCGTGACCAACCTGACCTCCGCCGGGCAGGTCGCCGGGGTGAGTATCATCGCCGCCGGCGGAACCCTGCTGGAAATGCTGCTGACCCAGCTGGTCATTAATCTGCGGTATGCCCTTATGGGGTTTTCTCTGTCTCAAAAATTGGATGGGAGCTTTACCACCGTTCGCCGTCTGGTGATCTCTTTTGGTATCACCGACGAGGTGTACGGGGTGGCCATCTCCCAGCCGGGCACCTTGACCGCCTCTTATATGCTGGGGCTGATGGTGCCGCCCATCCTTGGCTGGAGTGCCGGCACGGCCATGGGAGCATTGGCCGGCCAGCTGTTGCCCCAAGCGGTGACGGCGGCGATGGGGCTGGTGTTGTACGGGATGTTTCTGGCGATTATCCTGCCGGTATCCCGTAAGGATAAGCATGTTCTGTTTGCTGTCCTGCTGGCCGCCGCCTGCAGCTGTGCCTTCTACTACGCCTTGCCGGAGCTGAGCCAGGGGTTTGCGGTCATCATCAGTGCGCTGATCGCCTCCCTGACGGCGGCGTGGCTGTTTCCCCTTGAGGAGGTGGCATCATGAGCTTGGTATGGTATATCGCTGTGATGGCCTTGACTACCTATCTTATCCGGATGCTGCCCTTTACGCTGTTTCGTCGGCAGATTCGCTCCCGTTACATCCGTAGCTTGCTGTATTACCTGCCGTATGCGGTGCTGTCCGCCATGACCCTGCCTGCTATCCTGTACGCCACCGGAGATATCCGTACGGCGGCGGCAGGCACCGGGATAGCGCTGGTGCTGGCCTATAAGGGACTGCCCCTTATCGTGGTGGCCTTGGCGGCCGCCGCTGTCGCACTATTGACAGGGTTTCTGTTATAAAACGAGGGAGAGCCAGGTGGCTCCCCCTCGTTTTTTAGTGGTTTTTCAACGCTTCTACGGTTGGCTTCACGGCCTTCCAGAAAGCGGCGGCGATCTCCGCCATCCCCTGATCGCTGGGATGGGTGTATTCACCGTGGGTCTCCTCCCGGGTGCGGATATCTCCCAAGGTGATCCAGGCATCCCCACATTCCTCGGCTACCTGCCGTTTGGCTTCATCCAGCGCCGGGCGGATGTAGAAGCCTTCGCTGTGGAACACCTTGGCCCGACCGTCCCTTAGCATATCCCGGGTACGGCGGTAGGTATCCTTAAATACCGCCACCTGTGCCGGATCCTTGTCGCACTTGTCCGCCGGTACGTTGGCACCAAAGAACATAATGACGATGTCCGGATGAAAATCGGCCGCACTGCGGTAGTGCTCCAGGACATCCGGTTCGTCGTACCGGCGCTCCAGTCCTGCCACCTGGCAGATGCTGTAGGCGGCGTTAGGATCGTACTCCCGGATCTTACTCATGAGTACGTGTACGTAGTCGTGGTCAATGTCCGAGGCGGCCATGCCGCAGTCCCGATGCCAGCCGATATCCGGCTTGGGGCTGTGCCGGGTGATGGAATTACCCACAAACAGCACCCGGATACCGGTGTTATCATAGGTGAAGAAGTCGGTTTTGTTTTGGTTTTCAGCCGGAACGTTGTTTTCTTGCAGATTTCGCATGGTAACATCCTCCTCGTTAGTGCTGCGATTATTATAGCAGTTTGCCCGTTTTGGCGCAAGCCTTTTTTATGGTTAGCATGCGCAGGCTGTGCGGTGGTAAGGTTAAGGGTACCTTGTCGGCCGGAAGGACGGCCAGGATCTCTCCGGTCTCGTCCACCAGCTCGGCACCGTCGGTGCCGGTCAGGTCGATGCTACAGCTCTCCTCCTGCGTTCGATAGGTGGCCAGGAACTGGGCCATGGAACCATCCTTGGCGACATAGGCGGTGGTCAGCACCGCCGGGTGGTAGGTGGGGTTGTTGCTGAAGGTGGAATACATCCCCACCCGTTCCGATTCCACCGGGCAGGGGCGTACCATCCGGCCGAAGGTCAGGTAAGGCTTGCCCACCTCGCGCTTATAGGCGGTGGCGATGCGCACGAAGTCCAGCACAACTTCTTCGCATGGCAGGTATTCCGTGTTACGGTCACACCAACTCCACATAATGTGGCCGTCCTGGTTGATGACCAAGGTCATCAGGTCACCGGCCAGACAGCCGTAAGCCAGCCGCATGAGGAAGCTGTCAGGGGAACGTCGGTGGTCGTGCACCTCAGAGGAGCACACCCCGTTGCCGGTGAAGTTGTAGGCATATTCATGGTACAGATAAGCGTACAGCGGCACCGGATGCCCTACATAGTAGTTGAGGTTATACCGGTTATCGCTCAGGTTAAGGTATGGCAGATACGGCTCGGCGGCACCGGATTCACAGCCCAGCAGTGCCGTTCCTTTGGTCAGTGCCGTCAACCGGCGCAGCAGAGAGGTCATGTGGCTGACGATCCATCCGCCGGGCAGGGGTGGATGCTTGTGCCGGGAGCTGTAGCACAGATAGGGGGTGCCGCCGTGATTCTGGTCCAGCACTTGTATGTAATCTACCCCGGTGGACACGATCTTCTCTACTTCGTTGAGGATCACCTGCTTGGTGAAAGGCTGAGAGATACACATATCGTAGCTTTTGCGCTGTGCCTGGCAGATAAGGGAGGTGGGCTGGTTGCTATGGGGCGGCATGCACACGATGCGATCGATCTTTTCTGCCCGATAGCGCTCCTCGGCGTTATAATCGTTGAGGTTGCTGTGCAGGGTATAGCTGATACCACTGCAATAGACTCCCAGCAGGAAACGCCGTTCGTGCAGGGCATCACAGAAGTCACGCAGCATCTCCTCGCCACCCACGGGTGGCCATACGTAGGGCGGCGCCCAGGGGGCGGTGCCTTCCCAATGCATTAGGAGTGCCATGATGCGACTACCGGTCTTGTCGGCGATCCGATCCAGATGGGGCAAGGCGTTGGAATAGGGGAACAACCGGTTGGGCACCATCTCATCGGTATCAAAAGCCCCCTGCACCGGATAGGTTACCACCAAAGGGGCATCGGTGTACCAGGTAGGCAGCTCCCGGTTGCTGGCGACCTTACGTAAGCCACGGGGGCGGTGCGCCTCCAGCCATCTGCGGTACAGCTCCGCTGCGGTATACCAGTCACCATGGAACGGCTCCAGCACCACCTGGTAGGGGAGAGAAAAATCGGTCTGGTCCGCCTTGATGCCCGGAAAAAGCCGAAAAAACGGTTGGATGGCCTCCTCGCCCAAGGGCGCAAAGTCCACCCCCTTGAAGCTACGCTCTTCGTCTGTGGCGGCTATGTACAGACCGGCTATATCATCGTAGTAGGCCAGAAACTGGCTTTGCACCACCGCCGGGAACACGCAGTACAGTCCCTGACTGGGGTATTCCGGTGCTTTATGCGCATAAGGAGCAAAGGCTTCCTTAGCGGCGAGGTTTTCCAGCAGTAACCCTTCGTTGATATTCATCAGCAGGCGCCCGGAGCCGCCCCTGGCGACCAGGTCGTTGGGGAGAGCGATCTGGGGAATATCCACCCATTCAATGGGCGTGCCGGTGTGGTTGCTGAAACGGAAGGAGAAGGCCACCTGCCGGTCAAACGCTACCGTGACCGTAAACGTAAGTTCTTGGTAGCGGTAGGTGAATGCAGCTTGCCCCTCCAGCTGTTGGACGGTGACATCCAGCGCTTGGTCGGAGGTGACGGTGGGGGCGTCCGGCCCTACCCCCAGCCGGAAGGCAAACAGCGGCAGTCGACGGACGATCATCTCCTTGCCATGGGCGACAAAGGAACACACGGCGCCTCGTTCATCCAGCGTGATGCGGTAGCTTTGGTGGGTGACGGTCATGGGATTCTCTCCTTTGCATTTGAGTACCTTTATTGTACCACGGTGGAGGAGGGTAAAAAAGAGCCGTTTTCGACAATAAAAAGTATTAGTTCTTTACTTTTTTATAGAAATCTGGTAGACTGGAGGAGAGGTGATGAAGGGATGGGCAATGATCTGCGAGGGGATATGTATTTTATGGAGGGGGATGTGTGCCTGGAGATGAGCAACATCTCTCCCATTGCGCCCCACACCCATGACTTTATTGAGTTTGTCTACATGATGAAGGGGAAGAGTGTCCACCGGGTGAATGACGTGGAATATCCGCTGGAAGGTGGCGATCTTTTGATCATCAACTACGGTGAAAAGCATAGCTTTGACGGTGATCCTGCTGCCCGGTTCTGCAATATCCTGATCAAGCCGGCCTTCCTTGATGACAGTATGCGGGAATGTCGGGATCTGTTTTTGCTGTTACGCACCCCTCCCTATCAAGAGTTCGGAGAGCTGATCGACCACCGCTGTCGGCATGTTCGTTTTTCACCGGAGGAGAAAAATTGCTTTGAATATATGCTGCTCCTGCTGGAACGGGAGCTGCAGACCCGGGAGCGTGGTTACGATCTGACCACCCATACCGGGGTCAACTTCCTGCTGGTGATGATTCTGCGTAAGATGTGTGTGTCCCATACCACTACCGAGGGGGAATTTCGCCGGGTGCTGGAATACATCGGAGACCATTACGCTGAGCGAATTTCAGCAGAGCAGCTGGCGCGGCTGTGCTATTACACCCCCTCGTATTTCAGTCGGGTCTTTCGCCGGTATACCGGGGTGACCTTCACGGAATATCTTAAAAAAATAAGGATCCTCAACGCCTGCCGCCTCATGGATGAGGGTGGCCGCATTGAGGATCTGTACACCCGGGTCGGCTATACTAACAAGACCAATTTTTACAAGCATTTCCGCCAGATCATAGGCAAAACACCGCTGGCGTACCGCAAGGCTCAAGGGTTGAGCAGATAGATGCCGAAGTTCAGGTAGCCGGCAAAGGTGACCCACGCCAGATAAGGCACCAACAGCCGTCCGGCGGCCGGGCGTATGCGCACGAACCGCAGGAGCGTTATGGCGATGAGCACCCATAGGATGACCAGCCAGATGAAGGCGAACAGGTATTCCTCAAATCGGAAAAAGAGGATGGACCATAGGAAGTTAAATCCCAGCTGCAGCCCGTATACCCGTAGCGCCCGCTGTTTTTCGGTCGGCGGTGCATCACTGACCGCCACCAGATAGGAGGCCAGCCCCATCATCAGGAACAGAATGGTCCACACCACCGGGAACAGCCATCCGGGCGGCGCCAGCGGCGGCTTTTCCAGGGTCTCAAAGTGCTCCATGTTGCCGGATAACAGCGCCGAAAGTCCCCCCACGGCTAAGGGTATGGCCAGGCAAAGCAGTAGTTTTTTCCATTGTATTGTCATCATAACACCCCCGTCATAGATATATGTAGCCGGGGCAAAAATATCCGTTTTTGCGCATATTTGCAATATCTGTCAGCCAATTTGCACCCCATTGCAATCGTATCAAAGGGCGGTTTATGGTATCATAGCGGCAGAAGAAGAACAGAAGGAGTGGTCATGTATGATTTTAGGTGTCCAATTTTACACCGTACGGGATCATTGTAAAACACTGGAGGACTTTGCGGAATCTCTCAAGAAGGTAGCCGACATCGGCTACACCACCGTACAGATTTCCGGCACGTGTGCCTACGAGCCGGCGTGGCTGGCTGAGCAGCTCAAGGCCAATGGTCTTTCCTGCGTGATCACCCATGTGCCTTTTGACCGGATAAAGGAGGACACCGCAGCGGTGATCGCCGATCATACGGTGTTCGGCTGCGATTACATTGGCTTGGGCAGTATGCCTACCTCCTTCAATGACCCACAGACGTTGCCGACGGTGCTGGATCTGGCACATACCGCCGGTGCCGCCATGGCCAAGGCAGGCAAAAAGTTCATGTACCATAACCATCACGGGGAGTTTATGCGCACCTGCACCGCCGCCGACGGCACGCCTCTCACTGTTTTGGAGTATATGATGCAGGAGACCACCCCCGAAGAGCTGGGGTTTACGCTGGACACCTACTGGGTGCAGGCCGGCGGCGCTGACGTGGTGCAGACCATCGGCCGATTTGCCGGACGTATTCCCTGCGTGCACCTTAAGGATATGAGTGTTGCTCCGACCCAAGACGGCAAGTGGTATGAGCAGCACATGGCGTCGGTGGGCAGTGGTAACCTTAACTGGGAGTCCATTCTGTCTGCATTTGAGCTGGCCGGCGCGCAATATGCTCTGGTAGAGCAGGATAATTGCTACGGGGAGGACCCCTTCCTCTGCCTGAAGAGGAGCTACGATTATCTGACCGCCATGGGCCTTCAATAACACCAAAATGACCGTCTCATGGGGACGGTCATTTTGCCTTTTCCAGATGCTGTGGCTTGACTTTGCCGTTGGTTTGGAGGTATGATATAGCTAATGAGGAGGTGCGCGTATGAAACGATTGTTGACATGGATGGTGGCGGCTCTTTTGTGCGTCTCGCTGAGCGCTTGCCGCTTCCATCTGCCGTGGGGAAAAGGATCGTCCGGCGAGCCGGCACCGTCTGCTGTCACGACCACGACCGCTTCTTCTGTCACCACCGAGGTCCCTACCTCCAAGGAAACCTCCGGCGTGGAGCTGCCTACCGTGCCTGAGACAGAGGTAACACCCCAGACGCAAGCGCCTACGGAGGCTACTAAGGCATCTCCCACCACTAAGGTCACCACCAAGGCGACCACCAAGGCGACCACCAAGGCCGCTACTAAATCCACCACCAAGGCCACTACTAAGGCGACCACTAAGGCGACCACCAAAGCCACCACCAAGGCGACCGTTCCTACCCAGCCACCCGGGTCACAGGTCACCGATGGGATGCTGCAGACCATCCGGGATGAGTTTATCCGGTTGGTCAATCAGGAGCGCCAACGGGTGGGGGTGCCTGCGTTGACAGCGGAGTCCCGTCTGCATGCGGCCGCCGCTATTCGCAGTGTGGAGATTCGTACCAGCTTTTCCCATACCCGACCGGACGGCCGAAGCTGCTTTACTGCCATCGAGGAGGCCGGGTACCATAGCTGGGCCAGCGGCGAAAACATCTCTATGACCGGTATGAATGCCGGCGGATACATCTCTTCCTCGGATGTGTTTACCGGTGACAGTGGGCAGCTGCGCACCATTGCCGCCAATGCCTTTAATCAGTTTAAGAATAGCCCCGGTCATTACAGCAACATGATCAGCGGCGACTTTACCGAGACGGGGGTAGGGGTTAGCTGGCAGATCTACGAAGACTGGGGTGTTCCGGTGTTCTACTTTGCCCACTTCTTTGGCCGCCCGATGCACTAACTAAAGGGAACAGCCGCTATCCATGTGGATAGCGGCTGTTTTTTGATTATTTGAAGTAGTCGAGGATCACGTTCATGTTGGCGGTCTGGACGTCGTCCAGCTCGTACGTCGCCATAAACTGCCGGGCCTCCTGCCGGATGCGTGCCGGGTCGATCGGACGGGGCTTTGCACCGCATAGCCGGATAAAGTTATCATAATAGATCTTATCCAGCACCTCCTCCGGCAGACCGAAGGGATGCTCAAAGGTCTCCCGGGGCCAGTAGGCGGTGAACGGCTCGGTGCGTTCCAGGAACTGTCGCTGCAGGTTCACTGCATGGGCGTAGCGGTTTTCGGTGGTGCGCCCGTCGGCGGTCCAGTTGTAGATATCGGTGCCGTACAAGATGCGGTCGGCATACTTAAGGAAGAACTCCCGCCACCAGCCGCTGTTCTGGCTGAAGTTGGTGTACATTTCACAGCCGGGGGTCAGGTCAAAGCAGGCGTTGGGGAACCGTTCCATGAAGGAGGCGGCGTAATCCGGATCATCGGAGGTGAAGAAGAAATGCGCCAAGGTCAGGTGCAGCCGGGGGAACTTCTCCAGAATACCCTCCACCTCCCGGACGGTCTGTTCAAAGGGGACGAAGCTGTCGTCATACAGCCAGCCGCGCTCCAGTGCCCACTGGGGGATCCGTTCTCTGTCCCAAAACTCCCGGGGATCTCCCAGGTGCATGAGAATGGGCAGCTCTTTTTCCTCGGCAAAGGCGTAGAATTCCCACAGAGACGGATCATCCAGAGGCTTGCCCAGCTCCTTGCGGTAGTCCGGTTTACCCTCCAGCATCTTAAACCCGTCACAGCCCATGGCATAGCAGGCTTCGGCTTGACGGCGGTAGTTTTCGGCGGTGTCCCGATCATCCATGTGGTGATAAAGACCGCCAAAAGCATAAACGCCGGGGATGACCGCCTTGCAGTACAGCGCTTTGTACAGATCGGTGACATCATGACTGGGCAGGGCTTGGATAGCCATGCGGTCGTAGTTCATGTGCTCCATGATCTCCCGATAGGTGGCCACCGTGTCGGCCAGAGGTCGGCTGACATGGACGTGGACATGCAGATCGTTGACCGGTTTCTCCCGGTAGTGATTGACCTCATAGTTTTTCATGGAAATCAGCTCCTTCTTATATCTCCGGCTTGAAGGCTGGCATCAGCTCCAGCTTAAACAGATTCTGTCGGTGCTTGCGGTCGATGAGCGCTTTCTTTTCCGGATCGTTGATGACCCCGGTGCGGATGTAGACGTCCAGCTCCGCATAGGTGAAGCCCAGATTCTCTTCGTCGGATTTACCGCACAGACCGTCAATGGGGGTTTTTTCCACCAGCTCGGCAGGCAGTCCCAGCAGATGCCCGATGGCCTTGACTTCGGTGACGGTCAGGTGAGACATAGGGGAGAAGTCACCCACCGAATCACCGTATCGGGTGGAATAGCCCACCCAATCCTCCGACAGATTGCAGGTGTTGCACACCCGGCCGTTGCAGCTCTGGGATACAGCGTACACGGTGGCCATGCGAATGCGGGGGGGCAGATTTTGCCGGGACTGAGGGGTGATTTCCAGGTCTGCCGGCAGATTTTTGAGGATCCCGTCCACGGCATCCTTGATGTTTACTTCGTATCGCTTGATCCCCAGGTGATCCACCAGCCGATAGGCCATATTGATATCGTGCTGCTCTCCTTGCGGCATCAGCACGCCGATGACCCGATCACGTCCGAGAGCTTCTACGCACAGCGCCGCCGCCACCGAGCTGTCCTTGCCGCCGGAGATACCCAGCACCGCATGACAGCCCGGCCCGTTTTGCTCAAAGAAATCACGGATCCATTGGACACATTGGTCTTTCACCTTTTGCGCATCAAACATAACGGTTCCTCCTCTGTTGTTTCATGACACGAACCAGCCTCCAAGCGGCTGGTTTCAGGCTCTTTACTTGATAGGCTTAGTATACCACATCATCCTGATTAAGACAAGGCTTTCTCTTTTTCCTTGAGCTGGATAACGATGCCTAACACGATAACACACAACCCCAACAGAGACCAGGGGCTGATGCTTTCTTGCAGAATGAGGCTGATCCACACCATGGACAAGAAGGGGGTGATGTACGCCAGATTAGAGATGCGTGCCGTGTTTCCTTTGGACAAGGCTACTGCCCAGCAGGTGTTGGCCGCCGCCATAGTGCCTATGCCGTTCCATGCGAGGCCGGCTACCTGTCCCCATGACAGCGTCCATGCCCCTTCCGCCAGAGCCGGAACCAGGGTTACCAGCGCAGAGGCGAAAAAGGACAGCATCATGGCAATGGGCAGATCGTAGTCCCATTTTTTATTGAAGGCAGTAAAGGCGCCGTAGCATACTGCTCCGGCGACACACAGCAGCATCCCCCACAAGGTGTCCGTCTCAAAGTGTAGCAGATCGCCCCCGGCCACCGTCAACACGCCGATAAAGGACAGCAGGAACGCCAGCCCCTTGCGTATCGTCAGCCGTTCTCCTAACAGAAGGATGGCAAACACCACGCTCAAGATGGGCCACAGGTAGTTGATGATAAACGCTTGGGAGGCAGGGAGGATGGCTGCTCCGGCATAGTAAAAGACATAGTAAAAGCAGTTGCCCAGCAGACCGGCGCCGATCATCCGCAGATAATCCAGAGGTCGATATTGGCGCAACAGCTTCAGCCGACCGGTGGCCACGTTGTACATCAGCAGCGCCACGGCGGCAAACAAGGTGCTTATACACAGCACGCGGTAGGTATCGATGCTTCCCAGCAGTAGCTTGGCGGTGGTAGCCATGGTGGACCACAGCAGGATGGCAATGCCGGCAGGGAAATAGGCTTTTTTCACAGGATGCCCCTCCTTATTTAGGGTGACATGAATGACCCGAGCTAAAGGGCATTGTAGCATATAGCTCTCTAAAAAGCAAGGAAAAAGCTCCCCGGCCGGGGAGCTTTTTCTTACATTTCGCCTTCGTGCTTGGACGACTTCTTTTTATCGGCGGTCAGCGCCGTTTCGCCACACAGATACATGATCAGCAATCCCAGCAGCACCAAGATGGTGGAGGCGTAGATGATTACCGGAAAGACCTCCTTATAGAGGAAGGTGCAGATCAAGGGGGCGGTGGTGCCGCCGATGATCAGCGCCGCCAGATACCCGAAGAAGGTAAGGCCGCCGGCAAACAGACAGAGCATGATGCCGTAGCCAAAGATCAGCCGAAGCACAGCAGTGATTTTTTTCATAACACAGCCTCCTTACAGTCCCAGGATAGGGAGCCAGCCCATCAACACGACCACCTGCAGAATGAACTGGGCGGCTACCCACCAAAGGTTGTTGATAAAGGTCTTGTTAAAGTCGGATTCCGCTAAGGTCATGCCGGCATACATACCCAAACCCAGGGGCGGAGTAATGCCGCACATAACACCGCAGATGCAGGGGAGCATGGCGGCCACCAGCAAGGGGTCACAGCCCACCGCTGACAGCACGGTAATGAAGGTGGAACCGAAGATGACCACCAGAGAGGAACCAGGGATGACCATGCCCATAAAGCAGGTGATAGCGCAGATGGCGATCACCGTTCCCAGCTTACCGAAGTTCCAGCTCATGAGGATGGTGCCCATTTCTTCCGCTACGTTCAGGTCATTGAAGAGAGCGCCGATCATGTAACCGAAGACGCATACACCGATCGCCGGAGCGATGGTTTTGATCGCATCCCCAAACATTTTAGCCAGGTTATGAGGGGTGACGATCTTCTTGTCTTTCGCGGCCAAGCAGGCGTACAGTGCCGCCACACCGCCGACAAACAGCAGGGTGGAGCTGGAGAAATACTTGGCTCCTTCTGCGCCCAGCCGGGCGGTGAAGAAGGAATCCTTCAGCAGATAGTCCAGGATGAAGGGGAGCAGGATGACCACCGGCAGCAGCATGCCTTTCCAGCCGTACCGCAGGGAATCCCGCAGAGAAGGAAGCTCCTCCTTGGACATGGGCTTGACACCATAATACTTGCAGAAGCTCCACACCATGAGGATGCGTTGGAGGATGAACCAAATGGAAATTCCCCACAGGATGATCCAGAACTGGCCGGTGGTGATGCTGTCCTCGCCGTAGAGGGCGGTAAAAGCACCCAAGGCCGCCACGATGTTAGAAGAGGGAGGGATCATGTTGCCCATGTAGCTGGCATTGCTTTCTACGTTAGCCGCCAGATGCGCCGGGAAACCGGACCTCTTCATCGCCGGGATGGTGATAGCACCGGTGGCCATGACGTTACCGGGGCCAGAGCCGGACAGAGCGCCCATAAAGGCGCTGGCCACCACCGCCGTGTAACCGGCACCGCCGGTGATGCGTCCCACCACCGACAGGATGATGGCAATACAGCTGTCGATGATCTTGGTTTTGGTCAGGATGATGGACATGGCTACAAAGGCCACCATGGAATAAAGCAAGGAGGTGGATAACGCCTTGTCCACGTAGGTTAGTACATTTCCCCAGGTTTGCGTGATGGTCAGCAGAGCCAGGAAGCTCAGCAGCACGGCTTCGTACACCGGACGCTTGAGGAGTACGAACCACACCACGATGATGGCCAGCATGATACCCAGGTAGAGCAGGCAGGAAGGCATGGCTAATCATTCCTTTCAAGTTATAATCATCATTACTGATAAGTTATATTATACCGGCTTTTTTGGATTTGTCAACCTATTTTTTCTTGAAATGTGCAATAAAAAGGTATATGATAGGTGTGTTAGAACTATATAGAGAGGAGGGGCGGCGGATGAACAACCGTCAGCTGACGTACGCTTTAGACCTATACAAAGAGAGAAGCTTTTCAGCGGTAGCGGAAAAACGGGGTATTACCCAGCCGGCACTCAGCAAACAGATCTTGCATCTGGAGGAGGAGCTGGGAGTCAAGCTGTTTGACCGCACCACCACCCCCATTACCGTGACTCCGGCAGGAGAATACTTTTTCCGGGAGGCACAGACACTGCTGTACCGGGAGGAACAGTTGGTGCGTTCCATGGCGGATTTTCGCACCGGCAAGCGAGGGCGGCTGACCATCGGCATCTCTCCCTTCCGGGCGCTGTACCTCATTCCGCCGGTCATTGCACGGTTGCGGGAGCTTTATCCCGAGGTAGAGGTGGTGCTGCAGGAGCAGCCCAGCGACGTACTGCGTCGGGAAGCGGCAGAGGGGCGGTATGACTTTGCCATTGTCAATCTGCCGGTGGACGAGTCGGTGCTGGAGGTCACTCCCATCGAATCGGATGACATGGTGTTGGCGGTGCCTCATCGGCTGTGTGAGCATCTGCCCCGGGAGGGGGCCTTGTCTCTGGCGGATTGCGGCGACCTGCCCTTCGTGGTGGTTGGGCAGACACAGGAGCTGCGCCGCTTGTTTGACAAGGGCTGTGCTGCTGCGGATATACAGCCCCACATCGTTATGGAGGTGGTGGGTGTCAGCACTGCCTGGTCTATGTGTCGTGCCGGTATTGGCGCCACCCTGCTGCCCCGGCAGTTTGCCGAACACATGGGTGCCGGGGGCGAGGTTCAGCTGTATCCCCTTAAGCATAGTCTGCGTACCCGACAGCCGGCGGTGGTTACCCGACGGGGACAGTATGTATCGGAATGCGCCACGGCCGCTATCAATATGCTGACCACCTGGGGATTACAAAATTGTTACTAAATTGCCGTTGTCAAAGCGGTGCTTATATGGTATAATGATGTCACTATATGAGGAAGGAGGAGCGAGAGGCCTGTCCCCTCGCGACAACACTATGTTCTGTCCACATTGCGGCAAAGAGATTGCCGATGGTTCCGTTTTCTGCGGTGCCTGCGGTTCTTCGATCACCCTGCAAGAGGCGCCCGTTCAGCCTGCTCAGGAGGCGGCGCCCGTTCAGCCTGCTCAGGAGGCGGCGCCCGTTCAACCTGCTCAGGAGACGGCGCCCGTTCAGCCTGCTCAGGAGGCGGTGCCCGTTCAGCCTGCTCAGGCAGCAGCGCCTTTTGCTCAGCCTACCTTTGAGGAGGCGCCTCTGCCCAAAAAATCCAAGAAGGGCAAGATCATCGCTCTGGTGTCGGTGGTATCCGTGCTGGCGGTGCTGGCGGCGCTGATCGTCCCCAACCTCTCTTATTTGATGGGTCATTTCATCAAGATCTTCGGCTCGGAAGAGGACTATCTTAAGTTCGTGGAAGCCAAGTCGCTGACCGAGTACGTGGATGTGGGTACGCTGCTGTACGGTGACGTGACGCAGGCGAATCAGGATACCTCCGGTCGGATGACCATGGATCTGCAGATCGGGGAGGAGGCTAAGCTGTTGGCCGGGGCTGCTTTGGGCGGTTCCTTTGATGCAGATTGGCTCAACGGCATTACCCTCATTACCGAATCCAAGGCGGAGGACGGCAATGTTTCCTCCAGCATGAAGTTAAACATGGGCGATGTGACCCTGCTGGATTTGGTTTATCTGCTGGATGCGGAAAACAGCGATATGTACATCGGCCTGCGCAACCTGACGAACAAATACCTGGTCATGGACATGGACCAGACGGGTAATGGGATGCTGCAGAACGCCCTTATGAACATCGACCGTAATGCGTTGATAGAGGCGCTCCCTTCTGAGGATGAGCTTAACGACAAGCTGGTAGAGTACCTGGAGGTCGCTTTGGATGGCCTGGGTGACGTAAAGATGTCCGATGAGGACGTGACGGTGGATGGTCATACCGAGAATCTGACCGTTCTGCGGTACGATATCACCGAGCAGGACGTGGCCAACATGGCGACTAACGTACTGAAGGCCCTCAAGGAAGACAAGGATATTCAGCAGTACTGCGACGATCTGGAGAGCTTCGTCATTACCGAGTCTCAGCGTCTCGGCATGGATATCGACTTCGAAAAGGGTGAGGCGTACCGTGAGTTTATGGACGCGGTGGACGACGCCATTGATGATCTGGACGGCGCGCGTGACCGTGAGCTGTTCACCCTTATCGACTACGTCAACGGCTCTCATGAGATCGTTGGCCGTGCGATCCGGGTAGAGGGGGAAGAGATCCTCCACTATGTGACCGCCAGCGAGGGCAGCGATTATGCCTTTGAGATGATTGTTCCCGGTGCTCTGGAGATTACCGGTACCGGCGAGGAAGATGGCGGCGCTCTGACCGGCACCTATGAGGTGATTGTGGATGGCGTCTCTGTAGCGACCATTGGTCTGGAGGAGTTTAGCTCCGAGGATCAGCAGCTGAACGGTTCCATCGTACTGACTCCCTCCGATAAGTTAATGCGTCAGTTGATGCGCAGCAGCGGTATGGATTCGTCCGTATCCTCCATGCTGAATCCTTCCCTCAAGCTGAGCTTTGTCAATGACGGCGATGCCTCCTCCGTAAGCATTGGCTTGATGAGCAATCAGGCCAGTCTGGTGACCCTCACCTTCTCTTATGAGGAAGCGGCAGTAGAGTCTATTGGCATCCCCGATAAGGGTGACACCTATGCCGTAGAGGACGCCGAGGATTGGGCCAGCACCATCGATCTGGGCAAGCTGGTGGATGCGCTGCAGCAGGCCGGTCTGCCCGACGAGCTGATCAGCGTTCTGCGCAACGCACTTGGCTCGGCTCTGTAATGCAAGAATGAATCAAGTTGGCGCTGATTTTATAATCAGCGCCAACTGTCTATCAGGGTGAGATATTATGGAGATAGTCATAGAGCATATCCGGAAGAAATACGGAAAACGAGAGATCCTTCAGGACATTTCCTTTCGTGCATGTGCCGGCACCTGTATCGGTATATTGGGCGGCAACGGTTGCGGCAAGTCCACCTTGCTGTCCATCCTGGCCGGTGTACAGCCGGCGGACGGCGGCAGATTCCTGTATGATGGCAAGGATCTGTTTGCCTACCCCCGTCAGCGCAGTGCCCTGGTGGGTTACGTGCCGCAGGGCACCCCTCTGCTGGAGGAGCTGACCGCCCGGGACAATCTCCTGCTGTGGTACGACAAGTCGGCCATGGATAAGGAGCTCAATGATGGCATCCTGCGCACGCTGGGCATCCATACGTTTCTCAAGACGCCGGTGTCCAAGATGTCCGGCGGCATGAAAAAACGGCTGTCCATCGGCTGTGCGGTGGCCAGCCATCCGCCTATTCTGCTGATGGATGAACCTATGGCGGCGTTGGATCTGGCCTGCAAGCAAGAGATATTCCGATACATCACCGGTCTGAAACAAGCCGGAGGTATCGTTGTGCTGGTCACCCACGACGTAATGGAGCTGGCGCTGTGTGATAAGTGTTACGTGATGAAGGACGGCCGCTTGACCCCCTATACTTATGAGGGGGATCTGGATGGTCTGGTCAAGAGCTTTTGATATGAGAAGATATACCGTTGTACAATTAAAGAGAGCCGTACGCTTTTTTCCATACGTGCTGTTGGTGACGGTGATCCTGCTGATCGGTTTGTCCCTGCTGCTCAGCGGCATGGTGGCCAAGGACGGAGAGAAGGATGAAAACCGTCTTTTCCGGATCGGCGTGGTGGGAGACATGGAGAACCGGTTCCTGCAGATGGGCATGACCGCCATGCAGAATCTGGATGAAACCCGGTTTGCCATGGAGTTTGTCCCCGTACCGGAGGAGGAGGCTAAAGCCGCCCTTGCCACCGGCGAGGTGTCCGCCTATGTGGTGTTTCCCGAATCATTCATCGAGAAGATGCTGCGTGGTCAGGTGGATCCCATCACCTTTGTGACCACCACCCAGTCTCAGGATGTGACTGCCCTGTTTAAGAACGAGATCACCCGGGTGGTTACCGACATGGTCATTGCTTCCCAGAAGGGTACCTACGGGATCGGTGACGCTCTGCGCGACAATGGCTACGGCTCGTTGGCTAACCGCCACGTGAACCAAAGCAGTCTGCGTTACGTGGACGTTATCCTCAGCCGTCACGATGCGCTGGCGGTGGAGGAACAAGGCGTTTCCGGCGGTCTTTCCACGGTCGCCTATTACGTGTGCAGTCTGGCGGTACTGTTGCTTATGCTGGCCGGCTTACCCTTTGCGTGCCTTTACTGCCGCCGGGATGGAGCGCTGTCCTCCTTGCTGTTGTCCAAAGGCCTTTCCTGCACCCGTCAGCTGATGGCGGAATACCTGTCTCATCTGCTGAGCCTGTGGGCGCTGTTGAGCGTGCTGAGCTTGGGCGTGGGGGCTTTGCTGGCGCTGGTAACTCTGCCGGGGGTGACCCTGGCTCTGGTTATATCGCTGTATCTGGCATTGTTGCCGGTGTTGGCTATGGTGGCCGCCTTTGACATGCTGGTGTTTGAGGTGGCTGGTCAGATCATCGGTGGGGTTTTGTCCCACTTCTTTATCACCTTGGGTCTGGCATACATCTCCGGTTGTTTTTACCCCTTGTATGCGTTCCCTCCCGTGGTACAGACGGTGGCACGTCTTTTGCCCATTCATCTGGCACGCCAGCATTTGGGCGGCGTATTCACGGAGGATACCTCTCTGGTCAATCTGGCTTTTGTGCTGGTGTATGCCGTGGGATTTCTGGCGGCGGCGCTGCTGGTCAAGTGGTGCAAGGTTAACCGCTACCAAGGAGGGATGACCGATGGGTAAACTATGCCGATGGTGCTACCTTCTTAATAAACGATTATATAGAAAGATGTCCTTTGTTATCATGCTGGTGCTGCTGTTGGCGGCCGTCTGTCTGTTTGCGGCGGCGGCAGGGGAGGACAGCGGTTTTCTCCATGTGGCTCTGGCGCAGACGGATCCGGCGGATCCTCTGTCCGGCGAGATCGTGCGTTCCCTGATGGAGGATGACTCCCTTATCCTCTTTACCCGGGCGGACGATCCGGCACACGCTGAGTATCTGATGGAGACCGGCCAGGCGGACAGTGCCTGGATCTTCCCTGCCCACATGCAGCAGGCGGTGGATGCCTTTGTGCAGACCGGGGCGCCGGCCTGTGTCCGGGTGGTGGAACGGGAGCAGAACGTGCTGCTGCGCTTGTCCCGGGAGAAGCTTAATGCCGCTTTGCTGGGCCATTCTGCCCGGGCGGTGTACCTGCGGTATGCACGGGATCATCTGCCTATGCTGGATGACCTGAGCGACGAGGCGTTGCTTCGCTACTACGAAGAAACGCCGGTCTCCGAGGAGCTGTTTGTGTTTGGTGACCCGGTGGCCTCCTCCGGTGGACAGAGCCATTACCTGACCGCCCCCCTGCGTGGTCTGTTAGGGATCATTACCGTTCTCGGTGGTTTGGCGGCGGCGTTGTACAGCCTGCAGGATGAGCAGCGGCGCACCTTCGCTTGGGTACCGCAACGCTACCGCCTGCCGGTGGATCTGGCCGGTATCGGGATGGCCACCCTTAATCTGTCGGTGGTCTCCATGGCGGCGCTGTGGGTGGCCGGTGTTTACCTCCCCAGCTTGCTGGAGTGTGTCATCACCTTGCTGTATGCGCTGTCCTGTGCTTGCTTTGCTTTACTGCTGCGTCATCTTTTGCACCGGATCGCGTTGCTTGGTTCGGTCATTCCGGTTCTGACGGTGCTCATGATCGTGGTGTGTCCGGTGTTCTTTGACCTTAAGCAGGTGCGCCTGCTGGCCCTCCTTTTCCCACCCACTTATTATATCAATGCGGTTTACGATACCGCTTATCTATGGTACATGGTGGCGTTTAGCGGCATCTGCATAGCGCTTTCCTACGGCATTGTTAAGTGGCGTAGCCCCACACGATAACAAAAGAGGCTCCTCACGGTGGTGAGGAACCTCTTTTTTGTGTTTTGCTTTAATCGAGCATGTAGGCCAAGGAAGGATCGATGTTCATCAGAGCAATAGCCCGTTCATTGGCATCCTCCGTCAGCATAAACTCCATGCCGGAGTAGTCGTTGGTCATCCATTGGAGAATGACGGCGTTGTACGAATCCTGCTGTTCGTTCGGCTCGCCGAAAGCTTTGATAAGCTCCTCTTTGGTGGCGTTGAAGCTGATCCCCTGCGCAATGCAGAAATCAATGTTCTCCGACTTGGTGGCCACAATGGCACCTACGGTACTCTCGCGGACTGTCTTTTGACCGCTGGATTCGTTATAGAGGACGACCTGGAGGTTTTTTCCTTGGCGCTCCAGATTGATCATGACGGGCTCCATGCTCTCCAGCGGAGAGTCGTTGGTCAAGCCGTTCAGGTCATCCGAGCTGATAGCCCACCCTTGATCGAGGAGATCCTGGTAGGGCAGAGGGAGCTTGTATACGGTACCCTCCAGACGGAAGGTGTGGTCGCTCAGGGAGGCGGACAGCTGCAGTCCTTCCGGCATGGTGCCGCTGCTGGCGGCCGAGCTGCTGCCCAGGAACACCACCAGCAGTACCACAGCCGCAACGATCACGGCGGCGACGGCGGCGATGCCGATCACCAGCGCCTTGTTAAGCGGCTTTTTGATCTTGGTGATCGTTGTGGGAGCCGCCGTTGCTACGGATGCGGCAGGAGCCGTTGCTGCCGCAGATACGGCAGGAGCTTCAGCCGGGGCGACCGGTGCCGCTACCTCCCGGCAGGCGTCAAACATGGCGGCGCCGGTGAAGTTTTCGATAAACTCCTCCATGCTCCTCTGGCGGTTGACATACATCCGTTGGAACCGAGCCGTCTGCATTTCGGTGCCGTCCGGCAGAACGACGTCCTCCTCCAGAAAAGCCAGCAACGCCGGTTTTTTATGACTCTTGGCATAGGCCACCTCGTCCAGACAGTTTTCCGATTGGACGCTGTTGGAGGAGGTGAAGAACAGAAAGGTACTGCAGTTGCTCAGATGGGAAGCAATGTTGTTAGACCATTCGGTTCCGGCCTCGATACCCTGGTCAAACCAGACACGGTAGCCGGCTTCCTGCAGTGCACCAATGAGAGGGAACACCCGGTCGGCATCCCGATGGGCATAGCTGACAAAAATATACGGATCGTTCCCCTTGTAGACGTGAAGATCGGTCGTTGGCATAATGACACCCCTACTATACAAGTATTCCCATACAGTATAGCATAAACAGTCCTCTTTTGCAACTAAAAATAAAAAGAGGATTTACAAAACGAAAAAGATTTGGTACAATGGGAAAAAGCTTAAAAATAAAGGAGTTTCCTATGAAAAAGGTGTTATCGTTTTATACCAAGGTTCCTCTGATCCTACGCATCGCCATTGGCCTGGTGGTGGGTGCTCTGCTGGGCATTTTTGCACCGCAGGCATCCTTTGTCAAGATCTTCGGCACCGTGTTTGTAGGCGCCCTTAAGGGCATTGCACCGGTGCTGGTGTTTGTGCTGGTTATTTCTTCGCTGGCCAGTGCCGGCAAGGGGCTGGGCAGCCGTTTCCGTACGGTCATCGGCCTGTACATGCTCAGCACCTTCCTGGCCGCTGTGGTGGCCGTGGTAGGCAGCTATATCTTTAAGATAACGGTTCCGCTGGCGGCCGCCACAGAGCAGGCGGCACCGCAAGGCCTGACCGAGGTGTTTGAGACTCTTTTGAGTAACATGGTGACCAATCCGGTGGCGGCTGTCATGAACGGTAACTACACCGGCATCCTCACCTGGGCGATCATCTTCGGTATCGCCTTACGAGCCGCCGGCGATGCCACCAAGAAGGTGTTGGATGACATTTCCGGTGCCGTTTCCAAGGCGGTGTCCTGGATCGTGCAGCTGGCTCCCTTCGGCGTGCTGGGTTTGGTCTATGCTTCGGTGGGCGAGTACGGCCTGGAGATCTTTGCGGATTACGGCAAGCTGCTTCTTCTGCTGGTGGGCTGTATGCTGGCGGTGGCTCTCATCGTGGATCCGTTGGTGGTGGCCATCACCCTGCGCCGCAACCCGTATCCGCTGGTATTGAAGTGCTTTAAGGAGTCGGGGATCACCGCTTTCTTTACCCGCAGTTCCGCCGCGAACATCCCCGTCAACATGAAGCTGTGCGAGAAGCTGGGCCTGGATCGGGAATACTACTCGGTGGCCATCCCTCTGGGCGCTACCATCAACATGGACGGTGCCGCCATCACCATTACGGTCATGGCGTTGGCCGCGGCCTTTACCCAAGGTATCAGCGTTAACATCATCATTGCCGTCCTGCTGAGCCTGGTGGCTACGCTGGGCGCCTGCGGCGCCTCCGGTGTGGCAGGCGGCTCTCTGCTCCTTATCCCCATGGCTTGCTCCCTGCTGGGCGTCGGTCAGGATGTGGCGATGCAGATGGTGTCCGTAGGCTTTATCATCGGTGTGGTACAGGATTCCTTGGAGACCGCCATCAACTCCTCCGGTGACGCTATCTTCTGCGCCACTGCTGAGTATCGTGAACGTCTCAAACGAGGCGAAAAGATCGATTTTGGCGGATAACCTATCGTCAACGCCCCCTTCCGGCTGGAAGGGGGCGTTCTCTTTTTCGGTGTCGCTATACGCCGGCGAGGGGCTTGCGTACATTGGCTCTTGCATTTTTTATTCGTATATGGTATGATACAGCCAATCAGAATAGAGTTACCTGCTACCGAGTAGGAGAATGTTTAAGACATTCGTTTGCATATCGTTAGGTCTTAGAAGATATGCATACGGATGTTTGTTTTTTGAGGAGGGTTTGCTGGTGAAAACCTATTTTACAAGACTGGAGATCCTTTTGTGGAGCGTTTCCGTTTTGTTTATTGTGGGTTCTTTCTGCCTCTTTGACAGGGAAAACTATGCTACCTTGACAGCGTCGCTCATCGGCGTGACCTCGCTTATTTTTAACGCCAAGGGAAACCCCATCGGGCAGTTTTTGATGGTTATTTTCAGTTTACTGTATGGGATGATCTCGTATGGCTTTGCTTATTATGGCGAGATGATCACCTACCTTGGTATGACCATGCCAATGGCGGTGTTTGCTTTGATATCGTGGCTCAAAAACCCGTATAAGAACAACAGAGCAGAGGTAAAGGTGAATACGGTAAGCCCACAAGAGATGCTGCTTATGGGGGCAGGCACGGCCGTGATAACCGGTTTGTTTTATTTTATACTGGCGTATTTCCATACGGTTCATCTCATTTTGAGCACCGCATCGGTCACGACCAGCTTTGTGGCGGTGTATCTTACCTTCCGAAGAAGCCCTCTGTTCGCGTTGGCCTATGCCGCCAATGATGTGGTGTTGATCGCCTTGTGGATATTGGCCAGTCTGCAGGATATCCGGTATGTTTCTGTTGTGGTATGCTTCCTTGCTTTTTTGGTCAACGACATTTATGGCTATATTAATTGGCAAAGGATGAAGGAAAGGCAGAAGAACGGCTGATTGTTCCACAGGGGGGTGTTGGGTCACAGCTCGCTGTCTCTCCCTTGACTTTTTGGCCGTTTCTGTATAGAATGAAGGTGTTACCAAAAACAGAGAGGTACCTGTATGGCCCCCATTCTCAACTCCATCAAAGAGTCGCTTACATCGGTTTTACCGATTGCGCTCATCGTCATCCTTCTTTCGGTCACCTGCGTATCCTTGGACGCAGGTGTTTTGGTGCTGTTTCTGTTCGGCACCATTCTGCTGATCCTCGGCATGAGCTTCTTTACGGTGGGTTCGGGCATTTCCATGGAGCCTCTGGGTGACGGTATCGGCAAGACGCTCAACCGTAAAGGACGCTGGCTTCTGCCGTTGCTCATCTGCTTTGTGCTAGGCTTTTTCATCACCGTTTCCGAGCCGGATCTGCAGGTGCTGGCCGAGCAGGTGCCCACCGAAAAGGCGTGCAAAATATAAGAGAAACAACAATCCCCACCGATTGCTCGGTGGGGATCAATTGTTTTATAAACCTAATTACTTAGATCCTTTGATAGAAATTTAAGTGATATTCCGACTTTGTCGGAGTGATATTTTCGCAAGGCGAAAGAGATATTGAAGCCTTACGGTTTCAGTTATATTATATTCGCCATTTCAACTGCCCGAAGGGCAATAGCACGATGCGAAGCATAATATCACTGCGTAGCAATATCCCTCGCCGATAGGCAATTAGCCCTTGATAGTAGCCTGTGGTGCTATACATATTAAAGATAAAACTATAAATTTACTGAATAATCCTTTTTAAAACCGTGCGCTCCGAAAATCTGCCACTTCCCTACGCCCAATCGTTGTAAAATAGCATTTCTTTCCTCTGAAC
>SVPB01000017.1 GCA_015066065.1 Oscillospiraceae bacterium | reverse complement strand
AAGATGGGGGAGGTCTCCATCCACGCCACCGCCATCACCCTGCTGAGCAAGTCTTTGCTGCCCCTGCCGGAGAAGTACCACGGCCTTAAGGACACCGATACCCGGTTCCGTCAGCGGTATCTGGATCTGATCGTCAACCCGGAGGTTAAGCGGAACTTTATCATCCGTTCCCAGTTCATTAAGTTTATGCGCCGGTATCTGGATGACCGCCGCTACATCGAGGTAGAGACCCCGGTGCTCAACACCATCGCCGGCGGTGCTTCTGCACGTCCCTTCATCACCCATCACAACACTCTGGATCTGAATATGTATATGCGTATCGCCACCGAGCTGCCCCTTAAGCGGCTCATCATCGGCGGTATGGATCGGGTGTATGAGATCGGCCGTATTTTCCGCAACGAGGGCATGGATACCAAGCACAACCCCGAGTTTACCACGGTGGAGCTGTACCAGGCGTATGCGGATTTCCACGATATGATGGACATTGCCGAGGGCATTATTTCCGGCGCCGCCAAGGAGATCCTGGGCACCTACGAGGTGGAGTGGATGGGCGAGACCATCGACCTGACCCCCGGCTGGCGCCGCATGACCATGGTAGAAGCGGTACGGGAGTACGTGGGCATCGACTTTGATGCCATCACCGACGATGCCGAGGCGGTAGCCGCTGCGGCCGCCCGTGGCGTGGAGCTGGGCGAGGCCGCCGAGCCTACCTGGGGCAACGCTCTGTACGCCTGCTTTGACCAGCGGGTGGAGGAGCACCTGATTCAGCCCACCTTTATCACCATGTATCCGGTGGAGGTCAGCCCCTTGACCAAGAAGTCTCCCAAGGATCCTCGGTTGACCGAACGGTTTGAGCTGTTCATCTGCCACAGCGAGCTGGCCAACGCCTACTCCGAGCTTAACGATCCGCTGGATCAGCGGGAACGCTTCATGAAGCAGGTGGAACAGCGCGAACGCGGCGACGACGAAGCCGAGATGCTGGATGAGGATTTCCTCACCGCCATGGAATACGGCATGCCCCCCACGGGCGGCATGGGCATCGGCGTGGACCGTGCCGTGATGCTGCTCACCGGCTCCGACACCATCCGTGAAGTGATCCTGTTCCCCACGATGAAGCCAATCGACTGAAAAACGTCCAAAAAAGCCTTATTTTATGCGGGTTTTTGAGACACTGCAGATCTCAAAAAACGCAAACTTACGCCAAATTTACGCCAAACGATATCAGCTTACGCCAATCTACGTCATTGTCCGTAAGTCTACCGGAGTGAATTTAGGCAAAATAGGGCGATGTTTTCAAAAAAATCAAGCCTTTACCACTCCCATGGTAAGGGCTTGTTCTTTTTTGGAGGACTTTTATGAAGAAAAATATAGTCGCCTTCATTGTTAGAACTGCCCTGAATTATCAAATGCCCTTATATAATATGAATAAATAAGGGCAAATTTACGCAAACTATTGACAATTCCCTTATTTTATGCTATTATTTAAGGGAAAGAGGGGTTGATAAGGGAATGAGAACGTTCAATTATTCGGCGATCAAGGAGCAAAAATGGGATTCCGAGGTCATGGGACTTGTTGCCGCCATCTATAAAGAGGCAGGACGTCAGGAACTGTATCTGAAGCAGAAGCCTGCGGAGCTTGAAAAGCTGGTTGAGATTGCAAAGGTGCAGAGCACCGAGGCATCCAATGCCATTGAGGGAATCGTTACGACCAACACCCGCATCAAGCAGTTGGTGGAGGATAAGACTACACCACGCAACCGTGATGAGCAGGAAATTGCGGGCTACCGTGATGCCCTTGCCATTATTCACGATAGCTTTGATGCCATTCCGATATCCAAGAACTATATTCTTCAGCTTCATAAGATCATGTACAGCCATATGAACAATCCTATGGCGGGTCTTACAAAGAATGTGCAGAACTATATCAGTGCAGCCTATCCCGACGGTCGCACCGAGATTCTGTTCACGCCTCTTTCGCCCTTTGAAACGCCCGAGGCGCTTGACCGCATCTGCGAGGAATATAATAAGGTTATCGGCAATTTCGAGGTTGAGCCTCTGATTGCCATACCGATTTTCGTCCACGACTTTTTGTGCATCCATCCCTTTAACGACGGCAACGGCAGAATGAGCCGACTGCTTACCACTCTTCTTTTGTATCGCAGTGGTTTCCCGATCGGTAAGTATATTTCCCTTGAAGCAAAGATCGCTAAGAACAAGGATCTTTACTATGATGCTCTGAGCAGATCACAGCACGGTTGGCACGAGGGAACTGAGGACGCAGTACCGTTTATCAAATATCTGCTCGGAACCATTCTTGCCGCTTATAAGGACTTTGGCGATCGCTTTGCCATTGTGGAAGAAAAGCTTCCCGCCGTAGAAATGGTACGCAAGGCAACCCTGAATAAAATTGGACGTTTCACCAAACAAGACATTCGCGAGCTGTGTCCGTCGCTCAGCCTTAGCTCGGTGGAAGGTGCACTTCGTAAAATGGTCGCCGCAGGTGAACTGAAACGTGAAGGCAACGGAAAAGCGACTTGCTATTTTAGATTAAAATAAATACTTGATGACGAAAAAACTCTCTGCCGAGTGTTCAGCAGAGAGTTTTTTGTTATAATGTCGATTAGTCTTCTTCTAACAATTTAGAAGGGGATATTTTTAATACCTGTGCGATTTTAAATAAGGTTTCCAAAGAAACACCACGCACCGTGCCGGTGCCCTCGACTTGACCAACGAAGCTTACGCTTTTGCCGATAAGCTCAGCAAAGTATTCTTGCGTAAAACCTGCTTTTCTTCTGTAATAGGCAATCTTCAATCCAAGAGTTATATACTTATCCGGAAATTCCGTCTTCATTTTGTCGCCCCTTTTCTTTTATATAAATATTTTACCGAAAAAAGGAGTGAACTATTATAAGATGCTACTGCAGATATATTTACTTTAAGTGAAAGATATTTTATAATAAGTAAAAAATCATTTACTATGGAGAAGTATATATGCACGATAATACTTGTTGCTTTTTCGGTCATAGAACGATTAACGAAACCGAAGAATTAAAATCAAAATTAATTGAAATTATTGAAAAATTAATTGTGGATGAAAATGTTGATACCTTTCTTTTCGGGAGTAAGAGCCGCTTTAATAGCCTGTGCCTTACACTCGTGACCGCACTAAAAGAAAAATACCCGCACATAAAACGAATCTATGTACGGGCTGAATTCCCATATATTAACGATGACTATCTGACCTATTTGCTAAAATCTTACGACGATACCTATTACCCCGAAAAGCTCCACGGCGCAGGCAGAGCCGCCTACGTCGAGCGCAACTACGAAATGATAAACAAAAGTCAATACTGCATCGTTTACTACGACGAAGCAAATGCTCCAACTACTAGAAAAAGCGGCACCAAGATCGCTCTCGACTTTTGCCTCAAAAAGGGGAGAAATGTCATCCTCATCTGATTGAAAAGTTCACAAAACCGGTGTATAATAAGAAAAAAGACATCTGGACGAGGGAATAGTATGAGAAAAACAAAAGGATGGTTTATATTGCTTATGATCGCCCTTTCACTTTTTGGGCTGACTGCCTGCGGTGGTAATTCTCCTGACGAAAACTCCAGCGTTACCTACGAGCAGATCTCGGCCGAGGAAGCCAAAGAAATCATGGATACCGAAAAGGAGTATATCATCATCGACGCCCGTACCGAATCGGAGTTTGCCGAGGGACATATCGAGGGGGCGATCCTGATTCCCGAGTACGAGATCGCCGCGCGTGCCGAAAAGGAGCTTCCCGACAAGGATGCCCTCCTCCTCGTCTATTGCCGAAGCGGCAGACGAAGCAAGCTGGCATCCGAAGAGCTTGTAAAGCTCGGTTACACCAACGTCAAGGAGTTCGGCGGTATCATCGATTGGCCGTATGAGATCGTGAAATAAAAGGAGCTTTAAAAATGAAAGAAGATCGCCTTTATCTGCGTGCACAATTCCTGCCGCAGTCAGATCGCTGAAGCACTTGGCAAGCATCTGTGCGGTGACGAGTTCGCCTTTTACTCGGCAGAGAATTTGACAATAACGGGGGACTTCCCGATCCTACCGGCAAAAGTGATGCGGATTTTATTGCCGTCATAAAGCAGATAGCGTCGAATCGGAAGCATATAAAATAATCCATTGCAACTTAACGGAGATACATTATGGGAGATATTTTAATTAAAATACTTGTGTGCTTTATCGCAGGTGCAGGCGCAGGCATCGGAACGGGATTTGCCGGTATGAGTGCCGCCGCGGTGATAGGGCCTATGCTGATAACCTTCTTGGGTATTCCTGCTTACGATGCGGTAGGAATCGGACTGATCAGCGATGTGTTGGCAAGCCTTGTCAGCGCATACACCTACAAGAAAAGCGGAAACCTAGACGTTAAAAACAGCTTGCCGTTACTTGTAAGCGTTCTGATTGTAACGATGATCGGCAGCTTTGCGGCAAGCTATCTCCCGGAACGGGCCATGAGTGGTACAATGCAGATAGCGCTGATCATTATTGGATTACGCTTTCTTTTAAAGCCCGTGAGCAAAACAAGGGAGCAATTGGAAGCGGTTTCGCCTAAAAGCAGATTGATCAAGGCAATCGTCGGCGGCATATTTGTTGGATTTATCTGCGGCTTTGCCGGTGCGGGCGGCGGAATGATGCTGCTTCTTGTTCTGACAACCTTCCTCGGTTATCCCATGCATTTGGCGGTGGGAACAAGCGTGTTCATTATGGCGTTTACGGCACTGACCGGCGGCATCAGCCATTTTATGATCGGGGGAGTTCCCGACATTCTCAGCCTTGTGCTCTGCGTTGTGTTCACGTTGCTTTGGGCAAGGATCGCCTCTAAAATTGCCAATAGATCTAACGCAAAGACCTTAAACCGCGTGGTTGGCATGGTTATGATCGCCACGAGCATCGTGATCTTGGCGGTAAAATATAGGTAAAAAGAGTGGGGGATATCCCAGAAAGGAGCCAGCTATGCGCAGGACAATAACGAAGATCATCCTCGTTATAGCAGTAGTGCTGTGTGTTGTTTCTCTGTTTGTTCTGGATCACTTTGGATTACTGCCCCGGAAAACGTATCTTGCCGAAGATTTTGGAATCAAGGTCTTACATAGCCCGGTGGACTATAACGGCAACGGGACGGACGATTATACCGACATCCTGCTGGGCGCCCGTGCCGATGCGGCCAATCACCCTACCTATGACGGCTCTTATTACCAGGGGGGCTATCCGCCGGCGGACATCGGGGTGTGCACCGACGTGGTGTGGCGAGCGTTCCGCCACGCCGGGTATTCTCTGCGCGATATGGTGGACCGGGACGTGAAGGCGCGGCCGGAAGCCTATCCGGGGATCAAAAAGCCGGACAACAACATCGATTTTCGCCGTGTCAGCAATCTCCGGGTGTTCTTTGAGACCTATGCCGTGTCATTGACGGTGGACATAGACGATGTGGCTGCATGGCAGCCCGGGGACATCGTTATTTTTGAGAAGGATAAGCACATCGGCATTATATCGGACAAACGGAACAACGACGGTCAGCCGTACGTCATCCACAACGGCGGCCAACTCAAACGGGAACAGGATTACCTGCATCGGTCGGTGGTAACCGGCCACTACCGGTTTGATGCGTCCCGGGTGGACGAAGGCGTATTAGTTAAATGGAGCGAGGAGTAGACTATGCCATTACAGATTGTGCGAAACGACATCACCACCATGGCGGTGGGGCGGCTAGCCGTAAGTTTAACATGATGATGGCGTATTTTATCCGCTACGGGCGGTATGATATCTTTGCGATCAACGGGGCGTTGTTCGCCTTTGATCAAAGTCTGTTAGGAAACTAAAAAAGGAGAGATGACCATGTTGACCTTTATCTGCTACCCCAAATGCACCACCTGCCAGAAAGCAAAGAAGTGGCTGGACGCCGCCGGTATCGCCTATGAGCTGCGGGATATCAAGGAGCAAAACCCCACCCGGGAGGAGCTGGCCGTCTGGCATCAGAAAAGCGGTCTGCCCCTCAAGAAGTTCTTTAACACCTGCGGCCAGCAGTATAAGGCGCTGGACCTGAAAACGAAGCTCCCCGGCATGACCGAGGAGGAGATGCTGACCCTGCTGGCCGGGGACGGCATGCTGGTCAAGCGCCCTCTGCTGGTGGGCGACGACTTTGTGCTGGTAGGGTTTAAGGAGCCCGACTGGGCGCAGAAGGTATAAAATCGGGCTGTAAAAAGGACGGAAGTAAAACGTGTTATGGATCGGAGCGGCGGTGTTATCCGCCGTATTTGCAGGGTTGACCTCCATACTGGCCAAGTGCGGCATACGCAAGACGGACTCCGATGTAGCCACAGCGCTGCGCACCGTGGTGGTGCTGGTGTTTGCATGGGTCATGGTGTTTGTGGTGGGCTCTCAGTCCACCATCGCCGCCATACCACCGGTGGCGTTGGTGTTTCTGGTGCTGTCCGGTCTGGCCACCGGCGCTTCGTGGATATGCTACTTTAAGGCGTTGGCCATCGGCGACGTCAACAAGGTGGTCCCCATTGACAAGCTGAGCACCGTGCTGACGGTGCTGCTGGCCATCGTGTGCTTTGGGGAGACCCGGCACCTGGCCTTCAAGCTGGTGGCGGTGGCGCTGCTGGCGGGGGGGATCCTTTTGATGGTGGAAAAGAAGCGGGTCGCTCATGGGGCTTCCGGTCGTGGCTGGCGGCTGTACGCTGTGCTGTCGGCGGTGTTTGCCGCCCTGACCTCCATCTTGGCCAAGGTGGGCATTGCGGGGGTGGAATCCAACCTGGGCACCGCCATCCGCACCGTGGTGGTGCTGATGCTCGCTTGGGGAGTGGTGTTTGCCCGGGGCAAGCAGGTGCAGCTACTACAGCTGGACGGTCGGGAGCTGGTGTTTATCGGGCTGTCCGGTCTGGCCACCGGGGCATCCTGGCTGTGCTACTACTACGCCATCCAGACCGGCGTCGTCAGCGTGGTGGTGCCCATCGACAAGCTGAGCATCCTGGTGACGGTGGCCTTTTCCTATGTGGTGTTTAAAGAAAAGCTGACAGTCAAGGCCCTGCTGGGTCTCGGACTGATGGTGGCCGGCACGTTGCTGATGGCGTTCTTATGATTTTGTCGCCCGGCAGGCGACCTTTCCTCTCTTTCGATGGTGTACAATAAAGGCACCAAATGAAAGAGAGGTTTTGTTTGTGAAGCATAATAACACCGTGGAGACCGTCTTTATCCTTTGCCGCAGCGGTTCCGTGGCGGTGAGCCGCCTGCGGCAGAGTGCTCCCCTGGAGGACGACTGGAGCCAGCCTATCGAGGCAGACAACCGCCGCAACTGACCCGAACGGAAGGACGGAGCATCGCTCTGTCCTTCCGTTTTTTATCGGTCATAATATGTTCGATTAACCGGCATTCTCTGTTTGACTTGCCGGACGGATTATGATATAATAATCCTGATTATAGGATGGGGGAGATGGTGCATCGTGTGGCTAACCTGTTTTCGGTTGTCACTGGCTGTGTTGACCTTTTTCGTTGTGTTCGCTGTGTGGGCTTTGTGGCGGCGCTGGCAGAAGGTGCGGCCGCTGTACTTTCTGGTCGCCGGCGTGTTTACGGCTGGCTGTATACTGCAATACCCCATTTGGCAGGCGACCTTTGCCGGCGTCCGGCAGGGCGTCTTCAAGGCGGTGCTGGTGGCGGTGCAGAACACCTTCCAGTTCTTTACGGCGGATGCGGACTTCACCAGCTTTTCCCTTGGGGTGGCGGCGCCGGAGCCCGGTCTGCAGGAGTGGTATATCCTGCTGGGCACCGTTCTGCTGGTGTTGGCTCCCGTACTGACATTTGGCTTTTTGCTTACCTTCTTTAAGGGCGCCTACGCCCGTCTGCGGATGCTGTTCCATCTGCCGGCCAACATGTACGTGTTTTCCGAATTAAACGCACGCAGTATCGCGTTGGCGGAGGACATCCGTCAGAGGGAACGGTGGTCGTTCCTGGTGTTTACCAACGCTCCCCGGGACGAGGAGCATCTTGATGACGACCTGCTGCATCGCCTGCAGCTGCTGCGTGCGGCGGTGTACCGGGAGGATATCTCCCTTATCTGGCTGCGTTCCACCTGGGGCAAGCATAAGTCGTATCTGTTTACCATGTGTGACCGGGAGGCGGAGAGCATCTCCGAGACGTTGCAGCTCATCCAGAAATACCGCCGCCGGCGCAACACCCTCATTTACTTATTCTCCCACAACATTGACAGCGAGCTTATGCTCAACAATGTGGATAAGGGGCGGCTCATTGTCCGCCGCATTAACCCCACCGTCTCGCTGGTCAACCATATTCTCACCACCGAGGGCACGATGCTGTTTGATAATGCGGTGCCCACCCAGGACGGCAGCCGTCTTATCTCGGTGCTGGTGCTGGGCATGGGCCAGCTGGGTGCCGAGATGATCCGAGCGCTGGCCTGGTACGGTCAGATGGATGGGTATACCATCCAGATCCACGGCTTTGATACCGATGCCGGTGCGGCGGACCGCCTGCGTGCCCGTTGCCCCGAATTGTTGGATGAGCGATACAACGGCCGCTACCAGGAGGGAGAGCCGTACTACCGCATCCAACTGCATCAGGCGGACGTGCGTGGTGCCGCTTTCCGTGAGCAGGTCAAGGCGCTGGGTACCGTGACCCACGCCATTGTGGCGCTGGGTGACGACAGCCTCAATGCCGCCATGGCGGTGGAGCTGCGTGTGCTGTTTGAGCAGATGCATATCCACCCCCGGATCGCGACGGTTATTTCGGAGAGCGAGCGTCTGGTGGCTCTGCGAGACGCCAAGGATCGCGGCGGCCGGTCGTACGACCTTCATTTTATCGGAGATATCAACACGGTATACTCCCACGAGGTCATCATCAACGCCGCCCTGCAGGAAGAAGCGCTGGCTCTGCACAAGCGGTACAATAACGACGATCCCTACGGCTTCTTCGAGTTTGAATACAATTACTGCTCCTCCATGGCATCGGTGATCCATTATGCGGCACGTCAGCACTGCGGCATCCCCGGCGCTGGCAAACGGGAGGAGGAGCTGACCGACACCGAGCGCCGGATCATCGAGGTGCTGGAGCACAAGCGGTGGAACGCCTATATGCGTGCGGAGGGCTATATCTACAGCGGTTCTCCCGATAAGGCCAGCCGCAACGATATGGGGCGGATGCACCACAATCTGGTCGTGTTTGACGAACTCAGCGAGGAAGATAAACGTAAGGATAGCCGGGTAGGCACTTTGTAAAGGAATGGCGTATGCGTAACGAACATAGCATTGTCAAAGCGAGACGATGGTACTAGGGTGACACGGATAACCCGAACCAGTTTTAAAAAGGCGGATATTCCGTTCACCCATCGTTAAAATACTCACGAATACGGCAGTATTCGCTGCGTTTTTGCCTCGGTTGACCGAAAATCCGCTTTTTTTAAAATCTCCGACCCCAAAGGGGGGTGGTTTCGAGGGGTTTTTGGTCTTCTTTTCCGCCGGCAGGCTGACGCCTGCCAAGGGGAAAAGGCCGAAAAGCGCCGAAAACAGCCGCTTTGGGGCTGGTTCGGGTCATTCATGTCACCCTAACGTGCGGGGGCGTGCTGTTTCTGGTTCCCCCCGTGTATATTCATGCGATCTCTGTGTGCCTGATCATTTTTCAAGCGTTCCAGATGTTTCAGGCGCAGGATATCGATAACTCCACCGACTGGATGTTGGCGGAGGTAAAATACCGTACATTTATTTTAGGAGGTAATGATTAATGGATGCCAAAGTACACGCCCTGCTGAATCAGCAGATCAACAAGGAGTTTTATTCCGCTTATCTGTATCTGGAGTTTTCCAACTACTTTGAGGACGTGGGCCTGGATGGCTTTGCCAACTGGTACATGATCCAGGCGCAGGAGGAACGGGACCACGCCATGCTGTTCTACACCTATCTGCAGAACGAGAGCCAAAAGGTCACCCTGGAGGCCATCGACAAGCCGGATAAGGTGTTTAACGAGCACATGGATGTGCTGCGTGCCGGTCTGGAGCATGAGGAATATGTGACCAGCCTGATTAACGACATCTACGCCGCCGCTTATGAGGTGCGGGATTTCCGCACCATGCAGTTCCTTGACTGGTTTGTCAAGGAGCAGGGCGAGGAGGAGACCAACGCCCACGACCTGATCACCAAGATGGAGCTGTTCGGCACCGATCCCAAGAGCCTGTATATGCTCAACCAGGAGCTGGCCGCCCGGGTGTACAGCGCTCCCTCGTTAGTGCTGTAAGATGCGCGAGGTATTATTAACCGCACTGGGCGTGGGCGGTGCCACCTTGGTGGGTACCCTCCTTGGCTTTTGCTTCAAGCGGCTGTCCCATCGGTTTTCCGATATTGTGCTGGGCTTTGCCGCCGGTGTGATGCTGGCGGCGGCGGTGCTGGGACTGATCATGCCCTCCCTAGACTACGGCGGTCGGTTCGGCTTGCTTACAACGGTGGGCGGCATCTTCGTGGGGGCGGTGTGCTTAAACCTGATCGACAAGCTGGTGCCCCATCTGCACAAGCTGGCCGGTGCGGACCCGGAGTCTCATCATAACGCCCAGCTCAGCAAGGTGTTGCTGTTTGTCACCGCCATCGCCATCCACAATCTGCCGGAGGGCATTGCCGCCGGTGTGGGCTTTGGTGCCGGAGACAGCACACAAGCGATGCTGATTGCCGGGGGTATCGCCCTGCAGAACATCCCCGAGGGCATGGTCATCATCGGCCCCATGCTGGCCGCCGGAATCTCCCCTCGCCGCACCTTTGTGTGTGCCGCCCTCACCGGTCTGGTAGAGGTGGTGGGTACCCTCATCGGTTACTTTGCGGTCAGCGTCGCCTCGGCGATCCTGCCCTTTGCCTTAGCGTTTGCCGGAGGCACCATGCTGTACGTCATCAGCGACGAGATGATCCCCGAGACCCATGCGCACGGCAGCCAGCGCGGCGCTACCTACGCCTTACTTATTGGCTTCTGTGTGATGCTTGTCAGCGACACCCTGTTGGGATAAAGCCTGCCCCGGTGTGCGGATCACACCGGGGCTTCTTTATTTTCATAAAATTATCGTTACAACCCCTTGACTTTACTTTGATAAAGTGCTAAAATGCTACCATTGTAAAATGTACTGGGAGGGATTTTCATGAGCAAGCTGTGTTCCCCGTCGGTGGATCGGCTGTTTGAAGCGATACTCGATCTGCAATCGGTGGAGGAGTGCTACCGCTTTTTTGAAGATATCTGTACCATCAAGGAGGTGCAGGAGATGGCACAGCGGCTGGATACGGCCATTTTGCTGGATGAGGGGATGAACTACCAGACCATCTCCCAGCAGGTGGGTATCAGCACCGCCACCATCAGCCGGGTCAATAAGTGCTTGGTCTATGGCAGTGAAGGCTATCGCATGGCCATTGACCGTTTGAAGGAGAATAAGGGATGAACATTAATGACCGGGTACTGCGGCAGGAGGAGCGAGCGATCTTCAGCCTGCGGTCGCTGTACGGCAGGTACGGCTATGCGCTGTACAAGATGAGCAAGTTTGAGGAATACGAGTTTTACATCCGCAACAAGGATTTTCTCTTGTCGGATGCCATCATCACCTTTAACGATCCGGGAGGGAAGCTGCTGGCGCTCAAGCCGGACGTGACCCTGTCCATCATCCGGCAGACGGGGGATCTGCCCGGCCGGGTGCATAAGGTGTACTATAACGAGAACGTGTACCGGGTCTCCAAGGGCACCGGCTCTTACAAGGAGATCATGCAGGTGGGGCTGGAATGCATTGGCGATATCGACCGCTATCACACCTGCGAGGTGTTGATGCTGGCGGCGGAAAGCCTGCGCACCATCGCCCCCGAGGGGGTACTGGACGTGTCCCATCAGGGGGTTATCACCGCCCTGCTGGAGGCCAGCGGTGTCTCCGCCGAAGCACAGCAGGCGCTGTTGACCTACATGGGGGAGAAGAACGCCCACGAGGCCGCCCGTCTGTGCGCTGAGGAGGGGGTAGCACCGGCGTTGGCCGAGGCGCTCAACACCCTCATCACCACCTACGGCGCTCCGCAGACGGTACTGCCGGTACTGCGCAAGGCGCTGGCCGGGCTGGTGGATGATGCCCCTCTCAACGAGCTGGCGCAGGTGATGGAGGCCTTTGCCGGCACCCCTCTGGAGGGGATGCTGCGGCTGGATTTCTCGGTGACCGGCAACCGCAAGTATTATAACGGTCTGGTGTTCAAGGGCTTTGTCCCGGGGATCCCGGAAAGTGTTCTGTCCGGCGGCCGGTACGATCCGCTGCTGCGTGGCATGGGACGCACCGCCGGTGCGCTGGGCTTTGCGGTATACCTGGATCGGCTGGAGATGCTGGATGCCACCGCCGAGCCATACGACGTGGACACGGTCCTGCTGTACGACGACAGCACCTCTCCTGCCGCCCTGTGCAAGGCGGTACAGACGCTGGCCGCCGACGGCACCACCGTGGTGGCACGCCGCCACAAGCCGGAAAAGATGACCTACCGCCGTCTGCTGACGATACGTGAAGGGGAGGTGACCGCCGATGAGACCGATGCTTAACATCGCCCTGCCCAAAGGGCGGCTGGGAGAGAAGGTATACGCCATGTTTGAGGAGGCCGGCTTCGGCTGTCCCTCCATCAAGGAGAATAACCGCAAGCTCATCTTCGAGAACGAGGAGAACGGGGTGCGCTACTTCTGGGTCAAGCCCTCGGACGTAGCCATCTATGTGGAGCGAGGCGCCGCCGATATAGGCGTGGCCGGCAAGGATATTCTGCTGGAGTACCAGCCGGACGTGTATGAGCTGATGGATCTGCATATCGGCAAATGCCGCATGGCGGTGGCCGCCAAGGCGGATTTTCGGGATGACCGCCGGCGCACCCTACGGGTAGCGACCAAGTTTACCCACATTGCACGCAACTATTACGCATCCATCGGCCGGGACATCGACATTATCCACCTCAACGGTTCCATCGAGATCGCTCCCATCCTGGGGCTGAGCGATGTCATCGTGGATATTGTGGAGACCGGCACCACCCTGAAGGAAAACAATCTGACCGTACGGGAGACCATCGTCCCTATCAGCGCTCGGCTGATTGCCAACAAGGCCGGATTTAAGTTTAAGACCCAGCAGATCGAAACCCTGCTGTCCCGAATGGAGGCAAAAACCCATGATTAAGATCTTACGTTACGGCGAGGTGCCCCACAGCGAGATTTTCGCCCGGTCGACAAGTGCGGTGGACGTGGAGGCGGTGGTGGCGGACATCATCGCCGACGTACGCCAGAACGGCGACAAGGCCCTCTATGCCTATTGTGAAAAGTTTGATAAAGCCACCCTGACCTCCTTGACCGTCACCCCCGAGGAGATGGCCGAGGCACGGGCGGCGGTGGAGCCCCGGTTTCTGGAGATTCTGGAAAAAGCGGCGGCCAACATCCGCAAGTTCCACCAGCGGCAGGTGCGCAATTCCTTCATCATCAACGATGAGGGAGGTATCGTGGTGGGGCAGAAGGTCATTCCGGTGGATCGAGCCGGTTTGTATGTGCCCGGCGGCACCGCCGCCTACCCCTCTACCGTGCTGATGGACGCCATCCCTGCCAAGATCGCCGGCTGTAAGGAGGTCGTCATGGTGACGCCCCCCGGCCGGGACGGTAAGATAAACCCGGTCATCCTGGCCGCCGCCGGTGTGGCAGGCATCGACCGTATCTTCAAGGTAGGTGGCGCCCAGGCGGTGGCGGCACTGGCCTACGGCACCGAGACGGTGCCCAAGGTGGACAAGATCGTCGGCCCCGGCAACGCCTTTGTGGCCGAGGCCAAAAAGCAGGTGTTCGGCACCGTGTCCATTGACATGATCGCCGGCCCCAGCGAGATTCTGGTGGTGGCGGACGCCACCGTGGATCCCCGTCACGTGGCGGCGGATCTGCTCAGCCAGGCGGAGCACGACCGGATGGCTTCGGCGGTGCTGGTTACCGATAGCCCGGCGTTGGCCGAAGCGGTACAGCAGGAGCTGGAGGTGCAGATCCCCCTGCTGGAACGGGCGGAGATCGCCCGGGAGTCCATTGACCGTAATGGCAAGATCATCGTAGCGGATAACCTCAAGGTGGTCATTGACATTGCCAACGAGCTGGCGCCGGAGCATCTGGAGCTGTGCGTGGATAACCCCTTTGATTACCTTGACAGCATCCGGCACGCCGGTTCCATCTTCATGGGCAAGAACTGTCCGGAGGCATTGGGCGACTACTTTGCCGGTCCCAACCACACCTTGCCCACCAGCGGCACGGCACGGTTTTCCAGCCCCTTGTCGGTGGACGACTTTGTCAAGAAGACCCAGTACACCTACTATACCCGGGAGGCCCTGGAACGGGTGGCCGAGGACGTGGCCTACTTTGCCCGGCAGGAGGGGCTGACCGCCCACGCCCGCAGTGCGGTAATACGATTAGAAGAATCGAAATAGAGGAATCGAAATGAGCCGATTTTTTAGTGATAAATACGCATCGCTGACCCCCTATACGCCGGGGGAACAGCCCAAGGACATGCAGTATGTGAAGCTCAACACCAACGAGTCGCCTTTTCCGCCCTCGGATAAGGCCATCGCCTACGCCGCCCGGGCGGCGGCCAGCCTGCAGCTTTACTCCGACCCGGAAAGCCGTCCGCTGACCGAGGCGGTAGCCACGCTGTGTGGGGTATCCCCCCGGGAGGTGCTGCTCACCAACGGCAGTGACGAGATCCTTAATTTTGCGTTTATGGCCTTTTGCGATGAGAAGCACCCGGCGGTGTTCCCCGATATTACCTACGGATTCTACAAGGTGTTTGCGGAGGTAAACGGCATCCCTTATCGCACCATTCCCCTGCGGAAGGATATGACGGTGGATGTGGACGCCTATTGCGAGACCGAGGAGACGGTGTTTCTGGCCAATCCCAACGCCCCCACCGGCATTGCCCTGCCGGTGGAGGCTATCGAGCGCATCGTGCGCTCTAACCCCAATCGAGTGGTGGTCATTGACGAGGCGTACGTGGACTTTGGTGCCGAGAGCTGTCTGCCTTTGGTGAAAAAGTACGATAACCTGCTGGTCACCCAGACCTTTTCCAAGTCCCGGTCGCTGGCCGGCGGCCGTCTGGGCTTTGGCGTAGGCTGTGAAGCGCTCATCCGGGATCTCAACACTCTTAAGTATTCCACCAACCCCTACAACGTCAACCGCATGACCATGGCGGCTGGCTTGGGTGTGCTGGAGGACGAGGCGTACACCCGGCAGAACTGCCGCACCATCGAGCACAACCGGGCGTGGCTGACCGCCGCACTGGAGGCACGTGGCTTTACGGTGATCCCATCCAAGGCCAACTTTATTCTGGCCGCGCATCCGGCATTGGACGGTGGGGCGACCTACCGCCGGCTTAAGGAGATGGGCATTCTGGTACGGCACTTTGATACCGACCGGCTGAGCCGGTACAACCGCATTACCGTCGGTAGCCTCACCCAGCTGCAAGCGCTGGTGGCGGCCATCGACACGATATTGGAGGAAGCAGTATGAGACAAGCACATGTGGTTCGCAACACGGCGGAAACAGCTATTGATCTGACCCTTTGCCTGGACGGACGGGGCACGGCGGCTATCTCCACCGGCTGTGGCTTTCTGGATCATATGCTGACCCTGTTTGCCAAACACGGTCGGTTTGACCTGTCTGTCGCCTGCCAGGGGGACACGCAGGTGGACTTTCACCACACCGCCGAGGATATCGGCATCGCTCTGGGGCAGGCCTTTGCCAAGGCGGTGGGAGATAAGCGTGGGATTGTCCGTTACGGCAGTATGATGCTCCCGATGGACGAGAGCCTGATCCTGTCTGCGGTGGATCTGTCCGGCCGGTGCGGTCTGTACTACGAGCTGGACATTCCCACCGAAAAGGTGGGTACCTTTGATACCGAGCTGGTAGAGGAATTCTGGTGGGGCTTTGTCCGTCAGGCGGCCTGCACCCTGCATATCCGTCAGCTGGCCGGCACCAACGCCCATCACATCATCGAAGGAGCGTATAAGTCGGTGGCCCGCAGTCTGCGTGCGGCGGTGACGGTGGAAGCGGCCTTTGCTGACGAGATTCCGTCTACGAAGGGAGTATTGTAATGGTCGCCATCATTGACTACGGAGTCGGGAATCTGTTTTCCCTGCAAAGCTCCTTTGCCGCCATTGGTCAACAAGCCGTGGTCACCGCCGATGAGGCGGTTATCCGGGCGGCAGATCGTGTGATTCTCCCCGGCGTGGGTGCGTTTGAGGATGCGGCACACAAGCTGACCGCCTCCGGCATGGCGTCACTCCTTATTGAGCTGGCCGCCCAAGGCAAGCCCATCATGGGCATCTGCCTGGGCATGCAGCTGTTGTTTGACCGCAGCTTTGAGTACGGTGAACACGCCGGTCTGGGTCTGATCCCCGGTAGCGTGCGCCCCATTGCCGACGTGATCCCCGCCGGGTACAAGATCCCCCACATTGGCTGGAACGCCCTGGCATTTCCCGGGGAAAAGCACCCCTTGTTCCGGTACATCGCCCCGGGGGACTGCGTGTACTTTGTCCACTCTTATTATGCCACCGAGTGTGACGGGGCGGTGATCGCTACCGCCGAATACGGTGCCCCCCTGACCGCCGCCGTGGCACGGGGGAACGTGTGTGGCTGTCAGTTCCACCCGGAAAAAAGCGGCGAGGTAGGGCTTAACATCCTGCGCGCCTTCTGTGAAATGGAGAGGGTATAATATGCATATATTTCCTGCCATCGATCTGTACGAGGGCAAAGCGGTGCGCTTGTACAAGGGCGATTACGCCCAGATGACGGTGTATCATGAGGATCCCACCGTGGTGGCGGCGGACTTTGTGTCCTGCGGTGCCACCCACATCCATCTGGTGGATCTGGAAGGTGCCCGGGAGGGCACCACCCCCAATCTGGATACCGTGTGCCGCATCAAGCGGCAGACCGGTCTGTTCTGCGAGGTGGGCGGCGGTATCCGCAGCATGGAGGTGGTCAGCCGCTACGTGGAAGCCGGTATGGATCGGGTGATCCTGGGTACCGCCGCGGTTAACGATCCGGCCTTTCTGCAGCAGGCGGTGGCCACCTACGGCGATAAGGTGGCCGTGGGCGTGGATATCAAGGACGGCTACGTGGCGGTCAAGGGCTGGACGGAAAAAAGCGACTGTTCTGCCATGGATTTTTGCCAACGGATGCAGGAGCTGGGGGTATCCACCCTCATCTGCACCGACATCTCCCGGGACGGCGCCATGCGTGGTACCAACCGGGAGCTGTATCGGGAGCTGAGCCGCCGGTTCTCCATGCAGATCGTGGCCTCCGGAGGGGTATCCACGCTGGATGACGTGCAGGCGCTGGCCGCGATGGAGCTGTACGGCGCCATCATCGGCAAGGCCTACTACACCGGGGCCATCGACCTGAAGAAAGCCATTGAGGTGACGGTATGATAACCAAACGCATTATCCCTTGCCTGGACGTTAAGGACGGCCGGGTGGTCAAAGGGGTCAACTTTCAAGATTTAAACGACGTGTCCTCCCCGGTGGAGCTGGCGGCGTATTACAGCCGGTGCGGCGCCGACGAGCTGGTGTTCTATGACATCACCGCCTCGGCGGAAGGCCGGCGGCTGTTTACCGATATTCTTACCGAGACCGCCCGACGGGTGTTCATTCCCCTGACGGTGGGGGGCGGCATCAACACGGTGGAGGACTTTGACCGGGTGCTCAAATGCGGCGCCGACAAGGTCAGCGTTAACTCCGGCGCCATCCGCAACCCCGGCCTTATCTATGAGGCGGCCAAGCGGTACGGCGACCAGTGCGTGGTGCTGTCGGTGGACGTCAAGCGGGTGGACGGCCAGTTCCGGGTGTTTGCCCGGGGTGGCCGGGACGACACCGGGATGGAGGCCATCCAGTGGATTCGCCGCTGTGTGGATAACGGAGCCGGCGAGGTGGTGGTCAACTCCATCGATACCGACGGCGTTAAGGGCGGCTTTGACCTGCCCATGCTGCAGGCGGTGTGTGAGGCGGTCAACGTACCGGTCATTGCTTCCGGCGGCGCCGGTGGGGTGCAGGACTTCCTCACCCTGTTCCACACCCTGCCCAAGGTGGATGCCGGGTTAGCCGCTTCCATTTTCCACTTTGGTGAAGTGGCCATTAAGGATCTCAAGGCCGCCATGGCCGCCGACGGGATTCCCACCAGATTATAAAAGAGGAGAGATACCATGCTGAACATAGAGGAACTGAAATTTGACGAAAAAGGCCTTATCCCTGCCGTGGTGGTGGATGCCGTTACCAAGAAGGTGCTGACGGTGGCCTACATGAATAAGGAGAGCCTGCAGATCTCCATGGAAAAAGGGCTGACCTGCTTCTACAGCCGTTCCCGGCAGGAGCTGTGGCTCAAGGGGGAGACCAGCGGCAACTACCAGCACATCGTATCCATCACCGCGGACTGCGACAAGGACGCGTTGGTGGTGACGGTGGACAAGGATGGGCCGGCCTGCCATCTGGGCACCGATTCCTGCTTCAATACCCCTGTGTGGGAGAGTGAGGAACGGCACGAGTTCTCTCTGGAGGGGCTCATGACCCTCATCGAAGGCCGGAAGATTGACAAGAAGGAAGGCTCCTACACCACCTATCTGTTCGAAAAGGGTCTGGATAAGATCCTCAAGAAGGTGGGAGAGGAGTGCACCGAAGTGATCATCGCCGCCAAGGCGGAGGACAAAAAAGAGACGGTGTACGAGATCGCCGATCTTTGCTATCACACCATGGTGCTTATGATCGAGGCAGGTATCTCTCTGGAGGACATCCACCGGGAACTGGCTTCCCGCCACGTCATCGACCATAAGGTCAAGCAAGAAAAGATGGTATAACAAAAGGAACCGAAGCGGTAACGCTTCGGTTCCTTTCTTTAATCGATATGGTTGCGCTCCTCTTGCTGGTAGCTGTACAGCGCCCGTACGGTACGCAGGGACAGGCACACGCAGATGGTGGAATAGATGTGGTAGATGAAGAAGGTGGTCTGCGCCGGGTCTTCCATTAACAGGATGAAGTACATGGGGAAACCGATGATGGCGCTGATCAGCTGCAGGGCCGGGTATTCCATAAAGGAGAGCATGCTGACAAAGGTGGTTATGGTCCCCAGCACCGAGGAGGCGTTGTCCAGCAGACGCTTGGCCAGGGAGGCGTCGGTGCCGCTGAGCGCCAGATTGAGCCCCACCCAGCCCACCAGGAAGATGCCTGCCACCATCCATCGCTGGGGGTTGGTCAGGCGGCGCAGGACGGTGGACTTTCCGTAAGCGTGTTTTTTCCAGTTGAAGAAGGTGATGATCTGCAAGCATCCGGAAAAAAGAAAGGAATAAACGGCGTTGGCGTATAGCTGCATGGCTATGTACACCACGGAGTACAGCATGGAATTAAGGCCGCCCAGCAAAAAAGCGTAGCGGTTGGCCTGCGTCTGCAGCAGCATCACGAACAGCGAGATAAACAGCGGCAGAATATGTAGGAATTCCTGACCGAAGTAGATGCCGGTTGCGGCGATAAGGGCGCCGGTGATCAGGAGCATCCACATCCGGAAGTTCAGACGCCATGCTTTCATACTTTGTTTTCACCTCTAAGCTCTCGCAGGCCTTTGCCGTACCGCTTCTTGATGATGCGCGACAGATGCCGGGGCGAATAGTTGAGCCGTTCGGCCATCTCCTGTAAGGTGACATTGCTGCTGGACACAAAGGTGTCCAGCATGATAGCCAGGTCGGTCCCCTCGGTGGCGGTGTAGGGGCTATCCTCGTCCACGATGGCCTCCATAAGGCTGATGATGATCTCGCAGGCCTTGAGCTGCCGCCGGCAATACTGCCGGATGCTGGCGCTGGGGGCGGCATGGCTGTACCGGTAGATGCGTTCCACAATAGGCTCCGGCAAAGGAATCGCTGTTTCGGCGGCACGGTTGAGGCAATCGGTGAGCACATCATAGAACCGGCCGCTTTCCGAGCCCTGCCGGGTGATGCCCAATCCCAACACCGAATAGGTCAGTCCGTGGGTGGGGGTCACCGACCGATGCTGGGTGCCGGGCTTAATGATGAGCAATTCTCCTGCCCTGACCGGAACAGTCTTTTCACCAATGTGGTAACGGTGAGTGCCCTCCGATAGGACGTGCAGCTCGTAGAATTGGTGCATATGCGGAACAGCGTCAACCGCATCCACCGGGGGGTGGTATTGTGCGGTGTCAATGCGGAACAGCTGCACCAGCGCATCTCCCAGCCGTTGTTCCGAGCAGTCAAACACAATATCCCATACAGACATGACCGTCGCCTCCTTTGCGTTCTGGCTCATTGTAGCACACATTTAACGGTTTTCATAGGACAAAAACCGACGAAATTGTCCTATTTTAATAAAAAAGCAAACCGTGGCCTTTTGAGGGGCAACGGTTTGCTTTTTTATCTTTAGAAAAGGCCGGTAATCTTACCGTTTTCATCCACGTCGATGCGCTCGGCGGCAGGAGATTTGGGCAGACCGGGCATGGTGAGGATGTCACCGGTGAGAACCACCACGAAGCCGGCGCCGGCGGAGACCTTGACGTTCTTCACGGTGACGGTGAAGCCTTCGGGAGCGCCCAGCTTGGTGGGATCGTCCGAAAAGCTGTATTGGGTCTTGGCCATACACACCGGCAGCTTATCAAAGCCAAGGGCGGTGAGCTGGGCGATCTGCTTTTTCGCCGCCGGAAGCACCGCAATGCCGTCGCCGCCGTACACCTTGCGTACCACGGCGGAGATCTTATCCTCGATGGAGCCATCCAGCTCATAGGAGAAGGTGAAGTCACCCTGCTCCTCCTCGCACAGACGTACCACCTCGCGTGCCATCTCGATGCCGCCGGCACCGCCGTCCGCCCACACGGTGGACAGCACGGTGTTGACACCCAGCTCACGGCACTTCTTGATGATGAAGTCGATCTCGGCATCCGTGTCGGTGGGGAAACGGTTGACCGCTACCACACAGGGGAGCTTATACACGTTCTTGATGTTGGAGACGTGGCGCAGCAGGTTGGGGATACCCCGTTCCAGCGCCGCCAGATCCTCCTGCGCCAGCTCGGTCTTGGCCAGACCGCCGTGCATCTTAAGGGCACGGACGGTGGCCACCATGACCACCGCATCGGGAGTCAGGCCGGCCATGCGGCACTTGATGTCCAGGAACTTCTCCGCACCCAGGTCGGCGCCAAAGCCGGCTTCGGTGACGGTGTAGTCGCCCATCTTCAGCGCCAGACGGGTAGCCATGACCGAGTTACAGCCGTGGGCGATGTTGGCAAAGGGGCCACCGTGCACAAAGGCCGGGGTACCCTCCAGGGTCTGCACCAGGTTGGGCTTGATGGCGTCCTTGAGCAGGGCGGTCATAGCACCTACCGCCTTGAGGTCACCGGCGGTGACCGGCTTGTCGTCATAGGTATAGCCCACGATGATCCGGGACAGCCGTTCCTTCAGGTCGGTGATGGAGGAGGCCAGGCAGAACACCGCCATGATCTCGCTGGCAACGGTGATATCGAAGCCATCCTCACGGGGCACGCCGTTGGCTTTGCCCCCCATGCCGTCGACGATAAAGCGCAGCTGGCGGTCATTCATGTCCACACAACGCTTCCAGGTGATGCGGCGCACGTCGATGCCCAGGGCGTTGCCCTGCTGAATGTGGTTGTCCAGCATGGCGGCCAGCAGGTTGTTGGCCGCACCGATGGCGTGGAAGTCGCCGGTGAAGTGCAGGTTAATGTCCTCCATGGGCACCACCTGAGCGTAGCCGCCGCCGGCGGCGCCACCCTTAACGCCAAACACCGGGCCGAGGGAAGGCTCGCGCAGAGCGACGGTACAGTCCTTACCGATGCGGCGCAGACCGTCCGCCAGACCGATGGTGGTGGTGGTTTTCCCTTCTCCTGCCGGAGTAGGGGTGATGGCGGTGACAAGAATCAGTTTACCGTCCGGGCGGTCGGTATCCGCCAGCAACGCCGGGTCTACCTTGGCCTTGTAGTTGCCGTACTGCTCAATGTACTTCTCGTCCACGTGGGCGGTGGCGGCGATCTCACGGATGTGCTTCATCTGACATTGCTGGGCAATCTCAATATCGCTCAAATAAGCCATGTTGTTAACCTCCGATCAATAGATGGGGAACTTCTCGCACAGAGCCTGCACCTCAGCGGTGACACGTTCCTTGTTACCCTCAAAGTCCTCGATAATATCCGCAATCCAGCCGGCGATGAGCGCCATCTCCGGCTCCTTGAAGCCACGGGTGGTCACGGCCGGGGTGCCGATACGCAGACCGCTGGTCACGAAGGGAGACTGGGGATCGTTGGGGATGGTGTTCTTGTTGGCGGTGATGTGCACCTCGTCCAGATAATGCTCCAGCTCCTTACCGGTCAGGCCGGTCTCGGTCAGGTCGAGCAGCATCAGGTGGTTGTCGGTGCCGCCGGACACGATCTTGACCCCACGGGCCAGCAGGCCCTCCGCCAGGGCCGCCGCATTCTTGACGATCTGCTGCTGGTATTCCTTATACTCCTCGGTCAGCGCCTCGCCCAGCGCCACCGCTTTGGCGGCGATGATGTGCATAAGAGGACCGCCCTGGGTGCCGGGGAACACCGCCTTATCAATGGCTTTGGCCAGCTCCTCACGGCAGAGGATCATACCGCCGCGGGGGCCGCGCAGGGTCTTGTGGGTGGTGGTGGTCACCACGTCGGCGTAGGGCACCGGAGAGGGATGCACCCCGGCGGCTACCAGACCGGCGATGTGCGCCATGTCTACCATCAGGTAAGCCCCCACCTTGTCAGCGATCGCACGGCAACGGGCAAAGTCGATCACACGGGAATACGCGCTGGCACCGGCGATGATCATCTTAGGCTTGTGCTCCACCGCCAGACGCTCCATCTCGTCGTAGTCAATGGTGCCGGTGGCCGGATCCACCCCATAGGGCACCACGTTAAAGTATTTACCGGAAATATTCACAGGGGAACCGTGAGACAGATGACCGCCCTGCTGCAGGTTCATGCCCAGCACGGTGTCACCGGGCTGCAGTAGCGCAAAGAACACCGCCAGATTGGCATTGGCACCGGAATGGGGCTGCACGTTGGCGTGATCGGCGCCAAACAGACGGCAGGCACGCTCCCGGGCGATCTCCTCCACGATGTCCACGCACTGGCAGCCACCGTAGTACCGTTTGGTGGGATAGCCCTCGGCGTACTTGTTGGTCAGTACGCCGCCGGCGGCCAGCAGCACCGCCTTGGACACGATGTTCTCCGAGGCGATCAGCTCAATGTTATGGCGCTGCCGCTGCAGCTCCTTGTCACAGGCGCCGGCGACCTCCGGGTCGTACTGCACCAGCTCTTCAAAAAAGTTCATAATGGGGTCCTCCTATTACTTAAAATACTTGACAGCGGCTTCAAACATGCGGTTATCGTATTCGCCGGGGACGTTCTTGTACAGACCGTCGGCAATACGCTCGCTGTGTCCCATCTTACCAAACACACGGCCATCCGGAGAGGTGATGCCTTCGATGGCGAACAGAGAGCCGTTGGGGTTAAAGTCGATGGCGGCGGTAGCGTTGCCATCCAGGTCCACGTACTGGGTGGCGATCTGGCCGTTCTTGGCCAGCTGCATCGCCAGCTCGGGGGAAGCTAAGAACTTGCCTTCGCCGTGGGAGATCGGCACGTTCACCACGTCGCCCACGTTCATCAGGCTCAGCCAGGGAGACTTGACCGAGGCGATGCGGGTATGCACGATACGGCTTTGGTGGCGGTTGATGTTGTTGAAGGTCAGGGTGGGGCAGGTCTCATCGGTGTCGATGATCTTGCCGTAGGGCACCAGACCCAGCTTGATAAGCGCCTGGAAGCCGTTGCAGATACCGCACATCAGACCGTCACGGTTGTCCAGCAGGTCGGTGACACTGTCCTTGACAGCGGCGTTGCGGAAGAAGGCGGTGATGAACTTGGCAGAGCCCTCCGGCTCGTCGCCGCCGGAGAAGCCGCCGGGGATGAAGATCATCTGGCTGTTTTTCACCTTGGCAGAGAAGGCGGCTACGCTGTCTGCCACCGCATCGGCGGTCAGGTTGCGGATAACGAAGATGTCCGCCTCAGCGCCGGCCCGTTCCACCGCCCGGGCGGAATCGTATTCGCAGTTGGTGCCGGGGAACACCGGGATGAGTACCCGGGGCTTGGCTACCTTGATGGCCGGGGACAGATGGCACTTACCCTCGTAGGAGAAGGTGGGGATGGCCTCGGTGGCCTCCTTGGCCTTGGTGGGATACACGTCCTCCAAGGTGGCGGTGTTGAGAGCGTACAATTCGTCAATGGTAGCGGTATCGTTTTCGAGAGTGATGGTGCCGTCGTTGGTGGTCACGCCCAGCTTCAGCACGCCGGGCAGGGTGACCTCCTCGGTCAGCTCCGCTACAATAAAGTCATAGAAGGGCAGGTGCCAGTCACCGCCCAGCACCGCCTGAGATCGGAAGCCCACGTGGTTACCGAAGGACATCTTCATCACCGCTTCGCCGATACCGTTCTCGGCTACCCAGGCGGCCTTGACCTTACCTTGCTTGCACAGGTCGTGGAATGCCTGCCAGGTGGCCTTGACGCTGTCGGCTGTCTTGTCGGCAGGGCCAAACACGTACACGGGATGGCCGGCGGCCTTAAACTCGGGGCTGATGACCTCGTTCTTGTTGATGGGGGCAATCGCAAAGGAAATGAGGGTGGGCGGTACGTCTTTATCGAGGAAGGTGCCGGACATGGAATCCTTACCGCCGATGGCGGCGGCGCCCAGCTCCAGCTGGGCATCCAGGGCACCCAGCAAAGCGGCAAAGGGCTTGCCCCAGCGGGCAGGCTCGTTTTTAAGCTTCTCAAAGAACTCCTGCAGGGTCAGATACGCCTTCTGGTAGTCGCAGCCGGCGGCTACCAGCTTGGCGACCGAGGCGTAGATGGCCGCATGAGCACCGGTGTAGGGATCCACCGACAGGGTGTCGGGATCGCAGCCCCAGCTAAACACGCTGGCCTGGTCGGTGTGCTGACCGGGCAGCAGGGGCAGTACCGCCGCCATGGACTGGGTGGGGGTCAGCTGCCGCTTGCCGCCAAAGGGCATTACCACGCTGCCGGCGCCGATGGTGGAGTCAAACCGTTCGATCAGACCACGCTGGCTGGCAGTCTTGAGGGCGGCGGCCATCTCCCGCAGGGAGGCGTACAGCGGCCGGCTCAAGGGGGACAGGTCTTTGCTGTCCACCGCAATGGAAGCGTGCTTCACCGCACCGTTGGTATCCAGGAATGCACGGGACAGGTCAGCGATGGTCTGTCCCTTCCAGTGCATGACCATACGGGCTTCCTCGGTGACCACCGCTACCCGGTAGGCCTCCAGGTTTTCCTCCTCCGCAAAGGCAATGAACCGGTCTGCATCCTCGGCGGCAACCACGACTGCCATGCGCTCCTGGGATTCGGAGATGGCGATCTCGGTGCCGTCCAGGCCGTCGTATTTTTTACGTACCGCATCCAGGTCGATGCGCAGACCGGGGGCCAGCTCGCCGATGGCTACCGACACGCCGCCGGCGCCAAAGTCGTTGCAGCGCTTGATCAGCCGGGTTACCTCGGGGTTGCGGAACAGACGCTGGATCTTACGCTCCTCGGGGGCGTTGCCCTTCTGCACCTCGGACGCCATGGTGGTGAGAGACTTCATATTATGGCTCTTGGAAGAACCGGTGGCACCACCGATACCGTCACGGCCGGTACGGCCGCCCAGCAGTACCACCACGTCGCCGGCGGCGGGACGCTCCCGACGCACGTTGTAGGCAGGGGCGGCGGCTACTACGGCACCGCACTCCAGGCGCTTGGCCACAAAGCCTTCGTGGTACATCTCCGCCACGTGGCCGGTGGCCAGACCGATCTGGTTACCGTAGGAGGAGTAACCGGCGGCCGCCGTCTGACAGATCTTGCGCTGGGGCAGCTTGCCTGCCAGGGTCTCAGCCATGGTCTTGCGGGGATCCGCTGCGCCGGTGATACGCATGGCCTGGTGCACGTAGGCTCGGCCGGAAAGCGGATCACGGATACAACCGCCGATACACGTGGCAGCACCGCCGAAGGGTTCGATCTCGGTGGGATGGTTGTGGGTCTCGTTCTTGAACATCAAGAGCCAATCCTGCTCCTCGCCGTTGACCGTGGCGGTCAGGTGGATGGAGCAGGCGTTGATCTCCTCGGACTCGTCCAGTTCGGGGGTCAATCCCCGTTTCTTGAGCACCTTGGTAGCGATGGTGGCAATGTCCATGAGGGTCTGGGGACGGGCCGCCGCCTTTTCCTCGCCGTATACCTCCACCCGTGCGGCCAGATACCGGTCGTAGGCGGCCTGCACGGCAGGATCGTCGATACGCACATTCTCAAAGTGGGTGGAAAAGGTGGTGTGCCGGCAGTGGTCGGACCAGTAGGTGTCCACCACCCGGATCTCGGTGATGGTGGGGTCACGTCCCTCCTCATCACGGAAATAGCCTTGCAGGAACTTCAGATCATCCAGATCCATGGCCAAGCCCAGCTCGTCCAGCAGGGTGGCCAGGGCGGCCTCGTCCATGGCGATAAACCCGGTGACGGTGGCTACCGCATCCGGCAGTGCATATTCCGCCTGGAGGGTGGCAGGCTTCTCAAAGCCGGCCTCCCGTGCCTCCACGGGATTGATGACGTACTTCTTGATCTGATCTACCTGCTGGTCGGTCAGGTCGCCGTACAGGGCGTACACCTTGGCGGTGCGGATGAGGGGGCGGTCACCCTGGGAGATGATCTGGATGCACTGGGCAGCGGAATCCGCCCGCTGGTCAAACTGACCGGGCAGGTATTCCACCGCAAACACGGTGGCGCCGTCGGTATCCAGCTCGGCATAGGTGTTATCCAGCTGGGGCTCGGAGAACACCGTGCCGATGGCGTAGCCAAACAGCTCCTCGGTGATGTTTTCCGCATCGTAGCGGTTGATGATACGCACGTCGGTGAGGGCGTCAATGCCCAACAGCGTACGCACATCGCTCAGCAGAGCACGGGCTTCGTTGGCCAGTTCTTTCTTCTTTTCTACGAAAACGCGATAGACCATTTTTAAACCTCCTTAGCTTGCAGAGCCTTAGCGCCGATATCGTGGCGGTAGTAAGCATTGTCAAAGGAAATGCGCTCCACCAGTCCGTAGGCGGCGGTGATGGCATCGGACAAGGAGTCCGCCACAGCGGTGGCTCCCAGCACCCGACCGCCGTTGGTGAGCAGGACGCCGTCCTTCTCCTTGGCGCCGGCTACGTACACCTGCGGCCAGATGTCCGCCGGGATGGTCATGGGGAATCCCTTTTCGTACGCTTGGGGGTATCCCTTGGACGCCATGATCACACAGCAGGCGTGCTTGTCGCTGAAGGTCACGGGGGTGTCCGCCAGGGTGCCGTTGGTGACCGCCTGCATGACGGTGAGCAGATCACTTTCCAGCAAGGGGAGCACCACCTGGGTCTCCGGATCTCCAAAGCGGCAGTTGTATTCGATGACCTTGGGGCCGTCGGGGGTAAGCATCAGGCCAAAATACAGGCAGCCCTTGAAGGGACGGCCCTCGGCGGCCATGGCACGGATGGTGGGCAGGAAGATCTCCTGCATACACCGTTCGGCCACGGCAGGGGTGTAGTAAGGGTTGGGGGCAACGGTGCCCATACCTCCGGTGTTGAGACCGGTATCGTTATCCCCGGCACGCTTGTGATCCATGGAGGAGATCATAGGCACGACCACGTTGCCGTCGGTGAAGGACAGCACCGATACCTCGGGACCGGTGAGGAATTCCTCCACCACAATGTGATCGCCGCTGCTGCCGAACATCTTGTCCTGCATCATGGAAACAACCGCTTGTTTGGCTTCTTCCCGGGTCTGGGCGATGATGACACCCTTGCCCAGCGCCAGACCGTCCGCCTTGATGACCGTGGGGATGGGGGCGGTGTCCAGATAGGACAGCGCCGCCTCCATATCATCAAACACCTCGTAGGCGGCGGTGGGGATGCCGTATTTTTTCATCAGGTTTTTGGAAAACACCTTGCTGCCTTCGATGATGGCGGCGTTGGCACGGGGACCGAAGCAGGGGATCCCCTCTGCTTCCAAAGCGTCCACACAGCCCAGCACCAGCGGATCATCGGGGGCGACCACAGCGTAGTCGATGCCGGCCTCCTTAGCGAAGGCGGCCACCCCGGCCACGTCCTTGGGGTCCTTATCCACGCAGATGGCATCCCGGCCGATTCCTCCGTTGCCCGGGAGGGCGTACATCTCCGTGATGGTCGTGTTCTCTTTCAGTTTCTTAATAATCGCATGCTCCCGTCCACCGGAGCCAACCACTAAAAGCTTCATAGAAACTCCTTTATCTGCTATCTGTCATCTGTTGTCCTGCTTAATGGTGGAACAGCCGCATGCCGGTGAAGGCCATGGTCATGCCGTACTTGTCACAGCACTCGATGACCGCATCGTCACGGATAGAGCCACCCGGCTCGGCGATGTACTTGACACCACTCTTCTTAGCGCGCTCAATGTTATCGCTGAAGGGGAAGAAGGCATCGCTGCCCAGCGCCACCCCGTCGATGCTGTCCAGATAAGCACGCTGTTCGGCGGCGGTGAAGGGCTCCGGCCGGGAGGTGAAGTAACGCTGCCACACGCCGTCGGCACAGACATCCTCTTCGTTCTGGTTAATGTAACCGTCGATGACATTGTCACGGTCGGGACGGCCCAGAGTATCCTTGAAGGGCAGGGCCAGCACCTTCTCATGCTGACGCAGGAACCAGGTATCCGCCTTGGTGCCTGCCAGACGGGTGCAGTGGATACGGCTCTGCTGGCCGGCACCTACGCCGATGGCCTGGCCGTCCACCGCATAGCACACCGAGTTGGACTGGGTGTACTTGAGGGTGATGAGCGCTACGATCAGATCACGCACCGCACTTTCCGGCAGGTCCTTGTTGGCGGTGACGATGTTTGTAAGCAGCTCCCGGTTGATCTCAAAGTTGTTGCGCCCCTGCTCAAAGGTGATGCCGTATACCTGCTTATGCTCGGCGGCATCCGGCACATAGGAGGGGTCGATCTCCACGATGTTGTAGTTGCCCTTGCGCTTTTGCTTGAGGATCTCCAGGGCTTCCGGCTCATAACCGGGGGCGATGATGCCATCGGAGACCTCTCGCTTGAGCATCAGGGCGGTGGTCACGTCGCATACGTCGGACAGGGCTACCCAGTCACCGAAGGAGCACATCCGGTCGGTGCCTCGGGCACGGGCATAGGCGCAGGCCAGAGGGGACTCGTCCAGCCCTTCGATGTCATCCACAAAGCAGGCCTTCTTAAGGGTGTCGGACAGAGGGATGCCCACCGCCGCAGAGGTGGGAGACACGTGCTTAAAGGAGGTTACCGCCGGCAGACCCAGGGCCTCCTTGAGCTCCTTGACCAGCTGCCAGGAGTTGAAGGCGTCCAGAAAGTTGATGTAACCCGGGCGACCGGAAAGGATCTTGATGGGCAGCTCGCTGCCGTCATGCATGTAGATGCGTGCAGGCTTCTGGTTGGGATTGCAGCCGTATTTCAGCTCAAATTCTTTCATGTTGCGGCACTCCTTACTGATTTTTATTAACGATACGGGTAGCGGTCTCACCGGTGGTCAGATCGATGGTGCGCACGAAGAGGGAGACCTTGTTATCCTCGTTGAGGTTATCCCAGATGAGGTCGGTCAGGGCGTCGATGTCCATATCCGGCAGCTCCAGGGTCTTAGGCTCTCCTTCAAAGGAGGGAAGCGGATCCCCGTCGCCGTTGTAGGTGTGGATGAACTTGGCACGACCCGGCAGGGGGTTAGAATAAGCGTAGGTGAAACGCTCACAGGAACGGTCGTCCCCTTCGGCACTCTTGAGGATGGACAGCGCATAGTTCATGTCGCCGTTCTCCTGATGGATGATGCCGGAGATACGGGGGGTAAAGTTGGGCTTATCGTCCTCGAACTCACGGGTGCGCAGGGCCTGCTCAAAGGTCATCTGCTTGTCCATGAGCTGGTAGATGGTATCGGTCTGGTCACCGTTGGTGACGATGGTCTTGTTGCCCAGCACCCGGACGGGATAGTAGATGATGAGGTGGGGATCCACCATCTTGGACTCGTCAAATGCCTTGGTGCGCATGGCGTCGCCCTCGGCAACGAACACCCGGTTACGGCTGTTGACACTGCGTCCCATGATAAAATAGGCGGTCACCGCCCGACGGCCGTCGGCCGATTTGCCGATGATGATGCCCCGGCCGTGGTAGGCCAGAGACTGAAGCTCGTTGGCAATGGAATTCACGATCATGTTTCTCGTCCTCACTTTCTGTTATTGCGCAGTCAGCTGGGCGCTGACCATCTCTACGGCGGCAGGGAGCAGCTGCCTCAATTCCGGTTCCTGGACTGGCCCAATCTGGGTAACGACGCCGCCACCCACGCGGGACTCCAGGGGCTGCTGTGCCTGGCATTGAAGGACGCGCAAATGCTGCTCCTGCTCCTGGAAGCGGACCAGAATACCCAGGTGGACCTGCAGTCTGGCAGCATCGTTGTAGTCCACATCACCGGGCTTGTCATTCAGGTATTCCCGGATGGCACGGCGGGCGGCAGCCACTTCACGCATGGTAACACGGCGCAGGGG